>NZ_LPWE01000002.1 GCF_001723355.1 Methyloceanibacter stevinii | reverse complement strand
GACACTTACGGAAGCCGCCCCTCGGGGCGGCTTCTTTTTTGCCTGAGACAATCCCCGACACGCACGGCCAGGCGGTCGACAGGCCCGCACCGCCCACAGTCTCTAGCCCCAAGGGCTTGACCGAAACGGGGCGAAGCGACTAGGGAACAGGCCATGGCAGGCCATTCCAAATTCAAAAACATCCAGTTCCGAAAAGGAGCTCAGGATAAAAAGCGCTCGAAGCTGTTCTCGAAGCTCGCGCGAGAGATCACCACGTCGGCAAAGCTGGGCATGCCGGACCCGGCGATGAATCCGCGCCTCCGGACTGCGATCCAGGCCGCGCGGGCTCAGAATATGCCCAACGACAATATCGACCGCGCCATCAAGAAGAGCCAGGAAGCGGGCGGCGACAACTACGAAGAGGTCCGCTACGAGGGCTTTGGCGTTAGCGGCGTCGGCGTGATCGTCGAGGCCCTGACCGACAACCGCAATCGCACCGCCAGCGAAGTGCGCTCGATCTTCTCCAAGCACGGGGGCAATCTCGGCGAAACAGGCTCCGTGTCGTTCAATTTCGACCGCATGGGCGCGATCCAGTACGATCTGGACAAGGGGTCGGCCGACGACATGCTGGAAGCGGCCATCGAGGCCGGCGGCGACGATGTGGAGACGACCGAGGAAGGTCACACGATCTACTGCACGCCGGACGAGCTGCATCAGGTCGGCAAGGAGCTGGAGGATCGCTTCGGCGAGGCCAGCACCATGCAGATCCTATGGCGTCCGAAGCTTGAAGTGCCGATCGACGAGGACGCCGGCGGTACGCTTTTGCGCATGATCGATGCGTTGGAAGATTCCGACGACGTGCAGCAGGTCTACGCGAATTTCGATTTGTCCGACGAGGTTCTGCAGAAGCTGACGGCAGCCTGAGGCTGCGAAAGGCAAGATGATGGACGCAATTCCGCCACGTGAAGGCGCCGCCTCCCGGCCCGTACACGGACAGGCTGCCTTGCCGGGAAAGGGCGGTTTGATCCGCATCGGTCGTGCCTTCTGGAACACGATGGGCGGTTTTAGAGAGGGCTTGGCGACAGAGGCGGCCATCAAGCAGGAGGTGGCGTTGGGTGTCCTCGCGCTGCCGGTCTCGATCTTCATCGCCGACAATCTGTGGGTCTGGGCGGCGCTGATGGGAAGCATCGCCCTGATGCTCGCCATGGAATTCCTCAACACGGCCATCGAGCGTCTCTGCAACCATGTGCACCCCGAGCGGCACGAAGCAATCAAGGTCACGAAGGATTTGGCGTCGGCAGGCGTATTCTGTGTAATCGCCATCACGGCCATGGTCTGGATCGTGGCGATTGTCGACCGGTTCTTTCTGTGAGCCTATAAGACATCAGTCGCTTGAAACGGTGATTGGCGAATGACGGCAGCGGACACCAGCACTTGGCAGGTTCGGGAGACCGAGAGCGTCATCGTGGGCAACGAGGCGCTGCTGGGGCAGTCCCACCAAGTCGTCGCCATGACGCGGATGCGCAACGAAGCGCTGATCCTCCCCGACACGCTGGACTATCTCGCAGATCATGTGGACGCGATCATCGCGTATGACGACGCCAGTACGGACGAGACGGTCGATCTGCTCCGCGCGCATCCGAAGGTCGCGCTGATCGTCGCCAACCAGGCCTGGGAGCGGGACGTCGATGCGCGCAAGCGCGCCGAGGGGCGCCATCGCGGGTTGTTGCTGGAGATGGCGCGGGCGCAATTGCCACATGACTGGATGTTCTGTTTCGATCCGGACGAGCGCGTGACGGGCGATGTGCGCGCCTATCTGGGCGGGCTCGGCCCGGACGTCGACGCGCTGCGGGTCCGGCTGTTCGATGCCTATCTGACGGCCGAGGACCAGGCTCCCTACACGTCCGACAGCGCGTTGATGGATTTCCGGCGCTTCTACGGTCCCGAGCAGCGCGACATTCTCATGTTTTGGCGTAACCGTGAGACAATCGGCTTTGCGGAGGGTGACGGGCGCACGCCGCGAGGCATGACCGCCGTCAAGACGGATCTGTATTGCCAGCACTACGGCAAATCGTTGTCGGTCGGTCATTGGGAAGAGACCTGCGATTACTATCTGCAGCACTTTCCCTATGAGACCTATGGCGCGAAATGGGAGGCCCGGAAGGGGAAGGCCATCCACGCGGAGTCGGACTTCGGCAACCCGCTGCACGAATGGGGCGAGGGGCTGTTCGCCAATGCGGTGCCGATGCCGAGCGCCAAGTGAGCGCCGGCGGACAGTAATTCCCGACGCAAAAGCAGGCGGCGACAAACGGAACGTGCAAGGGTCGCGCAAATGAAAAGGCGGAAGCCCCCGGGAGGGCTCCCGCCTTTCGCTCTCCCGGCCAGTACTGTGGGGAAGCGCGTGGCCGGGAGGCTCAGGCCTAGGAGAGTGCAAGGCCTTTAGGTGTTGTCCTCATCGTCGTCCGATCCGTCGGGTGCATCCGGGGCCGGGGTGCTGCCGGGTGCGGCTGCCGGCGGCTTGGGGCCGCCAGGGCCACGTTTGCCGTGCTTCCAGCCATGATGGCGTGCCATGCGGTCCCGGAGCTGCTGCTCAATCTGCGTGACCTTATCGAGCTGTTCCGGAGTCAGGGTCGTCCTGAGCTTGGCGACGGCGGCCTTCAGTTTCTCGGCGTCTTCGCCGCGCTCGATCGCACGGTCCGCGAGACCATCGGCCATCGAGAACGGTGCGGGCGTTTCACCCGGTGCCATCCTGGCGGGGCCACCCGGACGCATGAACGGCGGCTTCATGGTCGCCTGCAGGGCGTCGGTGAAATCGCGCCAGTCGTCGAGCTGTTCGGCGCGGATGCCGATCTGCGTCTCCATCGCGCTCAGGCGCGAGGCCAGACGGTCAGGACCCTTGGGGCCCCTGTGCGCCCCGTGCTTGCCATACTTACCGTGCTTGCCGCGCTCGCACATTTTGCCTTTCGGACCGTCGCCGCGGGACCCGGGATAGGCCCAGGCCTTCTCGGTGCCGGTTGCCAGGGTGACTGCCGTAAGGCCGGCTACGCTGAGAGCGCCGGCGACCGCGACGGTCGCAAGTGTCTTGGTCAGCTTCATTTGACGTGCATCCTTGTCTGTTGCTGCTGAACCGAGATTTAGCGCTCTTACGTTGCGGGCCTAGTTCTCCCGCGTATCGGAACGTTTCCGGGTCCCGCAAATTTGTGTCGAAACATTGCTGGGGCGGCATCCATGCACTTTCGTAACAACATGGGTCTCGTGGGCGGCGCCGAGAGGCGCTAGAAGACGCTTCCATGACTACGCCGCCACGAATCCTCGTCGTCGACGACGACCCCGAAATCCGGAAGCTCCTCGCGCGCTATGTGGAGAGCCAGGGCTTCCGCGTGCTTCTGGCCGCCAGTTGCCGCGAATTGCATGAGCAGCTGGCTACTCACCACGTGGACCTCGTTGTTCTCGACGTGATGCTTCCCGACGGATCGGGCCTGGACGCCTGCCGCGATCTCAGAGCCTCCCGGTCCAATGTCCCCATCATTCTGCTGACGGCCCTCAAGGAGGACGTGGATCGCATCATCGGGCTCGAGATCGGCGCCGACGACTATCTCGGCAAGCCGTTCAACCCGCGTGAGCTGATCGCCCGTGTGCGGGCCGTCTTGCGACGCCGCGGGGATGCGCCCGCCGAGGCGCCGATCGAGAAGGTTTACCGCTTCGAGGGGTACACGGCGGACCCGCAGACGCGGTCTGTCTCCGGCCCCAAAGGCGACGTCGATCTGACGGCGCCGAGTTCGATCTTCTCAAGACGTTTCTGGAGCGCCCCGGAAGGGTCCTGTCGCGCGACCAGCTGCTCGACCTGACACGAGGGCGTGAGGGCGACGGGTTCGACCGGTCCATCGATGTGCTCATCAGCCGGTTGCGGCGGAAGCTCGGGGGCAGGGGCACGCAGCTCATCAAGACGGTTCGCAATGGCGGCTATCAGCTCGCCGTGAAGGTCGATACCGAGGACGGCCCGGCATGAATACACTTCGCGTGAAGATCGCGGTCCTGCTCGTGCTGGCGATCGTCTCGGTCATGGCTCTCATGACCTTCGTGCTGTTTCTGTTGCTCGGACCGCCGCCCCGGTCGGGCCACGCTCTCGATATCGCGGCGAAGCAGGTGTCCCTGTATGCCGACCTGGCTGAGAAGTCTCCCGAAACACTTCGGCTGCGCCCCGAACCGCGCGGCCATCCTTATAGCCGCACGACCGACGCGCTGCGGGAGAAGCTGCGAGACAAGGGCTACAACCTCGATGTGGTTGTGACGCACTCGCGCCGCTGCGCCCCGGGTCGCTCGCCGTCTGGATTCCCATTCAGGACAAAGGCTGGCCTACCGATGCCCATCACGCGGCTGCCGCCCCAGGGCGTGCCGTGGTGGGCGCTTCTGCGCTGGCTGTTCCTCATCACCGTGGGCGCGACGGCAGTGGCCGTTTTCGCCTCGAGCCGCATGGTCCGTCCGCTCGTGTTTCTGGAGAACGCCGTGGAGTCCGTGGGACCGGACGGCATGATGTCCGAACTGCCTGAAAAGGGGCCGGCGGAGGTTCGCGCCACGGCGCGCGCGCTCAACTCGCTATCGGCACGCCTGAAGCGTGCGATGGAAAGCCGGATGCGGCTCGTGGCCGCCGCCGGTCACGACATGCGCACGCCCATCACCCGCATGCGGCTGCGCGCCGAGTTCGTGCCGGAGGAGGAGGACCGGGAGAAATGGCTCAACGACATCGACGAGTTGGAGCGCATCGCCGATAGCGCCATCCTGCTCGTGCGCGAGGAAACCGGCGCGGAGGCGCCGGAGCGGGTAGAGCTCGACGATCTGGTCGGAAGCATCTGCACGGAGCTCAAACAGCAGGACTTCGACGTCACCTTGGCGGCCACCCATCCGGTAACCGTTCTGGCGGGGCGCCTCAAGCTGAACCGCGCCTTGCGCAATCTCATCATCAATGCGGCAACGCACGGCGTTCGCGCCCGGGTCGGTGTCGGCGGTGACGGAACCAACGCCATGGTCACCATCGAAGACGATGGCCCCGGCATTCCCGAAGAGGTCCTCGGTCAGGTTTTCGAGCCGTTCTTCCGGGCCGATCCCGCGCGCGCCAGAACATTCCCGGCGCCGGGCTCGGGCACCATCGCCCATGAGATCGTGACCCGGGCGGGGGGCAGCATCCAGATCGTCAACAGGCCCGGCGGTGGCCTGCTGCAGACCGTCTTCCTGCCCGAGGTGCGGGAGCCGGAAACGGCGGACACAGACAGCGCTTGAGAGCTGTCACGGTCACGGGGGATAGTACCGCGTGATGACCGAGCTCTAGCGGAGGACCCCATGCGCGTTTTGATACCGATGGCTTTAGGAGCGGGTCTGCTGGCCGGCAGCTCAGCACTCGCACAAGAGAAGGCAATCTGCGACAACGCGCAAACCACGATCGAGATCGGCGAGTGCGTCAGCAGGGAATACAAGAAGGCCGACGCGGAGCTGAACGCCGTGTGGAAGCAGGTCATGGCGACCTTCAAGAACAACGACTACATGCCCGCCGAGGATCTGAAGGCCTGGAAAGATACGCTCCTGGCCTCGCAGCGCGACTGGATCAAGTTCAAGGAAGAGGACTGCGACGCGGTCGGCTACGAGTGGTACGGCGGCACGGGCCGCTCCAATGCCGTTGTCTTTTGCCTTCTCGACCACACGACCGCCCGGACCAAGGATCTGAAGGCGCGATTCCTCGAGCGGTAGCGACCGGCTGAGCGCAGCCTCTTAGGCGTGATACGGAGCGGGCAGTTTGTGCTCGGCGGGCGCAACACAGGCGAGGGCGGTGTTCGGCCTCACGATCAGGGCGCGGCATCCCTCCGAGGCGGGAGCCTCCGCCGCCACGTTGGCTGCCGGCATATGGGCCCGCAAGAGCCGGCGAAATTCCGGCGTGATCCGAATGATGCGGTCGGACAGATCGGCCTCGATGCGGAGCGCCGCGCCGTGTGCGCGCTGTGCCGCGGGCTTACTGATCCGGAGCCCGCGGATCGTCCAGCGATAGATCCTCTTTCGGGCTTGGGCGAGCGTCTGCGATGTGGCGACCGCGTCGGTGAGGCGCTTCGCGGCCTCGGCGCGGACTCGCCGCATGTACAGCCGCGTCCTCAGCCATTCGAGTTCACCGCGGCGGCGCAGGGGAGCGGACCGGCGCCAAAGCTCGGTCGAGCTTCGTCGGCAAGCGTGGCTATGCGCTGCCGGAAGACGTGGCCTGCATCCTCGGAAGCCTGAACCGACCACGCGAAGCCGTCGTGCGCGGCTGAGAAAGCTTGGTGAGCGAAAATCGGCGTGTGCTTCCGAGACCAGCACCACGCCGTCGACGTCGTCTCGGCGGCGTGTTGCACAAAGGTCTGCAGTCTTGGAGACGCCCAGCGCGCGAAGGCGAGGGCATGCCGCTTAGAGAAGCGGGCCACGCGGCGTCCGCCAACATAGGTCGTTTGCGCGGCGCGTTTGGTCCTGGTCATGGCGTGTCGGACGCCGCGTTCCAGCCGGTCGCGCAGTTCCCGGCGGCGCAGGCGTTCCGCCCGCAGCCGCTCGTCGCGATGATAGGTCTCGAGCCAGCTATGGTGCGCGCTGAGGTCGTCCAGTGTGGCGGCGATCAGGCGCTTTGAGCTGCCAATGCCATGCTTGGCCGCTTCGACAGGGTCGGTGATTTCGCGTTCTGCGCCGGCCATCGCTGTGCTCCCCCTTCGGCAGGGGCCGCAAGCCTTGGCGACTGGTCGCACGCACAAGGGAAGCCACCCATACCAGAAGGTCCAACGCCGCATCCGGCCGTCCGTTCCCGGAGAGCGTCAATTTCGATGTTCTGAGCCGCCTGCCATCCTTCCGCGCTGTGCTACGATTCGGCCATGAGGGGCGCGATTCGCATTATGGGCATCGATCCTGGTTTACGAAACACGGGGTGGGGTGTCATCGATACGGACGGGGTGAAGCTCGGCTTCATCGCCTGCGGGTCGGTGTCGTCCGACGCCGCCGAGAGTCTCGGCGTGCGCCTGCGGCAGATATTCGATGGGCTGTCGGGCGTGCTGGCAGAAATGGCCCCGGCGGAAGCGGCCATCGAGCAGACTTTCGTGAACCGGGACGGGGCCGCGACCCTCAAGCTCGGCCAGGCGCGCGGCATCGCCATGCTGGTCCCGGCGATGGCCGGGCTGACAATCGCCGAATACGCGCCCAACGCCGTCAAGAAGACCGTGATCGGCGCGGGCCATGGGGACAAGGATCAAATCCGGGCCATGGTGAAATATCTGCTGCCCAAGGCGGACCCCGGCAGCGCCGATGCCGCCGATGCGCTCGCCATCGCCATCACGCATGCTCACTCGCGCAACTGGTCGAAGCTCGAAGACGCGGTGGCGCGAGCGGACTTAAGGTCCCAGAGGACGGCGTCATGATCGGAAAGCTGACGGGGCTTGTGGATTCGGTCTCGGTTTCGACCGCCATCATCGACGTGGGCGGCGTCGGCTACGAGGTGACCATGGGCGCGCGCCAGCTCGGCGCCTTGCCGCCCGTGGGCGAGCCGGTATCGCTCGCGATCGATACGCACATGCGCGAGGACACGTCCGGCTCTACGGCTTTGCTTCCGAGCATGAGCGCGCCTGGTTCCGGGCGCTGCAGACCGGTGCAGGGCGTGGGTGCCAAAGTGGCGCTGGCGGTGCTGGGATCGCTCACCGTGGCCGACCTCGCCAACGCGGTAGCGCTGCAGGACAAAGCCCACGTGGCCCGTGCCCAGGGCGTGGGTCCCAAGGTCGCCGCGCGGATCGTCGCCGAACTGAAGGACAAGATGCCGGCGCTCGCGCCTGCCATTTCCGTGCCTGGCGGTGCGCCGTCTCCCGTGGCGGAACTCCCCGAGGGACTGGCCGCGCGCGACGCGGTCTCCGCGCTCACCAATCTCGGCTATGCGCATGGGGAGGCCGCCGCCGCGGTCAGCACCGCCATCCGCATGGCGGGCAATGAAGCGGGCGCCGCCGAGCTGATCCGGCTCGGCTTGAAGGAGCTGTCGCAATGACCGAGCGGGTCCTGGCCTCCGCGAAGCGCGACGACGACCAGCCGGAAGCGGCGCTGCGGCCGCAGACGCTGTCCGAGTTCATCGGCCAAGCCAAGGTACGTGCCAATCTCAAGGTCTTTATCGATGCGGCCCGGTCGCGGGGAGAGGCGCTCGATCACGTGCTCTTCGCGGGGCCCCCGGGCCTGGGCAAGACGACGCTCGCACAGATCGTGGCGCGCGAGCTCGGGGTCAATTTCCGCGCGACCTCGGGTCCGGTGATCGCGAAGGCCGGGGATCTCGCGGCACTGCTCACCAATCTCGAAGAGCGGGATGTGCTTTTCATCGACGAAATTCATCGCCTCAGCCCTGCGGTAGAGGAGATTCTCTACCCCGCCATGGAGGACTTCCAGCTCGACCTCATTATCGGCGAAGGACCGGCGGCGCGCTCCGTGCGCATCGACCTCGCCCGGTTCACGCTTGTCGCCGCGACCACGCGCACGGGGCTTCTGACGACGCCGTTGCGCGAGCGCTTCGGCATTCCCATCCGGCTCATGTTCTACGAGGTGAGCGAGTTGCAGGAGATCGTGCGCCGGGGCGCGCGGCTCTTGGGGTTACCGCTGACGGAAGATGGCGCCATGGAAGTTGCGAAGCGGTCGCGGGGTACGCCACGCGTGGCGGCGCGTCTGTTGCGCCGGGTGCGCGACTTCGCGGCCGTGCAAGGCGATGGGGCCGTCGATGCGGCGCTGGCCGACAGCGCGCTGTCGCAGCTGGAAGTAGACGGGCGCGGGCTCGATGCGCTTGATCACCGTTACTTGCGCCTGATCGCCGTGAACTATGGCGGTGGGCCCGTCGGC
Organism: Methyloceanibacter stevinii; assembly: GCF_001723355.1. Taxonomy (NCBI): domain Bacteria; kingdom Pseudomonadati; phylum Pseudomonadota; class Alphaproteobacteria; order Hyphomicrobiales; family Hyphomicrobiaceae; genus Methyloceanibacter; species Methyloceanibacter stevinii. The sequence goes on along the minus strand of NZ_LPWE01000002.1, from coordinate 183,222 downwards.
ATCGAGACCATTGCCGCGGGGCTGTCGGAGCCGCGCGACGCCATCGAGGAAATCATCGAGCCGTATCTGCTGCAGCAGGGCTTCATCGCACGCACGCCACGTGGCCGGGTGCTGACGGGGCAGGCCTTCGAGCACCTGGGCGTGACCGCGCCGCCCGAGGCGCGCAAGGCGTTCTCTTCCGGGGAGGAGAGGAGGAGTGAGCGAAACCCCGCCCAGCAATTGGCCCGATCTTGCCGGACGGATCGAGGGGGACCGCCACATCCTCCCCGTGCGTGTCTATTTCGAGGACACCGATTTCACCGGGCTCGTCTATCACGCGAACTTTCTGAAGTTCGCCGAGCGGGGCCGGTCCGACTTCATCCGCAATCTCGGCATCGATCACCGTAGTCTCGAGAACCCGGTTGAGGGGGATCCGGCCGTGTTCGTCGTGCGGCGTATCGAGGTGGACTATCTGAAGCCTGCCCATATCGACGAGGTGCTCGAAGTGGTGACGCACTGCGCGGAGATCGGGGGCGCCACATTGATCCTGTCCCAAGAGGTGCGCCGAGACGGCGTCCCGCTGGCGCGCCTCAAAGTGTCCGTGGTGCTCGTATCCAAGGCCGGCAAGCCGCAGCGTCTGGGGCACCTCGTCCGCGATGCGCTTGAACGTTTCGTTAAGGTGCGCGATTGAACCTATGGGCCGCCGCAGTGGAACTTGGTACGGGCTTGCGGGCTTTTAACTATCGGTTTTTGCAGCCATTTTGATGCCCCGCGAGATTGGGACTACTGGAATTTGAGTCTTCCGAGAGTCTAGGTCTCGGGGGTTGCGCTTGAGAGGATTGCGATGAATCCGGATGCCGCGCTCGCCGTTGGCGACCCATCGTTTGCCGCCCCGTCGGTGCTGGGGTTGATCCTCGATGCGCCGTTGGGCGTGCAACTGGCTATCGCCGCGCTTCTGATCGCCCTGGTCTGGAGTGTCACCGTGATCGTCCGGAAGCTGATCCAGTTCGCCAGGGCGCGGAAAGAGGCGGACAAGTTCGAGAAGGTGTTCTGGTCGGGCCAGGCGCTGGACGAACTCTATCAGGCGCTGTCGCAGCGCCGGAACGGCGGCATGGCCTCGCTGTTCGTGGTGGCCATGCGCGAATGGAAGCGCTCCACCGAGACCGAGAATGGCCAGCCGGCGGCGCGGCCGATGACCGGCGTCCAGGACCGCATCGACACGGTGACCAACGTCGCTCTGTTACGGGACGTCGAGGGGCTGGGACGCGGGTTGACCCTTCTGCCCGCCATCGCGGCCGCCGCGCCGCTCATTGGGCTCTTTGGTCTCGCCTGGGGCCTCATGTCGGCCTTTCAGGGAGCAGCGGGCAGCGATCTCGCTAGCCTGGCCTCAGTGTCCCCAGGGGTCGCCCAGGGCCTTCTGGCGGCGGCGCTGGGGTGGTTCGTCGCGATTCCGGCCAAGATCTTCGCCTTGAAGTTCGAGGTGGAGCGGACGCGCTATGCGGCCCGGCTGCGGGGCTTCGCCGACGAGTTTTCCGCGATCCTATCGCGGCAGATCGAGAGGGCCGTTTAGGGCCTGATTGCTGCGGCGCGGCATGGGGCGGCTTCGGCCGCTGTCGTACCTCTGCCGGCTCTCGTCCCTAGGCGAGCCGGGCATCGAATCCGGCCATGTGGCTACGGGTCGTGCCGCCTGCCGGGTGTGAGTCCCGATGGTGCGATTTGGTCACGGACAGCCCGCGATTCGACGGTGACTTTTTCGCATTTTTGCTTCGTTTTTCGGCGCTTGAAGGCCGTCTGTGTCGCTGCTGCAACACATGGTTACCTTTCCTTAACGCGAACCACCCAACGTGGTTAACCGCGCCTTGCTCAGCGTTTCATCGGGGGATAGCTTCCCAAGGACGAACGACAAGATTCGGCGTGGCATTTTCGCATCATGGGCTGGCAAATCCGTCAGGAGACCTCAGTCCGATCTTGATCTGAATGCGCTGCACCGGTACACGCAAAGACGGCACTTGCCGTATTAACCAAAGGAGAGAAGACCATGCAGGGTTTGAAGGGCGTTATCGCCGCTGTCATGCTCGTTGCAGCTGCCGTTTCGCTCGGCGGTTGCTTCGGCCACCACGAGAAGGCCGTTGTTGTCGAGCCGCTGAAGCTCGGCTAACACCGGTATGGCAGATCCTGAGCGCCTTCGGCGCTCGGATTTGCGGAAACTCTCGGGTTTCACTACGGGATTTGGGATGTCCAGCGCGCTTGAGATTTCGGCGCCTTGGGCATCCTTTTCCTTTTCTGGGCCCTCATTTTGTGAGCTGAGCTCAAGAGCCCTGTGCTCATGCCGGGTCCTGATCCCGGCCCACGGCACCGCGACTGGCGGGACGCCGTTTTGCTTTCCCGGTCCTTAAACGGCTAACACCGCATTAACGGCTTGGCCCCTAGGCTTCTCCCATAACCAACCGTGTTTGGGAGTATCCGGTTATGCGTCTGTGCGGTGGCTTCGGCCGCGCCGGCGCCCTTGTGGGCGCGTTTTTCCTGTCTTCCGGTCTATCCGCTTGTTTGGGTCCCACGACCCAGCCGCAGGAGTACACGCTTGGAGCCGCCGGCTCGGGCGACGCTGGAGGGCTTGTCGCCGAGGCATCCGCGAGGGTCGACAGCGCGTCGCGTCCCGCCGGCTCCGCGCAATTCGCCGCCGCCGGCGATGTGGTCTATTTCGACAGCGACAGTTCCGAACTGTCCCCGGCCGCGAAGGCGACTTTGAGCCGCCAGGTCCGCTGGCTGCGGGCCAATCCCGACTACCGGATCCTCGTCGAGGCCATGCGGACGAATGGGGCGACTCCCAGCACAACCTGATGCTCGGCGCCGAGCGGGCCGTGGCCGTGAAGACGTATGCTGGAGAGGCAACGGGTCCACCGCCGCGTCAATCCCCACCGTCTCCTACGGCCGGGAGCGCCTGGTCGCGAACTGTGAAGCCCTCTCGTGCCGGGCGCGCAACCGCCGGGCGCGAACGGTCGTGAGCCTGCCGCCGACGCTCCGCTGACGCGTCCGGCGCCACCGCCCGGACTTGCCCCGTGGGGCCCCTTGCGCCAATGCTGAGGGCTATGACAGCCACCCCGCTCACCGAGGCCGAGACCGACCGGTTCCTGGCGCCCTTGGCCCGCTGTGGAAGCTATGCGCTCGCCGTGTCCGGCGGGCCGGACAGCGTCGCCTTGCTGCATCTCAGTGTGGATTTTGCGCGCCGGCATGCATTGCCTGCGCCCGTGGCCCTGACCGTGGACCATGACCTGCGGCCGGGCTCCCGGGCCGAGGCGGAGACGGTGGCCGAGATCGCGGACAGGCTTGGGGTACGCCACGCGATCCTGACCTGGCGGCACGGGCCCGTCGACGCGAGTCTGCAGGCGCGGGCCCGCGCGGCACGCTACGGCCTCATGGCGGCCTATTGTACGGCCCATGACATTCCGGCGCTCGTGACAGCCCATCATCTGGACGATCAGGCGGAGACGTTCCTGATGCGGCTCAAGCGGGGCAGCGGGCTCGATGGGCTTGCGGCGATCCCCGAGGAGGGCGACTGGGCGGGGCTCACGCTCCTGAGGCCGCTGCTGGAGGTCCCCAAGGCGCGGCTGGTCGCGACCGCCGAGGCGGCCGATCTCCCCTACAGTTCCGATCCGAGCAACCAGGATGCCCGCTTCGAGCGGGTACGCTTGCGGGAAGCGATGGCGGCGCTGTCGGAGATCGGCCTCGAGCCGGAGGCAATCGCGCTGTCGGCGCGGCGGCTGCGCCGGGCACGCTTGGCGATCGAGGCAGCGGTCGATCGGTTTCTCGAGGGGCACTGCGAGCGTAGCCCCGCGGGGTATGCATCGGTCTCTCGTCTCGACCTGTTGGACGCTCCCGAGGAGGTGGGCCTTCGGGCGCTTGCGCGGCTTATCGCAGCGGTGGGCGGTTCGAGCGAGCCGCTGCGGCTCGCCAAGCTCGAAGCGCTGCTCGAAGGGCTTCGTGCGGAGCCGGACAAGGCACAGACTTTGGGGCGCTGCCAGATCGTTCCAGGCCGCGCGTTCTTGGCTGTCTACCGTGAGGTCCGCAAGACCGGCTTGCCGCACGGCGCGCTTCGCCCCGGCGAGCGCCTACTCTGGGACAATCGCTTTCGCCTCGAACTCGGTGCGGGGGAGGCGGAAGCGGTAACCGTCGAGGCGCTGGGCGAGGGCGGTATCGACGCGCTCATGAACGACCAAGACGGGGCCCTCTGCGTTCCCCGTCTGGCGGCCTGTACGCTGCCGGTTTGCCGGCGCGCCGATGGGCGGCTGGTCCTTCCTGATTTCCGTCAAGGCGCGGCACCGCTGCCCGCGCCATTGTCACGCCATGAAGCAGGGTTTGACTGCCGGGCGACATTCCTTTGGGGGACGTCTTAGGCTCTGGCCAGCGTGCCGAGGTGCGAGGCGGTCCCGACTGGCTAAATTTCAGGCGTTTCCGGCTGGAATCGTTCAGAAAGCGTCCATGACTTGCCGTTAGCTTTACTTGGCAAAAGTGCTGCCCGTTCCTATGTTAATCGGGCTTAACTATGCCGTCCCGTGCGGGGACTGGATCATCCCTCATCCCCGTGTGCCGCGAGAATCAATCCATCAGGTCAGTGTATGAACTCGAACTTCCGTAACTTCATCGTCTGGGTCTTCATCGGCCTGTTGCTGGTCGCCCTGTTCAATTTGTTCCAGAGCGACAGCGTCCAAGTCCGCGGCAACGAGATAAGCTTCTCTCAGCTTCTTTCCGAGGTCGAAGGCGGTCGCGTTCAAGATGTGACCATCGCCGGAAACAAGATCACGGGGCATTTCTCCGACGGCCGCAATTTTCAGACTTATGCGCCGAACGATCCCGGTCTCGTCCAGACACTGCACGAGAAGGGCGTGAAGATCACGGCCAAGCCGTCCGAAGAGGATGTGCCCTCGTTGTTCGGTGTACTGATTTCCTGGTTCCCGATGCTGCTCCTCATCGCCGTGTGGATCTTCTTCATGCGCCAGATGCAGTCCGGCGGTGGCCGGGCCATGGGCTTCGGAAAGTCCAAGGCGAAGCTGCTCACCGAGCGCCATGGCCGCGTGACGTTCGACGACGTCGCCGGCGCAACGAGGCCAAGGAAGACCCTGCAGGAGATCGTTGAATTCCTGCGCGATCCGCAGAAGTTCCAGAAGCTCGGCGGGCGCATCCCGCACGGTGCGCTGCTGGTCGGACCGCCCGGTACCGGTAAGACGCTTCTGGCCCGCGCGATCGCGGGCGAGGCCAATGTGCCGTTCTTCACTATCTCGGGTTCCGACTTCGTCGAGATGTTCGTCGGCGTGGGCGCGAGCCGTGTCCGCGACATGTTCGAGCAGGCGAAGAAGAACGCGCCCTGCATCATCTTCATCGACGAGATCGATGCCGTGGGCCGGCATCGTGGCGCCGGTCTCGGCGGCGGCAACGACGAGCGCGAGCAGACCTTGAACCAGTTGCTGGTCGAGATGGACGGCTTCGAGGCGAACGAGGGCATCATCCTTGTCGCCGCGACCAACCGTCCCGACGTGCTCGATCCCGCGCTGTTGCGTCCGGGCCGTTTCGACCGCCAGGTCGTGGTGCCGCGTCCCGATATCATCGGCCGCGAGAAAATCCTCAAGGTGCATGTGCGCAAGGTGCCGTTGGCGCCGGACGTCGACCTGCGCGTCATCGCGCGCGGTACGCCGGGCTTCTCGGGCGCCGATCTTGCGAACCTCGTCAACGAGGCTGCGCTGCTGGCTGCGCGCCGGTCCAAGCGCCTCGTTACGCAGCACGAGTTCGAGGACGCCAAGGACAAGGTCATGATGGGCGCGGAACGCCGCTCCATGGCCATGAGCGAGGAAGAAAAGACGCTCACGGCCTATCATGAGGGCGGCCATGCGCTCGTGGCCATTCATCAGCCTGCGTCCGATCCGGTCCACAAGGCGACGATTATCCCGCGCGGTCGCGCGCTGGGCATGGTCATGCGTCTGCCGGAGCGCGATCTGCTTTCGCATACGCGTGCCAAGCTGAAGGCGGACGTCGCCGTGGCCATGGGTGGCCGCGTCGCCGAGGAAGTCGTGTTTGGTTACGACAAGGTCACCTCGGGCGCGTCCTCCGACATCAAGATGGCGACCCAGCTTGCCCGCGCCATGGTCACGCAGTTCGGCATGTCCGATAAGCTTGGGCCGCTGGCTTATGGCGAGAATGAAGAGGAAGTCTTCCTCGGGCATTCCATCGGCCGGCAGCAGCACCTGTCCGATGAGACCCAGTCCATGGTCGATGAGGAAATCCACCGCATCGTGGACGAGGGCTTCGAGACGGCGCGGAAGGTCATCTCCGAGAACCTGGACGATCTGCACACGATCGCCCGCGGTCTCCTGGAGTACGAGACGCTCTCCGGTCAGGAGATCAAGGATCTGCTGAACGGCAAGCCGCCGGTTCGGGACTTCCCGGCCGAGGATGCCGATCAAGGCGGTCCGCAGTCGGCCGTGCCGGTCGCGGGACGTGGCAAGAAGCCGCCGACGCCCGATACCGGTGGCATGGAACCGCAGCCGACTTAAGCCGGCTCCAAGCGTTCATAGGCAATTGTTTCAATCATGCCCGGCCCCCAAGCCGGGCATGATGCTTTGTGCCAGCGCCAGTTCGATGTGTTAGGGCTCACCCATGTCTGACAGAAAAATCTATCTCCGGCCGCTCGGGTTTCTCTACGGACCTCAGGCCTATGCCGCCATCGAGGACGGGCTTGCGCTGCCGCTTGCCGGCGGCGCGATCGCTTTCACGAGCGTCGAGTTGATCGAGGGCGAGCCCAAGAAGTCGAAGGCCTATATGTTCTCCGTTTCGGCGCTGAGCGATGCTGGGGACGCGGACCTTCGTGTGCGGCTCGACCAGGTGATCCAGCCGCGGCCACCCTTCGCGGGGCTGGACCTTTCGCGGCCAACCCTCATGGGCATCGTGAATGTGACGCCGGACTCCTTTTCCGACGGCGGCCTTTACGACAAGACCGAGGGCGCTGTGAATCATGCAGCGGAGCTGAAGAAGGACGGGGCGGCCATCGTCGACATTGGCGGGGAGTCCACGCGTCCAGGGTCTGACACCGTGGCCGTGGACGACGAGCTGGAACGTGTCCTGCCGGTTCTGGAGGGGCTCAAGGGCTCGGGAGCGATCATCTCCATCGACACCCGTAAGGCCGACGTCGCCCGCGCGGCGGCGAAGGCCGGCGCCAAGATCTTCAACGACGTTTCGGCGTTCACCTACGATCCAGACTCGTTGCAGGCGGCCGCGGAGACGGGCCTCGACGTGGTGTTGATGCATGCGCAAGGCGAGCCGAAGACCATGCAGGACAACCCCACCTATGACGACGTGGTGCTGGAAGTGTTCGACTATCTCAGGGCACGCATCGAGGCGTGCGTTGCCGCCGGTATCCCCAAGGCGCGTATCGCGGCCGATCCCGGGCTCGGCTTCGGCAAGACGCTCGAGCACAATCTTGCGCTCTTCGCCAATGTCAGCCTCTTCCACGGGTTGGGCGTACCGCTTCTGATCGGGGCTTCGCGCAAGCAGTTCATTCGCGGGTTGGGCCAAGCGGCCGAACCGAAGTCGCGGGAACCAGGCAGCCACGCCGCCGCCATCGCCACGGCCTCGCAAGGGGCTCAACTCTTCCGGGTGCACGACGTAGCGGGAACCAGCCAGGCTCTCGGCGTCTGGCGCGCCGCAATGTTTGGTGCTGAAAATTAAGGGAAAACGGCCATTTTGGGCGCTTCGGAATGTAACTTTTGCTTACATTTTTTGAACCCATTTTGGCCATCGGCAGGCGCATAATCCGCCCTCTCGCTTGAGGGCACCGCCGAGATATGTCTCGCGTCGGGCGAGTGGTAAAGTTCCAAAGAATGAGCTGGGCGGCGGGGAGCGCATGCCAGGCGGCAACGATGGGGGAATAACCGGGATGGCCAGAAATTACTTTGGCACGGATGGTATCCGTGGCAGCGCCAACTCGCATCCGATGACCTCGGAAGTGGCGCTCAAGGTCGGCATGGCCGCCGGCAAGCTATTCACCAATGGTTCCTATCGCCATCGCGTCGTGATCGGCAAGGACACAAGGCTTTCGGGCTACATGATCGAGTCCGCGCTGGTGTCCGGCTTCACCGCGGCCGGAATGGACGTGTTCCAGCTCGGGCCGATGCCGACGCCTGCCGTTGCTATGCTGACGCGCTCGCTCCGCGCCGATCTCGGCGTGATGATCTCGGCTTCTCACAATCCTTATCTCGACAACGGCATCAAGCTGTTCGGGCCGGAAGGCTACAAGCTCTCCGATGAGCAAGAGGGCGAGATCGAGGCGTTGATCGAGGGCGATTCAGCGGGCCTGCTCGCATCGGCCGAACGCATCGGCCGCGCGACCCGTATCGAGAGCGCCCGTGAGCGCTATATCGAATTTGCGAAGCGCACCTTGCCGCGCAATCTGCGCTTCGACGGAATCCGGGCGGTTATCGACTGCGCGAACGGCGCTGCCTACAAGGTCGCGCCCGAGGCGCTTTGGGAGCTTGGAACCGAGGTCATCAAGATCGGCGTCGAGCCCAACGGTCTCAACATCAACAAGGATTGCGGTTCGACATCGCCGCAAAACCTGATCCGCAAGGTTCAAGAGGTCCGCGCCGATATCGGTATCGCGCTGGACGGCGATGCGGACCGGGTCGTGATCGTCGACGAGAAGGGCCGCATCATCGATGGCGACCAGCTCATGGCGGTCATCGGCGAATTCTGGCTCCGGCGCGGACGGCTGGCGGGCGGCGGCATCGTCGCCACCGTCATGTCCAATCTCGGTCTCGAGCGCTACATGGAAGACCTCGGGCTCGGCATGGCCCGGACGCCCGTGGGCGACCGCTACGTGACCGAACATATGCGCCAGCACGGTTACAATGTGGGCGGCGAACAGTCCGGGCACATCGTATTGTCCGACTTCTCGACGACGGGCGACGGCCTGGTCACGGCGCTGCAGATCCTGGCCGTGGTGGTCCAGAGCGGTCGTCCGGTGAGCGAGGTCTGCAAGCGCTTCGAGCCGCTTCCCCAGGTCCTCGAGAACGTGCGCTACAAGGACAGCCAGCCGCTCGACAATGTCGGCGTACAGCGCGCGATCAACGACGGAAAGTCGAGGCTCGGCAACGCCGGCCGTCTCGTCATCCGCCCGTCGGGCACGGAGCCCGTGATTCGCGTGATGGCCGAAGGCGACGACGAGGGACTCGTCAAAACGGTGGTCTCGGACATCGTCCATGCCCTCTCGGACGCCGCCGCCGCTTAAGGGCCCTCCGCGGGCTGAAATACCCTTGAAAACCAGCGTTTTTTCCCGTGCGCCCGCGCGGGTGTGCCCGGGTTGTGTCAGTCTGAGCCGCCCATTAGGGGTCCATTAACCAAACCCCTCGATAGTCCCCAAACGAGACAGCCAACGCGAATCGGCCCGGCTGGCCGAGCTTCGCCAGGGCTGCAGTCGAAAAGGGGTAATCAGATGGGACAGACACGTTCTCTAGTTCTCGCCAGTGTATTGGCCATGGCGCCAATCACGGTCACGCATGCGGCCGATCTCGGCCTTCCGCCGCCGCCGCCTGTTATCGAGGCGCCGTGCGTTGGTTGCACGGGACCGATCTATTTGAGGGGCTTCATCGGCGCCGCCAATCCCGTCGTGGATGGCATCAGCTCCGAGCTGTTCCAGTACAACGACTTCACGGTCGTGCACGAAGACATCAAGAGTTCGCCGCTGTTCGGCCTCGGCGTCGGCTACCAGTTCAACAACTGGCTCCGCTTCGACATGACGGCTGAATATCGCGGCAAGTCGCTCTTCATCGCCCAGGACAAATATCCGGGCGGCAACGGCAGCTTCAGCCGGGCCAGCAATGACGCGGACGGGACGTTCCTGCCCGGCACCAACGAATACACGGCCGACATCGAGAGCTGGGTTGGTCTATGGAACGCCTATGCGGATCTCGGCACCTATTGGTGCTTCACGCCCTATGTCGGTGCCGGTATCGGTATCGCCTCGGTGTCCGTGCTTGGCCTCAAGGACGTCAACGTCCCGAACGGCGGTGTTGCCTATGGCGCCGACAACACGGAGACGAACTTCGCTTGGGCCGTCTATGGCGGTATCGCCTACGACGTGAACGAGTCCGTGACGCTCGACCTGTCCTATCGCTACTCCGATCTCGGCGAAGCGAAGAGCGGGACCGTGACGGCCTTCGACGGCACCAGCTCCTACGCTGGCGTGGATCTCGGCAATGTGACCTCGCATGACCTCATGCTGGGCATGCGCTGGAAACTGGGCCACGCACCGGTCGTTCCCGCCCCGATGCCGGTCGCGTTCAAATAGCCCATCGTCCAGCCGACTGACAGCCTGACCGCCCGTCGTTCGCGACGGGCGGTTTTCTTTTGGCCGTCCGTTCCGGCGGGGGCCTCGCCCGAAAGGGCGGCTTGACGGGCCGAATGGGCGCGCGATAAGTGCACCGCTTTCCTCCAAGCAGCTCGGAACAGCGGACGCTTGGTGATGACCCTGTTGGAGCCTTCCCGTGACATCGTCGAACAAACCTAACCATCGTCCCGAGAACCCGCGCTTCTCATCCGGCCCGTGCACCAAGTACAAGGGCTGGTCGCTCGAGGCGCTCAGCGGCGCGCTGCTGGGGCGCAACCATCGGCAGACGGACACGTTGGGGCGGATCGCGGAGGCGCTCGACCGCACGCGCGCGCTGCTCAAACTGCCCGACGGCTATCGCGTCGCGCTGGTGCCGGCCTCGGACACGGGCGCGGTCGAGATGGCGCTGTGGAACCTGCTCGGCCCGCGCGGCGTCGATGTGCTGGCGTGGGAAGCGTTCAGCGCGGACTGGGTCACGGATATCGTCGACGAACTCAAGCTGAGCGACGTCCGTGTGCTCACGGCCCCTTACGGAGAGCTTCCCGATCTTGGCCAAGTGGATTTCGCGCGCGACGTCGTCTTCGCCTGGAACGGCACCACCTCGGGCGTGCGGGTACCGAACGCGGACTGGATCTCAGGCACACGCGAAGGCCTGACGATTTGCGACGCCACGTCGGCCGTGTTCGCGCAGGATATCGACTGGCGCAAACTCGACGTCACCACCTACTCCTGGCAGAAGGTGCTCGGCGGTGAAGCGCAGCACGGCATGTTGATCCTGTCGCCGCGCGCGGTCGAGCGGCTGGAAAGCTACACGCCGCCGTGGCCGATGCCGAAGCTCTTCCGTCTCGCCGCGGACGGCAAGCTGATGGAGTCCGTTTTCGAGGGCTCGACGATCAATACGCCGTCCATGTTGTGCATCGAGGACTACCTGGCTGCTCTTGCGTTCGCTGAGCGCGTCGGCGGCCTCGAGGCAACGATCGCGCGCGCCGATGCCAATGCGGAAACCATCTCGAAGTGGGTCGCCGAGACCCCCTGGGTGGATTTTCTCGCCGTCGATCCCGCGACGCGCTCCAACACATCGATCTGCCTGAAAGTGGTCGATCCGGACGTGACGGCGCTCTCGGCGGACGAGCAGGCTGCCTTCGCCAAGCGCATGGCCAAGCGGCTCGAAAAAGAAGGCGTCGCGTTCGATATCGCCTCTTACCGTTCGGCGCCGCCGGGTCTTCGGGTCTGGACAGGCTCCACGGTGGAGCGGTCGGATGTGGAAGCCTTGCTGCCCTGGCTCGACTGGGCCTTCGGGTGCGAGAAGGAGGCGCTTGGTGGGAGCGCCTAAGGTTTGTTGCAAGGCTCGCATCGGCCCGCGAGCCGGGCTATAACGGCATACGGCCCTGCGCTCTCGCGGGGCCGTTTCTGTGTTCTATCCAGGATTTAGGGGATTTCATCGTGGCCAACGTCGTGGTCGTCGGCTCCCAATGGGGCGACGAGGGCAAGGGCAAGATCGTGGACTGGCTGTCCGAGCGCGCCGATGTGGTGGTGCGCTTTCAAGGCGGACATAATGCCGGCCATACGCTGGTGGTCGACGGAAAGACCTACAAGCTTTCCCTGCTTCCCTCGGGCGTGGTGCGCCAGAACAAGCTCTCGGTGATCGGCAATGGCGTCGTGGTCGACCCCTGGGCCTTGGCCGAGGAAATCGCGCGCGTCGAGGAACTCGGGGTCACCATCTCCCGCGACAATCTTCGCATTGCCGAGAACGCCACGCTGATCCTGCCGCTGCACCGTGAGCTGGACGCGCTGCGCGAGGCCGCGGCGGGCGCAGGCAAGATCGGCACGACGAAGCGTGGAATCGGTCCGGCCTACGAGGACAAGGTCGGGCGCCGGGCAATCAGGGTCATGGACCTGGCGGACCTGTCCGTGTTGAAGCCGAAGGTGGAACGCATCCTCGCCCATCACAACCCGCTGCGGCGCGGTCTTGGCGAGCCCGAGATCTCGGCGGATGAGCTGTGCAGTCAGATCACCGAGGTCGCCGACAAGATCCTTCCCTACATGGATTCGGTTTGGTCGCTGCTCGACAAGGCCAAGACCGACCGCAAGCGGATTCTGTTCGAGGGCGCGCAAGGGGCGCTGCTCGATATCGACCACGGCACGTATCCGTTCGTGACCTCCTCCAACACGGTGGCGGCGCAAGCGGCGACCGGCTCGGGGATTGGGCCGAGCGCGATCAGCTTCGTGCTTGGCATCACCAAGGCCTACACGACGCGTGTGGGCGAAGGGCCTTTTCCAACCGAGCTCTTCGACGAGACAGGCAAGCTGATCGGGGAGCGCGGCGCGGAGTTCGGCACGGTGACGGGCCGGGCGCGCCGCTGCGGCTGGTTCGATGCCTGCCTCGTGCGGCAGACCTGCAAGGTCGCCGGGATCAACGGGATCGCCCTCACCAAGCTCGACGTTTTGGATGACATTCCGGGCGGCAAGCTGAAGATTTGCGTCGGCTACAAGCTCGACGGCGCGGAGATCGACTACCTGCCGGCGGCGCAAGGGGCGCAGGCGCGTGTGGAGCCCATCTACGAAGAAATGGACGGCTGGACCGAGTCGACGCAAGGCGCGCGTTCCTGGGCGGAGCTGCCTGCGCAATGCATCAAATATGTCCGCCGGCTCGAGGAGCTGACCGGCGTGCCTGTCGCGCTTCTGTCCACGAGTCCCGAGCGCGACGACACGATCCTCGTGCGCGATCCGTTCGCCGGTTAGGGAGGGAGACCCTGCCGGGCCACGCAACTGATCCGTGTTGCGTCCTAAGGAGCTAGCGCGGTACGCAATAGAGGTTCTTTATCGCAATTGCCGTGACGGCGGTGACAGTGCAAGGTCCTCAAATCGTGCGCATAAGCTTTCGGGCCACACTTCTCACTCTGATGCTGGCCGTGCTGCTGACGGCGGTGGCGCTGCTCGGGACGGCGGCGTATCTCTATGCGCGTTTCGCGGTCCAGGATCTCGGTGCGCAAGTTCTCACGCAGGCCTCCGAGCGGGTCGAGCAGCATGTGCAGCACGCGCTGGACGTGGCCGAGGACGAGGCGGATACCGTCGCCAGGCTCATCACCGAAGGCTGGATCGATCCGGATGACGAGAAGCGGCTCAGCACCTACTTCGCGGCATCGCTGGAGGCCCGTCCGAGCCTGTCCTACATGTCCTTCGGCATGCCGAGCGGGAAGTACTACCACGCCTTTCGGGACCGCAACGGCGATCTCAGCGTGCTGTGGCTCACGCCGGAAGACGATGGCAGCCGCTATCTCCGGGAGTTCACCGTGCTGCCCGGAGAGACCTGGTCGAAGCTGCGGGACATTCCGAATTCGAAGCGGACGCCTCCGTATGAGCGGCCGTATTACCTTTCGGCAAAGAACGCCGAGACGCCGGTCTGGACCGAATCCTATGTGTTTCTCGGCTCCGGCGAATCCCTGGACGTTCCGGGCGTCAGCCGGGCGGTGCCGGCGGAGGGGCCCGATGGGGAGTTTGTCGGCGTCCTGACGGCGGATTTCGACCTTTACGCCCTGAGCCGGTTCCTGCGCGACGTGAAGCTGGGCTCGGCCGGCATCTCCTTCCTGCTGGAGGTGACGGGCGACGGCGCGCGGCGCGTCATCGCCCACCCGGCCGCAGCCGATCCCGACGAAACCAAGCGGATCGATCTGACCCAACCCGCGCCGGACGATGGCGGACGTGTCACGATCCGGGCCGAGGACATCGCGGATCCGCGCGTCGCCAACTTCCTCGAGCCGCTCGGCACCGATCTGACCGGGGTTCCCGCGTCGTTGCAGGAGATCACGTTCGAAGCGGACGGCCGTACCTATCTCGGCAGCTACAGACACCTCGGCCGGGAGGGCGGACCTAACTGGATCATCGGCATGGCGCTGCCCGAGGACGAGATCTTCGGCGACGTTCAACGCATGGCCCAGCTCATGGTCTATCTCGGCCTCGGCGGCGTGCTGGTCGCGGCGGCGTTGTCGGTCCTGCTATCGAAGCGTATCGCCGGCTATCTCCGCGCCATCGCGGACGAAACCCGCAGGATCGGACAGTTCCGCCTCGATCCGAAACCGCCCGTGCAAAGCCGCATTCGCGAAATCAGCACGCTTGCGACGGCGGTTGAGGAAATGAAGACGGGTCTGCGGTCGTTCCAGAAATACGTGCCGGCCGATTTGGTCCGCCTCCTGTTGGAATCCGGTGAAGAGGCGAAGCTCGGCGGTGCGCGCACCGAGATCACCGTCTACTTCTCCGACCTTGAGGGCTTCACCTCGATATCGGAAACGCTTCCGCCCGATACACTCGTCGAGCTCCTCGCGCGCTATCTCGACGAGATGACGGGGGAGATTCTCGATCATGGCGGAACGGTCGACAAGTTCATCGGCGACGGCATCATGGCCCTTTGGGGCGCGCCACGTTCTCACGGGCAGGATGCGCTCGAGGCTTGCCGGGCGGCGCTTGCCAATCGTGGGCGGCTTGCGAAGCTCCGCGACATCTGGGCGAAGGAGGGCCTGCCCTTGCTTCGTACCCGCACGGGCATCCACACCGGGTCCGCGATGGTCGGCAATTTCGGCAGCCCGAACCGGCTCGACTACACGGCCATCGGCGACACGGTCAATGTCGCGAGCCGGCTCGAAGGCCTGAACCACATCTACGGGACGGACATTCTCATCAGCGACGTGACCCGGCGTGCCGTGGACGATGTCATCGTCACCCGGCCGATCGACAAGGTCGCGGTCAAGGGGCGTCAGGAAGGCCTTGTGATCTATGCGCTGATCGGCGAGCGCGATGCCTTGTCCGAAGATGATATCGCCTTGGCGCAAGCCTGCACCGAGGCGATGGACCTGTATTTCAACCGGGAGTGGGATGCGGCGGCGGCCGCCTTTGCCGCCATCCTGAAGCAGAAGCCGGACGACGAGCCGGCCAAGATCATGCGCGACCGTTGCGAGGCTTTCGCCCAATCGCCGCCGCCGGGGGACTGGGACGGCCTTTCCCAAACGGAGAAGCGCTAGGGCAAGACGACGCGCTGCGGCCTAAACCCGGCTTTGGCATGATGCCTCCTTGGGCATGATGCCGCCTTGCGCCCGGTGCGGCCGGGCAGTATCGATCCCGGTGCGGGCCACACTTAGCCAAACGGGGACCATATGGCCGACAAGACCTATCCATGGAAAACCGCCTGGATCACGGGCGCTTCGGGCGCGATTTGCGGGGAGATCGCACGGCGCCTGGCCGATGCGGGCGTGAAAGTCGCGGCGACCGCGCGGCCGAGCGAAAAGCTCGATGCGCTGGCGGCGTCCAGCCCCAACATCACGGCCTTCCCGGCGGACGTTCTCGACGTCGAGGGGCTCAAGGCCTGTGCGGCCAAGGTCGAGGCCGAACTCGGGCCGATCGATCTGGCGCTGCTCGGGGCCGGCATGTATGTGCCGTTCGACATCCGCAATATCGACGCGGAAGGTTTCCGTCAGACCATGGCGCTCAACGTCGACGGCGTGCTGAACGGCGTCGCCGCCGTGCTGCCGGCGATGCTGGAGCGCAAGGCGGGGCATCTCGCCATCATGGGCTCGCTGTTCGGCTATGCCGGCTGGCCGGGCAATGGCGGCTACGGCGCCAGCAAGGCGGCGGTCATCAATCTTGCGGAGAGCCTGAAGCTGGAGCTGCGGGGCACGGGCGTCGATCTCACGCTCGTCAATCCAGGCTTCGTCGATACGCCGCTCAATGCGTCCTACGACCCGAAGAAGAAGCTCTTCGTGATATCGAAGGAGCGCTGCGCCCGGAAGATCCTGGAGAAGCTGCCGAAGCGGCCCTACGAGATCGCCTTTCCGCCCCAGGTGGAACTGTTCCTCAAGACGGTGCGCAATCTGCCGCGCGTGGCGTCGTTCCCCGTCGTGCGGTGGTTCATCAAGGCGACGGGAGCGTAGCGATGCGCCAGACATTTGCGATGTTCGCTGGCTACAACGCGTGGGCCAACGAGCGTCTCTACGATGCGGCATCGCGCCTATCCGATGCGGATTACCGCGCCGATCAGGGTGCCTTCTTCAAGTCGATGCACGGCACGCTCAACCACATTTTGGTGGCGGACCGCATATGGATGCACCGCTTCACAGGCGCGGGGGCTCTGCCGCCGTCGCTCGATGCGATCCTGTATGAGGAGTTCGAGCCGTTGCGCAAAGCGCGGCGTGCGGAGGATGCGCGCATCGCCGCCTATGTGGGAGGTCTGGCTGACGCCGACGTCGCGAGCAACATCCACTACGGCACGATCGTCCAGCCCGCCAAGGTCGTGCAGCCTCTCAGCTCCGCTTTGTCGCACGTGTTCAACCATCAGACCCATCACCGCGGCCAGGCGCATTGCCTGCTGACCAAGGTTGCGGGCGAGGCGCCTTCGCTCGACCTGATCCTCTATCAGCGTCAGACTGGGATTGGCCTCGACCGAACCGCGACGTCAGGCTGAGCTTTCTCCGCCCGGCCTACGCGGCTTTGGTCCGCGGCGGCGCCATGAACTCAGGGCCAACAGGGTCCGTGATCGTCTCGTCCAGAATGCGGTCTATCTCCGCCATGGTCTCGGGATCGATGTGCCAGCCCATGATGTCGGGGACGGCGTCGAGCTGCGCAGGGCGCCGGGCGCCCCAGAGCGCGACCGTGTCGCCTTGATCCAGAATCCAACGCACGGCGAGCGCCAGAACGGACTTGCCGAACTTCTTGCGGGCAAGCGCATCGAGCTCGGCCACGGCGGCGAGGTATTGTCCGCGCCGCGCGGCCTGGAACTTCGGGTCCATCTTGCGCAGATCGTCGCCCTCGAATGTGGTGTCCTCCGTCATCCGCCCGGACAAGAGCCCGCGGCACAGAGCGCCATAAGTCAGCGCCACGATGCCATGCGTCTTGGCATAGGGCAGGACCTCGTCATCGGCACCCCGTTCGAAGAGATTGTAGGGCGGCTGGATCGTGGCGATCGGGGCCACCGTCCGAAAACGGTCCATCTGCGCGACGTCGAAATTACTGACGCCGATGGCGCGAATTTTCCCTTCGCGCCGGAATTCGTCGAGGGTTTCGGCCGTGACCTCGAACGCCGTGGCGTCATCTGGCCAGTGGACCTGGTAGATGTCGATCACGTCGGTCCGAAGCCGCCGCAGCGAATCTTCGAGCTCCTGCCGCAGGCGTTCCGGCGTCGAATTGCGGCGCGGGCGCCCGCTGGTCCAGTCGAGTCCCACCTTCGTTGCGATCAGAGCGGTGTCGCGACGGCCCTCGAGCGCGCGCCCGACGATCTCCTCGGAGTGGCCGAAACCGTAGACCGGCGCCGTGTCGACCAGGTTGATGCCGAGGTCGAGCGCGCGGTGGATCGTGGCCACCGCATTGTCGTCGTCCGCGCCGCCCCACATCCAGCCGCCGATCGCCCAGGTGCCGAGCGCAACGCGCGATGCGGCAAAGGGAAGTCCGGGAATGCTGATCTGCTCCATCGGTGCAGTCCTTGTGGTCGGGGCGGTTCGTGCGGGCGCCAAATTCCTGCGCTAAGACAGAAGATCGCGGAAGTGCTGGTCGAGGAACCGCTCTTTGGGATCGCGCTCGGCCCGCGCGGCGGCGAATTTCTGCAGACGCGCCCCAAAGGAGTGGCGTGCCATCTCGCGGGTGAGGAACGGCGTCTGATTGAAGAGCGGCGTCCCACCATGCTCGCTGCAGAAATCGTTATAGGCGTGGAGAAACTCTTCCCACTCCCGCCCGCCGGTCGAGGCGGGATCGATGCTCATGCCCGGGCCCTCCCAGGTGTAGGAGAACAGGGCCTCGCAGTCCCGGCTGATCACGTAGCCGACGGACGGCAGGTTGCAGCGGAAGCCAGTGCCCTTCTCGTAGGCGATGCAGAAGTCGCAATAGCGCTCGAGGATGTCGAAGAAGTCGGTCTCGCGGAACGACCACATGCTGAACAGGTAGAACACCTTCGGCTTGCGGGGGTAGGTGATGATCTGCGCGTGGGGCCAGCTGTGATTGTAGCGCATGAGCCGCACCATCAGCTGCCGCTGCACGTAGAAGAAGGTGTCGTGCGCCTTGGTCCGCCACTTCTTGCTCTTGATGTTGGTATCGATCCACGTCGCGACAGCCGGGGCCCACTGCTTCCAGAACTTGTTGCGGTATTGCCAGCGGAGCCGCGAGGTGGGCTTCCGGTCGGGATGCTGTTTGCGCAGCTCGACCACGACCCGCCGCGCATACGGGTAGATGTAGTACATGACCGCGTGGCCGCGCGCTTTGTACACGGGCAGGAACTTGCGGAACTCGTCGATGCTGAGCCCGTAGTGCCGCACTTCGAGCGCCTGCGTGGGGCGCACCTTGATGGTGACCTCGAAGATGAGACCGAACATGCCGTAGCTCGTCCGGAAGAGCTGCATCTCCTGAGGATCGTTCGCCTCCGTGATCTCCTTGATCTCGCCGTTCGGGTCCACATAGCGGATTCCCACCACATAGGAACTGACCTGTCCGTACTCGCCGGGGAAGGAGCTGTCCTTGGTGGCGGCGCAGGCAAAGGCGGCCAGCGTCGTATTGCCGATTTCCGTGGTGATGTAGGGCTGGAGGCCGCGCGCCTTGAGGGCCTTTGCAAGGTCGCCGTGAGTCACGCCGGCTTCGACGGTGACGGTGTCGTCCGTGAAATGGAGGATGCGGTTCATGGCCGTCATATCGACCATGGTGCCGCCCTCGTCGTCGCCGTTCATGCGCGCGGTAGAGTGCATCGAGCCGGCCGGGCGAACGGGCGAGGGAAAGCGCACCGGGTCCGTGACGATCTCGACGAGATCCTCGACGCTTTCAGGCCTGGCCTTCACGCGTGGGTGGTAGGTCCAGGTGCCGTCCCAGTTCTTGATAGTGATGTCCTGCTCACTGTCCATGAAATTCCCTCAACTCGCGATGCTGGGTATTGCGGCCGGTGACCATACGGGTAACTTCCATCGAATTCAGGCACAAGCGAAATGCCGTCTAGTCCCTAGAGACCTTCCCTAGAGAGGCTGCGACTTGAGCCAAATCAATGAGCCCAGGCCAAATTCCTATGGGTTGATGCACAGGGCCTGGAGTGCTTTGGTCTGCCGTAATATGGAGCTAGTCTGAGGTGCTTATGTCGCACCTGTGCTCTTGGAGGTGACGTGAAGCGATACTGCATTATTGGCGCCGGCGCTTGCGGGTTACCCGTGGTCAAGCGGTTCGCGGAGAGCGGCATCGACTTCGACTGTTTCGAGGCGGAGAGCGATGTCGGGGGCATTTGGAACCTCGATAGTCCCCACGCGGTGTACGGCTCGACCCACCTCAATTCCTCAGCGAAACTCACGCGCTATCTCGACTTCGACTTCGCCGAAGACTGGCCGGTCTATGCGAGCGCGGCCCAGGCGCAGGCGTATTTTCGGGCCTATGCGGAAGAGTTCGGTCTCTACGACCACATCACGTTCAACACGCGGGTCGGCCATATCGAACGCGACGACGACGGATGGCTGGTCACGCTCGAAGGTGAAACCGAGCCGCGCCGTTATGACGGCGTCGTCATGGCCACGGGCCATCACTGGCACCCGTTCGTCCCGGAGTACCCCGGCACGTTCGAAGGGGAGGTGCTGCACTCCCACGACGTGAAGTCGAAGGCGCAGCTCAAGGACAAGCGAGTCCTGGTGGTGGGCGCCGGCAATTCGGCCGTCGATATCCTGGACGATGCCGCCCATGACGGTAAGGCGGCGATCCATTCGATGCGCCGCACCTACTATTTCTTCCCCAAGCTTCTATTCGGGAAGCCGACCGATACGGTGATCGACAGGATCAGCCGGGCGCCGATCCCACGCAAGGTCATGTACAAGCTCTACAAGCTCGGCATGCGTATCTTGATCGGTCCTCATGATCGTTACGGCCTGCCGAAGCCCGATCACGATCTGTTCGAGGCCCACCCCACCGCTTCCAATACCTACCTCGACCATCTCGTCCATGGGCGTGTCGTGGCCAAGCCGGGCGTCGAGCGCCTGGAAGGGCGCCGTGTCTATTTCACCGACGAGACGTCCGCGGAAGTCGACATGGTCATCTGGGCAACGGGTTTCCAAGTCCATTTCCCGTTCATGGAGGACTCCTACGTGCTCGACGAGCGGGGCTGGTCGAAGCTGTTCATTCACACCTTCCACCGGGACTGGGACGACTTTTTCGCGGTCGGCCTGTTCGATCCGGCCGAGGGCGGGGTTTGGCAGGTGGCGGACCAGCAGGCGCGTCTGATCGCGGCCTTCATCACCGCCGAGGAGAAGGATCCCGAGCGCGCCGAATGGTTCCGGGAGTTGAAGCGGCAGGGGGCGCCCGATATCGGCCACGGCATCAAGCGCCAGGACACGCCGTGGCATCGCTTCGAGATCCATCACTTGCGCTTCCGCCGTTACATGAAGCGCTTGCTGAAGAAGTTCGGCGCATGCGCGCTGCCGGCAGGCGAGATGCGCACGATGGGCGAGAGCACCCCGTCGTCACCGCCCAAGGATGAGTCCCTGAAGCTCGCCTCCTAGCGGGGCAGACGGCCGCGCGGGTGCCGCAGACCCGGCCAAGGCAAACCCAATACGGCAAAGAAAAAGGCCCGGAGGCGGGAGCCTCCAGGCCTTTTCTGCTGCGTGCGGTAGCCGCCGATTAAGACGCGGTCACGGTGGCGGTGGTCTTGGCCACGGCCTTTTCAACCGGCTTATACGCGTCGCGCGCGACAGAGGCATACATCTCGCCGATCTTCGTCATCTCGGCCATCCAGGTCTCATATGCCGTCTTGGCATACTGGGACTGGATCTCGATGGCATGCTCGAGCGACTTGGCGCCGACGAGCTTCTCGAAGGTCGCGGTCGCATCGGCGAAGGCCTGCTTCGTGTAATCGGTGAAGCTAGTTCCGATGTCCTGGAAACCCTTGTTCATCTGGCCATAGGACTTGACCACGGCTTCGTAGTTGTCCTTGCCCAGTTTCTGGAAGTCCTGCGTGGCCTTGTCGAGGGCCGTCTTGTCAAATTCCATCATGTCAGTGCTCCTTTCCTGATGTGAGCGCCGGTGAACCATGGCCAGTATATATTGCACCGCACAATGAAGTTCAAGGGTATTGTGCAGTGCACAATACGAAGGTCGAATGAGCTTTCCGCTCCGGCCCATGGACCTGCGCGGCCTATGGCGCCTTAAGGTCAAGGAACTCTTCGGGCGCGGGCCAAGAGCTGGGAATGAAGCGATTGCCCCAGCGGGCCATAGCCTGAAGCACCGGCAGCAAGGCCTCGCCCTTCTCGGAAAGCCTGTATTCGTACCGTTTTGGCCGCTCCTGGTAGAGCGTTTTCGTGACCAGCCCCTCGCGCTCCATCAGGGCTAGACGATCGGTCAGGACGTTGGTCGCGACCCGCTCGGGCGATTCCAGGAACTGGGAGAACCGCCGCTTCCCCATGAGGAGGTCGCGGAGAATCACCAGCGTCCAGCGGTCCCCCACGATATCGAGGGTCATGGCGATGGGGCAGCCTGATCGCGAATCATCCATGGCATCGAGTATGTCACTTCTAGCTTGCAAGTTACAAGTGACTGGCTATCGTGGCGGCGGTTCCCGTGGCGGGGGCCTTGGAGCATGCCGGAAGCGCAAGGAGAACAAGATGGCGGACGAAACATCGGCGACGGATAAGAATGGAGGCTTCACGGGCAGCTGCCTGTGCGGCGCCGTCCACTATGAGAGCGCGGTCGGACCGGTCCTCGTCGGTCAGTGTCACTGCGAAGCCTGCCGCAAGAGCAGCGGAACGGACCACAGCACGAATCTCTTCGTGCCGGACGATGCCTTCACGTTGACGGGGACCTTGAAATACTTCGACACCACCGCGGACAGTGGAAATATCGTCAGCCAAGGGTTCTGCCCCGATTGCGGGGCGTCCGTGCTGATGCGCAACTCCATGATGCCGGACAAAGTCTTTATCAAAGCGTCGAGTCTGGACGATCTGGAAATCGCCAGACCTCAGATGGTCGTCTTCGCCAGCCGCGCACCGTCCTGGCGCCACCTGGATCCGGATGTGCCGACGTTCCCGGAGATGCCGACCCGGATGCCGAAAGAAGTGGTCTAGGCCGGAGCAGTCCCGTGAATGGCGTGCGACAAGTGCTTGAGTGGGGAGGCGCGCAACCTTAAACCCATTCTATGGCTTTGAGACGCGCCCAACTCCTGGATACGGCCCGACGCTGGACGATCCCCAATCTCAAGCATTTCCAGGAGACACGGCAGACGACCGTCTGGCTCCTGGCGCCGCTGATCGGGCTGGCCACGGGCGTGGCCGCCATTCTTTTCCGTCTCGCCATCGGCGTCTTCCAGTGGCCCTGGCTCCACACCATGTCCGAACACGTGGCGGCGGCGGCGCGGCACCAGCCTGGTGGGTCGTCATGCTGGCGCCCGCCGTGGGCGGTCTGTTTGTCGGGCTACTGCTGCGCTATGCGCTGACGGCCAAACGGACCGTGGCGGTGCCGGATGTCATGGAGGCGCGCGTCAACGGCGGGCGCGGCCTGCATCTTGGTCAGGGCCTGATCAGCGCCGTGACCAGCGCGCTCTCGCTCGGGTGCGGCGGCAGCGCCGGCCGGGAGGGGCCGATCGTCCATCTCGGCGCCAGCATTGCCGTGGCCTTTTCCGAAAACCTCAATCTGCCCAACGCGGCACGGCGGACGCTGCTGGCCTCGGGCGCGGCCGGCGCGGTCGCGCCTCGTTCAACGCACCGATCGCGGGCGTGCTGTTCGCGCAGGAGGTCATCCTGGGTCATTTCTCGATCCGTACGTTCGTGCCGCTGGTGCTCTCGTCGGTCGTGGCCACGATCGTGTCGCAGGCCTGGTTCGGCGACGTGGCCGCGTTTATCGTCCCGAGCTACAGCATTGCCTCCTATCTCGAAGTGCCGGCCTTCATTCTGCTCGGCATTGTCGCGGCCGCCGTCGCGGTCGTGTTTCAACTGACCATCCTCAGCACGGACTGGGCGGCGCGCAACGTCAACATCCCGCTCGTCATGCGTCCGGTGATCGGCGGTCTGATGGTGGGCATCATCGCCATCTGGTTCCCCGAGGTGCTGGGGGTGGGCTACGACACGACGGATGCGGCGCTGAAGGACCAGCTGACCATCGGCATGATGCTGCTGCTGATCGGGCTCAAGACCGTGGCGACGGCCATCACTCTGAGTTCGCGCTTCGGCGGCGGGGTGTTTTCTCCGGCCCTCTATCTCGGCGCCATGACCGGCGGCGCCTTCGGTCTCATCGCGGCCGCGGCGGTTCCGGAGGTCGGCTCCAGCGAGGGGCTCTATGCCATTCTCGGCATGGGGGCGGTGGCTGCGGCCGTGCTTGGCGCGCCGATTTCGACGACGGTGATGGTGTTCGAGCTGACCGGTGGTTTCGAATTGAGCCTCGCGCTGCTTCTCACGGTCGCTGTCGCCAATGGCATCAACCAGGCCATCCTCGGCCGCTCTCTGTTCCAGGCCCAGCTGGAATCACGCGGCATCGTCCTTCACGAGGGGCCCCATCGCACCATCATGCGGGATCTGCACGTGGCGGACATCATGCGCCCCTTGACCGAGGAGGAACCGACCGAGCTTCCCGAAGGCGATCGCGAGCACGCGATTCCGTCCAACGAGACGCTGGAGACGGCGTTGCGCGCCTTCGACACGCTGGGCGCCGAGACGTTGCCCGTCGTGGATCCGCACGATCGCAGCCGGATCGTCGGCAGGCTCTCCCAAGCGCACGCGCTACGGGCCTTCAACAAGGAACTCATCGCCACCAGCGTCGAGGAGCACCGCTAGGCGCCGGCGGCCCGCGTCTGCTGTAGCGCCGGCTCATCATTCTCGGGCCGATAGAACATCGCGAGCTGGAGGCTCGTGGCGATCCGGTTGGCTTTGTCCATGAAGGTTGCTGCTGTCTCGTCGCCGAACAACTCGCGGCAGGTTTCGCCGAACAGGGCGAGCCAGCGCTCGAAATGCGCCGGCTTGATGCCGTCGAGGCCCCGGTGGGCGGCGACGGGGTTGCCGTGATAGCGGCCCGAGGTGAGCATCACCGACGACCAGAAATCGCGCATCGTGGCGAGGTGCTGGGGCCACGCGTCGTCGGCGATGGCGCGGGTGAAGACCGGACCGAGCAAAGCGTCTTGACGCACCCTGACATAGAAGCGGTCGACCAGAAGCCGGATGCCGTCGTCGGTCAGCGGCGTTTCACTGGACTCTTGTGTGACACAATCCACGCCGGGGCAGTCCGTCATGTTCAACTCCATCGCAGGGCTAGAAAGATGTACCGTAGATGCGACTTTTATCGCGCGGCTTGATATAAAGCAATATTGAAAATATATGTTTTAGCCGAAAGGAGATCGCCATGCGCCTCACCGTCTATAGCGACTATGCGCTGCGGTTGCTGATGTACGTCGCGGTCAAGGATGGCGACCTGGCCACCATCGCCGAAGTCGCCGAGGCGTACGGGATCTCGAAGAACCATCTCACCAAGGTTGCGCATGAGCTCGGCGTTGCCGGCTATGTGGAGACCGTCCGGGGCAGGGGCGGGGGTCTGCGCCTTGCCCGCCGGCCAGAGCGCATCTCTTTGGGCGACGTGGTGCGCCATACGGAACCGGACATGGCGCTGGTGCCGTGCTTCCCGCCGCTGGACGAGGGCTGCGCCATCGAACGGTGCTGTGTGCTGCGCAAGGCCCTGCACCGAGCGGGCGAGGCTTTCCTAGACGTTCTGGACGGCTACACCTTGGCGGACCTTGCCCGGCCTCGTTCCGCCATCAAGTCGTTGCTCGCCATTCCGGCAGCCCCCTAGCGCCGTCGACGCGTGCGGGCCGGGCGCCAAAACGACTGTCACAAGAGTGCAATGTTTGGAGTCTCTCCTCACACGACGAGAGGAGAACATGTCGCAAACTCAGGCCGCTAAGCCCTCTGCCGTTTCAGTGCCGCCCACGGCTACGGAGCCGCCCTCGGACTGTTGCCCGGGACTGTCTGGGCGTTCCGCTTCAGCGCCGACGGGGCATCGCAGGAGCTTTCCGAGTGCATGTTGCCGCCCGGCGCGCTCGGCCACAGCGGCGACGATGGCTGGCTTTGGGTGCACGTCAACCTGGCCGACGCCCGCGTCGCGCCCTATCTGCGCGCCCATGTCCCCGACCTGCCCAAGGCAGCCCTAGATCTACTGTTGTCCGTCGGCGATCGCCAGCAGCTGCACGCGGACGATGCCTGTGTCTACGGGGTCTTCGCGGATTTGGTCTATCGGCTCGAGGGCCTTTCGGACGAACTCGGGCTCCTGCACTTCGTGGCCACGGAAAAACTTCTGATCACCGGGCGCCGGGACGGCCTGCATTCGATCGAAGCCGTGCGGAAGTCGCTTCGCTCCGGCCAAAACCCGAAGAACCATACGGCCTTGCTCGAGTCGATCTTCATGCAAGTTACGACAGGGGTCGAGGAGAAGTCGGAAGCCATCAGCGATGAGCTGGACTTCATCGAGGAACGGCTCATCGTGGATCTCGAGGACGATATCCCCAAACGGCTGGCCAAATGCCGGCGTCTCGCCGTGCGGCTGCACCGGCTGTTGTCGACGCAACGGTCCGTGATCGGACGGTTCGAGCAGAATGCCTGGCAAACCACGGGCAAAGCCCACGTGCTCAAAACGAGCCATATCGCGCAGCGGCTCGACTGGCTCGATCATGAGATGGTCGCCTTGCGGGACCGCGCGCACCTGCTGCAGGAAGAGGTTTCGCTGCGGATGACCGACCAGACCAACCGCAACCTTCAACTGCTGACAATCGTAACGACGGTGTTTTTGCCCGCCGGCGTGATCTCCTCGATCTTCGGCATGAATGTCGGAGGCTTGCCGTTGGAGCACGACCGCTCGGGCTTCATCGTGACCATGCTGCTGCTTATCGGCGCGTCAGGCCTCGTCTCTACATCTTGAAGCGGCTCGGCATGCTGCGGCGCTAGGCGCCGGCCTTCTTAGCCTTCTTGGCGGCGCGGCGGACCTGGCTGGCGACCGTTTTCGGAAACAGCGCGTTCATGACGAACAGCGCCCGGTAGATCGCCGGCTTCACGACAAACCGCTTCTTTTGCTCTGTGCCTTGGAACAAGGCCTCCGCCGCCTGTTCTGCCGTCAACACGGGCGCGAGCCGGGGACCGAGTTCCGGGATGTTTTCGCGGCTCCCGGGATTGTTCTCGAAATAGGGGGTTTCGACGGCCCCCAGCACGACGATGGTGACGAAAATTCCCGCCGGCTTCAGCTCGCTTTGCAGCGACTCGGCGAATCCGGCGATCGCCCGGCGTGCGGCGATATAGGCGCTCGCGTTGGGCCATGCGAGATAGGAGGCGGGTGAGGTCACGAAGGCGATGCCGCCCGAACCGCGCTCGATCATGGCAGGTGCGAAGGCGCGGGTCAGATTGAAGGCGGCAAGGTAGGGAACGCCGATCATGGCGGCGGCCTCGTCGGGGCCGGTTTCGACAAGGGGGCGCCAGCGGCCGACGCCCGCATTGTTGACGAGAAGGTCTGGCGTTCCGATGTCGCCCGAGATGCGCGCTGCCGCGCCCAGCGTTTCCGCTCTATTTTGCAGATCGACGGCGAGCGCCGTCGCCTTGCCGCCCGCATCGCGCACGTCGCGCGCAGTGCGCTCCAGCCGTTCGGCGTTGCGGGCCAGCAGCACCACATGCGCACCGGCCTGGCCGAAGCGCCGCGCCGTGGCCTCTCCGATGCCGCTGGAAGCGCCGGTCACAACAACGAGCTTGGAGGACATGTCGACCTACCTTCATATTCCTGCGCAGGACGTGCGCTGACGACCAATTCGCTTTAAAAATGGCCTTAGACTGTGGCAGATGGGTAACAGGAAGTGGAGAACCCATTTGCGGTGGGCGCAAGCGGCTGGAATCGGGTGATTGCGGCTCGTACAACTTTCCCATTCTACACGTCCTAAGGAGGCTTCGATGAGGTCGTATTGGCGCGCCGTTGCACTGGCATTCGTGGCGGCTGGGTTCTGCCTGTCTCTTGGCGCGACCGCGCAAGCAGGCTGCGTTGGGTTGTCCGGGACAGCCGATGGTGTCGACAAGAGGACGGCGGTCGCCCGGTCTCAGAACGCCCTCAGAGAAGCTATTGCGGAATTCAAGGCCTCGAAACGCCTTCGCAGCGTTTCCATCTCGCCCATGCGCGCAAAGCCGCAGCCTTACTGGCGCGATTCCGTGTCCCCGAGCCTTTATCAGAAGCCCGATGTGGTCACGTCGCAGGGGCACACCATCTGCTGGTCGGGCGTGGTCTCGCCGACGGTGTGCACGTCCGGCGCCAAGGTCTGCTGGTAGCGGTCAACGTATCCTAAGGAGGCTTCGATGGGGTCGTATCGGCGTGCCTTTGCACTGACAATCGCGGCGATTGGATTCGTCATGGCACAGAGTGGAGGCGCTCAGGCTCGGTGTGCGACCGTGTTTGCCACCGATGACGGACCGTTCAAGTCATTTGCGGTCCAAGCGTCTCTGACGGCTCTGAAAAACGAGATCGAGGCTGTGAAGGCGAAGTGGCGTGTGAGCCAGGTCACGCTCTCGCCGGCGCGGCCAAAGCCCAATCCGTATTGGCGCGGGGAAGTGACGCCGGACCTCTACCAAAAGCCCGATATCATCACATCGACCGCCCACACGACGTGCTGGAGAGGCGTCGTGTCGCCATCGGTCTGCACGTCGGGCGCGAAAGTCTGCTGGTAGCAGCAACCCGACTCTGACGGATCGATTAAGGCTGGGCGCCGCGCTTAGTGCGCGACCACCACGCCTGTCGTCTTCGGCCGGGACATGAAGAAGATCACCGGCACGATGGCTAACGTGCAGATCCCGATGAACCAGAAGATGTCGTCGAATGCGAGCATTTGCGCTTGCCGCGCGATCTCCTGCATCACGGCTGCGCCTGCCTGCGGATCCTGTGGCGTCAGTCCGCGCTCGGTGAGGTAGGGCAGGAGATCGCGGTTATAGGGCGTAATGTGAGCGGTGAGCTCGGCGAAGTGAATGTGCGCCTGGCGCACAAATAGCCAACTCACGATGGCGATGCCGGCCGACCCGCCGATTCCACGCATCAAGGCATAGATTCCCGCCGCCTCGTCGTACTTGGAATTCGGCACGTCCGCGAAGGCAACGGCCGTGAGCGGCACGAAGAAGAGGCCGGTCCCCGCGCCCGCAAGAAGAGTCGGCGCAATGATGGCCCAGGGATCCACCTGAAGGTTGAAAAAGGCCATTGGCAGCGTGCCGGCCGCCGTCAGGATCAGCCCGCCGCCGATGAGCCAGCGCGGGTCGACGAAGCGCATCAACAGACCGCCCGTGATGGCGAGCATGGCGGCGCTCACAAGGCCGCGTGGGATAAACAGCATGCCGGCGAGGTCGGCCGGATAGCCGAGAAGGCGTTGCGTGAGGAGCGGCATGATCGCCATCCAGCCGAACAGGCTGATGCCGAAAAGCGTGATCGCCAGGGTGCCCGCGACGAAGCTGCGGTCCTTCAGGAGCGAAAGATCGATGATGTTGTTCGTCTTGTTCCAGCCGCGCATGAAGAAGGCGACCGTCGTGAAGATGCAGACGATCGTGAGGGTGACGATGACCTTCGAATCGAACCAGTCGCGCATATGCCCCTGGTCCAGCACCAGCTGAAGCGTTCCTACGGCGGCGATGAGGAGGGCGAGCCCCATCCAGTCCGTCGTAATGTCCTTGATGGCCCGCTTAGGCAGATAGCCGACCGAGAGCAGGAGCGCCAGCACCCCGACCGGGATGTTGATGTAGAACACCATGCGCCATGAATAGGTCTCGGTGAGCCAGCCGCCCAAGGAGGGTCCGATGACCGGTGCGACCATGATGCCGAGCCCGAAGATGGCCAGTGCCTGGCCTTGCTTATCGCGCGGGAAGGCATCCATCAGAATGGCCTGGCTGAGCGGCACGAGCGGCGCGCCGAACACGCCCTGGGCCAGCCGGAACACGACCATGCTCTCCAGATTCCAGGACAGTCCGCACAGGACCGAGGAGATGACGAACCCGGTGATCGATCCGAGCAGAAGCCGCCTGCGGCCGAGCCAGTTGGACAGGAAGCCGGTGAGCGGCACCACGACGGCCGCCGCGACGATGTACGAGGTCAAGATCCAGGTGATCTGATCGGGCGTGGCCGCGAACGCGCCGAGCATATGGGGCACGGCGACATTGACGATCGTGATGTCCAGCACTTCCAGAATGGCCGTGAGCACCACGGCGACGACAAGCGCCACGGGAGGTGCGTCCCGATCCCTGGGCGGCGGCGGGGGCGGGGTCTCTTTCGCCGCCGGGGGACGGGCGCCGCCGCCGGCGGTCTTAGCGGCGCGAAGTCTGCCGCCTTGCTTTTTCGCAGGCGACTTATCAGCCGCCTCGACCGGTGCGGACGCTTGCGCGGCTTCTTGGCTCTGAGACTTTGGACTTTGGGATTTGAGAGCTTCCGTCTTCGCCGCCGATCTTTTCGGCGTGCGGCCCGACCGGCGCTGCCCTCCGGCGCTCCGGCCGGCGGTCCCCCCGCGCGGCCGATCGGTCATTGTGTGCCCGCACTCGCGGTATTCTGCGGGGCGTCATCCGCCTGCGCGCCGGTCTTGGCCTGAGCGGCGGTCTTGTC
Organism: Methyloceanibacter stevinii; assembly: GCF_001723355.1. NCBI lineage: Bacteria > Pseudomonadati > Pseudomonadota > Alphaproteobacteria > Hyphomicrobiales > Hyphomicrobiaceae > Methyloceanibacter > Methyloceanibacter stevinii. The sequence goes on along the minus strand of NZ_LPWE01000002.1, from coordinate 153,305 downwards.
GTCGCCCGTCGTATCGACCGTGACCGTGGCGGTGGCGCCGACGCGCAAGGGCCGCTTCGGATCCGGCTTGCCGTCGATCCTGATCCGCACCGGGAAACGTTGCGTCACCTTCACCCAGTTGCCGGTGGCGTTCTCCGGCGGCAGCACCGAGAAAAGGGCGCCGGAGCCGGTGCTGATGCTCTCAACCGTACCCTCGATGGCGTAGCCGGGATACATGTCCAGCTTGATGGTCGCCGGCTGCCCTTCCGGATGCGCTGGAGATCGGTTTCCTTGAAATTCGCATTGACCCACCAAGGTCCGGACTCGACGAGCGGGAAGGCCGGCATGCCGGCATTCATGACCGCGCCGGGCCGGATGCGCACATCGGAGACCCAGCCGTCACCCGGCGAGAGCACATGGGTCTTCACGCGATCCTCGGTCGCCTTGTCGAGCTGCGCGGCGGCCCCGCGGAGCTTCGCCGTGGGAACGGTGACGACCATGCTCATGTCCTGAGCTTCGCTGAAGGCCTGATGGGCTGTCTGAAAGGCGGTTTCGGCTTCGCGAACCGCGACGAGGGCTTTTGTGACGGCAGGACTGGGCGCTGCATTCGAGGCGCCGTTCGCGCGTTGGGCTTTTTCGGCTGCGCGGTATTTGCCGATTGCATCGACCAGGGCGACGCGCTTGGCTTCCATCTCCGCCGCCGCTTCCTTCAGCGGTTCGCCTTCGGTTCCGGCCGCGTCCGCGGCTGCGTCGAACTGGGCGCGGGCGCGCCGCGCAGGGCGGCGTCATAGGGCACGGGGTCGATGTCGAACAGGGGATCGCCCTTGGAGACTTTCTGGTCGTCCTCGACATAGACTTCAATCACCTGGCCGGCCACAAGCGGCGCTATCCGCACGATATCGGCGCCGGTATAGGCATTGTCGGTGGAGGGGTAGATTTCAGCGTAGCGCCAATAGCCGAATACACCGATGACCGTGATCGCGAACAGGACACCAAGCGCAATCCAGCGCAGCTTGGATCCCCCGTTCTTCGAGGTGTTTTCGGCATCCTCGGAAGTATCTTGTGTTTTTCTGGAACTCTTGGCGGTCTGACTCACGTTCTCGTCCACTCTGTATTGCGCGGCGGCCAATGAAACCCCGCCTCGTCTCGCGCCCGTTATTGGTAAGGAAGCAAGGCATATTCATGGCCAGCCTTAGACCCAGCGGCCTAAGGCCGCAAGTCGTGCGCCGAAACCTTTGGTCTGTGTCCGGCCTATAGGCTGCCGCGGGTGCCCGGCGGACGCGAAAGGCAGGACAGGTCGATCACGATCGCGCTGCCCCCTTTCGAAGTGCGGGCGGTCGGCGTAAGGTGAATCTCGTCCGAGGGGAGCCCCATGTGGGGCTGAGAGTCCGCCAACCTGCGGAGACCCTTAGAACCTGATCCGGCTTGTACCGGCGAAGGGACAGGAGATATTGCGGTGAATACATCGGTCTTTCTGGCGCAGCTCATGGGTCCCGTAATGCTCGTGGCCGCGATCGGCCTTCTGGTCAACCCGGAGGCACAGCGGGACATGGCGCGGCAGTTTCTAGACAGTCCCCCGCTGATCTACGTGACCGGCTTTATGGTGATGACGGCGGGTCTCGCCATTGTGCTCAACCACAATGTGTGGGCCTTCGACTGGCGCCTCATCATCACGCTGTTTGGCTGGATGGCCGTCATCGGCGGCGCCATCCGCATGCTCTGCTTCAGCGCGGTCAAGAAGATCGGCCATGCCATGCTGGACAAACCGCGTGCCGCGATCATCGGCGGCGTGGTCTGGCTGATCATCGGCGCCGTGCTTTGCTACTTTGGATATTTTGCTTGAGGTGAACACATGAACCGTCCCGACTCCATTCGCCATCGCCTCATCAAGTCCCCGCAAGTGACCACCGGTCCGCTGATCGGCAGCCGGAAGGTGCATTCGGCCCCGGAGGCCCACGCGCATGTCCAGGTTCCCTTGCGCGAAATCGCGCTGAGCAACGGTGAGGCGTTCCGGGTCTACGATCCATCTGGGCCGTATACGGACGATGCCGTGAAGATCGATGTGAAGAAGGGGCTGACGCCGGTGCGCGCGGAATGGATTGCCGCCCGCGGCGGCGTCGAGTCCTACGAGGGCCGCGACATCAAGCCGGAGGACAATGGCGGGGTGGGCGACAAGCACCTCGCCGAAGCCTTCAAGGTGACGCGGTCGCCCTTGCGCGGCCTCCCCGGCGCGCCCGTGACTCAGCTGGAGCTCGCCCGGGCCGGCATCGTCACGGACGAGATGGTCTATATCGCCCATCGCGAGAATATCGGCCGCCAACACGCCGCCGAGGAAGCGCAAGCGCGGCTGGAAGACGGCGAGAGCTTCGGCGCCGCCGTGCCGGCCTTCGTCACGCCGGAATTCGTGCGCGACGAGGTGGCACGGGGGCGGGCGATCATCCCCGCCAATATCAATCACCCCGAGAGCGAGCCGATGATCATCGGCCGCAACTTCCTCACCAAGATCAACGCCAATATCGGCAACTCCGCCGTGACGTCGTCGGTCGAGGAAGAGGTGGAGAAGATGGTGTGGGCCATCCGCTGGGGTGCGGATACGGTCATGGATCTGTCCACGGGCCGCAATATCCACACCACGCGCGAATGGATCATCCGCAACGCGCCGGTGCCGATCGGCACGGTGCCGATCTATCAGGCGCTGGAGAAGGTGGACGGCGACCCCGTCAAGCTCGACTGGGAGGTCTACAAGGACACGCTGATCGAGCAATGCGAGCAGGGGGTGGACTACTTCACCATCCATGCGGGCGTGCGGCTCGGTTATATCCACCTCACGGCGGACCGTATCACCGGCATCGTCTCCCGCGGTGGTTCGATCATGGCCAAGTGGTGTCTCGCCCATCACAAGGAGAGCTTCCTCTACGAGCGCTTCGAGGACATTTGCGAGATCATGCGCAAATACGACGTGTCCTTCAGCCTCGGCGACGGGCTTCGTCCGGGCTCCATTGCGGACGCCAATGACGCTGCGCAGTTCGCCGAACTGGAAACGCTCGGTGAACTGACGAAGATCGCCTGGGACCGCGGCTGCCAGGTCATGATCGAAGGGCCGGGGCATGTGCCCATGCATAAGATCAAGGTGAACGTGGAGAAGCAGCTGCGCGAATGCGGCGAGGCGCCGTTCTATACGCTCGGGCCGCTCGTGACCGATATCGCACCCGCCTACGACCACATCACGTCTGCGATTGGCGCAGGGATGATCGGCTGGTTCGGCACGGCCATGCTTTGCTACGTGACGCCCAAGGAGCATCTCGGCCTGCCCGACCGGGACGACGTGAAGGACGGCGTGATGGCCTACAAGATTGCCGCGCACGCCGCCGATCTCGCCAAGGGGCACCCGGCGGCGCAGGCCCGCGACGACGCCATCTCGACGGCGCGGTTCGAGTTCCGCTGGGAGGACCAGTTCAACCTCTCGCTTGATCCCGACACGGCGCGGCAATTCCACGACGCGACCCTGCCGAAGGAGGCGCACAAGCTCGCCCATTTCTGCTCCATGTGCGGGCCGAAATTCTGCTCCATGGAGATCACGCAGCAAGTGCGCGACTACGCCGCCAAGCTGAACGATGCCGGCGGCATTGGCGATTTGGCTGCCGGCACGGGACCGTCCACGACGCCCGGCGAGCATCCGCTTACGGACGAAGAGCGCCGCAAAGGCATGGATGAGATGAGCGAGAAGTTCCGCGAGATGGGCTCCGAGGTCTATGTGGACCAGAACGATCCGCCGCGGCGCTGACCGATGACGGTGCCGCCGGAATATCTGCGTGCGTCCAAGGATTTCGAGGCGCTGCTTGTCGACGTGCGCGACACCTGCATGCTCAGCTCCGTGAACCAGGCCTATCACACGCTCCGCGCCGTGCTGCATGTCTTCCGCGATCATGTGAGCGTCGCGGACGCGCTGACCTTCGCCGGCGTGCTGCCGGCGGTGCCGCGCGCGATCTTCGTGGAAGGTTGGCGGCCGTCGGGTACGCCTGCGCCGTTCCCGTCGCGCGCTGCGTTGACCCGAGAGGTCAAGGCGATCCGGCCCGACCACAATCTGGCGCCGCCATCCGCGATCTCCGACGTGTCCGCCGCGCTCCGGCGCGCGATCGAGCCGTCGGCGTTCGAGCGGGTCCTGTCGAGCTTGCCCCCAGCCGCCAGCGCGTTCTGGGCGGTGGAGAAGGGCACGGCTCGCGGGACGGGCGGGCAGGTTTACATCGAGGGAGCCCAGGAATGACCGATCACGACGAGATCGCGGCGGCGGCGGACGGATTCTACGCGGCGCTCAATGCCATGTTCGAGGGCGATGCAGATCCCATGCTTACGGTTTGGTCGCATGCGGACGACATCACCTATATGGGGCCGGACGGCGGCTATCAGCACGGCTGGCCCGCGATCCGTGCCGAGTGGGAGATGCAGGCGGCGAAGAAGCTTGGCGGCCGTGTGGAGCCCGCAGATATGCGCATCACCGTGATTGGCGATCTCGCCGTCACGCACAATTACGAGAAGGGCGAGAACATCAACACGGGCGATGCGCCCGGCACCGTGTCGATCCGGGCCACCAACGTCTTCCGCAAAGAGAACGGCGCCTGGAAGATGATCGGCCACCACACGGACATGCTGCCGTTCTTGCGGTAGGGCGCGGTTTGGCGGCAAGCGAGCCCCTCCGCAATGGGCGGAACATCGCTATGGAGAAGGGCAACAGACTCCACCTCACAGGTGGATCAGCGAGCGTGCACCTTGAGGAGAATGGCATAGTTCAAGCACTTCATGAGGTGATGGAGGCGATGGATCTCTCGAAACAGAGCAAGCATCCGCCTCATGTAGTCTATCAATTGGATCTCTGATTTGGCCTCGCGTTCCATGCCTTCCATCTTTGGATAGTAGGTGATTGTTTGAGCAACCTCGTCATATTCGATTTTGTTATGTGCAATAGCGTTTCGGAGTCTGTTGTCGTGCGCTATGGGGTCTACGGTGAACCAACAGTCGTCGAGAAAATCGGGCTTGCGCGCTAGCGGCAGATTGGCAAATGCATCCAAGTCTTTCGGGGCGAAGTCTTTGCCGTTGGGAGCTAGGTAGGCGCCTTTGAGGAACGAATTGTGGTCGCCTCTGTGGATCAGATTGTTGATCCCAGCCACCAGCACTAATAGACGGCTCAGAAGCTCAGCCATGTCCTTGTACACCTCACGATACCCTTCGAATTCGTTCGTGCTTACACGCATTGGTATCTGCCCCTCGACGTAGGTGGGATCAAAATCGAGCAGCATGGCGGGCCGCAACGGCATTTCGGCTAGGAATACTGGCTCATAAATCCTAAGGCAGTCGCGTTGGCTATTGTCGAGAAAGCTCGATTCCACTAGGCGATCGAGGAACGCAAGCGTTGCGTCGCGCTTATTTTCAATAAGATCGACTAGGAGAGAGGAATATTGGTTCACGATTGCCGCGCTGTTTGCCGGAAACGTGAATGGCAGAACGTGAGCGTCGAGAATGGTGTAGAGGGCGCTATTCAAATCCTCCAGCTTTTTGGAAGCAGGAGGCACTTTGAAGGTCTTTCTTGCTAGCTCTCGAAACGGACCATAATGGCCTTTGAGGAACATGCCGATCAGCTTGCTGACCTTTTTGTAATTCTTGTACTGCTCGTTCAGAATGTCCAGGCGCCTGCTGTGACGTTGGACGCTCTCAACTCCAAACTGCCTTGTTGCACGCAAGTAGGGTGTTTCGCCCATAACATATGGTTCGAAACTTACCGGAAAGTCGAGATGAAGGTCCGCAAAATCCATGTCATTTTCGAAGGGCTCGGTCTGAACTTGAACCGCACCCCTCAGCGTCATCTCGACATGGTCGAAGAAGTTGAACTGTAGGTTTCCTTTAAGAATTTGAGCGAGGGCTAGGTTGTCTAGCCCTTGCTTTGTGCGAAGCCGAAAATCCAGTTCGAGCGTCGAACCGCAGCCTCGGCACGTTATGCGTAAGGGCTGAAATTCGCGATTGCTCATGCCGACGCGCAGGTTGATCTTGCGTTCGCATTCGGCGCACTGAATGGTGAGAAGGTGATTCATCGAGCCTTCGGCGTTAACAGGCGAGTGCCGCTAGTCGAGAATTAGCCGTCTAGGTTACAATTACTGTGATTCGGTACGGAGCGACATGCTGTGGATGAGCACACGAGAAAGCATCTTGGTAGCGTACTAGCTCGCAGTTAGAGACCAGGAAACGTGCGGAAGCTGACCAAGAGGCTGTCGCGCGGCAGCCGTTGACGAGCGAGAAGCAAGAAAGGAGATCGCCTTGTCGCTCTGGGCTAAGGCTGTTCCTCAAATCTTGGATGCACTGCACAAGCTTAACAATGAGCTCAAACCTGCCGAACTGCGACTAGAGATCATGCCTCAGGAGCGTGACGTCAGTCCCGCCATCTCTCAAACCGAGATACGACTCTTCGAAAGCGGACAACAAACGGACTGTAGGTTAGTTCTGAATGTGAATGTGTTTGGTCATGTGCGGCCGGTTGCACTTATTCCTCATTCTGCCCAAAACCCGGCAGCTGGTTTTGAGCTCGAAGACGCCGACGAGGATGTGTACCTCGGCCTCTTGGTAGACTTTCTCGACAAGATCGAATCCTGGCGATCATCGCAGGTTTCGTGATGCGCTGCATTGATACCGTCGCTCCAATGGTTGATGCACTTTATCCCCCTCCCCAAAATCTGCCGTACACTGTGTGTATCCCTCGTTCGAAGAGGACGCGAGCTGCAGACCGTCTGCTCTCGGGGCGGGGGACGCGGCGCCTGAGGAAGGTGCGGTAAAGATGGGCTAACCCCCCGGACCCCCGCATCATGAGCAACGGAACGGCCTCAGGGGTCCCTTACCTCCCGCCTTGGGCGTAGTTATCCAAGGTCCCACCATGCGGGCGCGCCTTTCTTTCGAAGGGCTCATACCGAACGGCAGGAGATAAGCGGAGATGGGGGCTGCAATATCGCTGCGGCGTCGAGGGTCGCTTCGCGACATGCGAGGCAAACTCCAAACGCCATGCGGGGCGCCGGAAGGCTGCCCAACAAAACCAAACGGACGGCGGCGACCAGCGCCCCGCAGTCCCTTCGGGACGAAGTCCCCGCTTCGCGGGTCTGATTTAGGAGACGTAGAGAGACTGTTTCGCAGTCCGGGTGCATCCACGCGCCGGGGCGCTTTAGCGTGCGCCTTTGACTTCGGACTCGTCATGCCCGCGCACGCGGGCATCCAGTAAACACCGCCCGTCGTGATCCGGTACGTCAGGGGTTACTGGATCGCCAGGTCAAGCCGGGCGATGACAAAAAGGAGTGTAGTGTTTTCGCATGCCTTTTCGGCTGTCATGCCCGCCCGCGATCAAGCAGCCGCTAGGCGGTAGCGCACTAAAATAGGCGTTGGCGTACACACTCTGACTCGTCACCCCCGGGCTTATCCCGGGGGTCCACTCGGGAGTCAGCAGTCTGGGCGAGGCCCAAATGGATTGCCGGAACAAGTCCGGCAATGACGAAGGAATAGAATGCGAGCGTTGAAAACCCATCGCACCCTAACTCAACGCGAGCCGAGCCATCGCGCACTACCCATCCCGCATCAACCCAATTCGCCCTAACCCATGGCAACGCGGGCGGGGCCTTTTCCGTGCTTGGCGCGGTCCCGGTAGAGGGTCCACAGTGCGAAGGCGATCCAGCCGCCGCTGAACACAACGCCGCCGAGGAGAACGAGTTCACCGGGAATGGGGCCGAGGCTCGCGCGCTCGACGAGCTCCGAAGAGCTTGTGACCGGTGTCGGGTCGATGGCGATCTTGCCGTAATAGGCGATGGTCTGAATGCCGAGGATCCAGATGTAGTTGCGGCGCAGGCGCCGCCCGATGGCGCGCGCAAAGGTGATGTGATGATGCGGCTCGCGATAGTCGCGGGCGAGCACTTCACGCCAACCGGCGGCCGGCGTCATGTGGTCCCGGTCCAGCATGGGCGCATAGAAATTGTTCTCCATCCAGCGCGCGCGGGCGCGCCAGACGTTGAAGTAGCGATAGCGCCGCGCTTCGAAGATCAGGAAGACGACGCACAGAATGCCGGCGAGCAGGAGGGGCAGCGGCGAGGCCTCGCGGCTGGAGAAGGTGATCGAGAGCGCGATGCCGAGCGTGACCACGGCCCAATTCGTCGTGTTGTCGAGACGGGTCCGCCAGATCGTGCTGCGGTACACTTCGCCGCGATACAGATGCGCGATTGCGCCGACCGATGCCCCGTCGAACTCGTACGGGAGCGAAATTGACCTGGGTGCTTCCATGCCCTGACCTGCGTCGTCTTCTTGACTCAGCATACCGCCTTTTTTGGCCTGCGGTCACCCTGGGCGGCCAGGTGAGTGCGGGAGGCTGCATGGCATATGTGGCCGGCCAGCCCACCAACTGACCTCGGCGATGAGGTGGCGGGCGCAACCAATCGTGCCGCCGCGCGTTGTATTACGACGCACAAGGACTAAAAACCGCGCTTTTGCGGCAGTTTCCTGAAAGCCGCGATGGGCACCGTTGCCTTGCGGCCCTTGAGCCAAAAGAAGAAGGAGCAACAGACAATGATGATGAGGAAAACGTTCCGTGCATTGGTACTCAGCGCCATGCTGCCCTTCGCTGCCTTCGCAGCAACGTCCGCGAGTGCGGAGGACGATCCAAGTGCAGCGAAAGGCGCCCTCAAAGGAGGTGTGATCGGCGGCGCGGTCGCGCCGTCACGGGTGGCGGGGCGGCCACAGGGGCCGCTGTCGGCGCAGCCGCCGGCGCAACGGCCGGCGCCATCAAGAAGAACAAGGACGAAGACGAGAAGGATACGAAGGACGAGTAGGGGCTCAGGTTCTTGGATGCCCCCGCCGGTCCTTGCCTTGAAAGCCCCGTTTCCCTGAGCGGGGCTTTCTCTTTTTGCAGAAGCGACGGAAGCGTTCGTTCCTGGCGCTCGGCGGATAAGAGGGCCTCAGCCTGTTCCCGCAGGCTAGCCTTACGTCCGGCGTCTACCCCGTCCCCGCGCGCCGCCGCATGAAGGGCGCGGCGACGTTGAGCAAATAGGCCAGCATGGCGTAGTCGGGCGACCACAGACTCACAAGCATGGACAGCACGGCCGAGGCGATGAGGAGGCCGAACTCGATGCGTCCGTCGCTCGCATCGTCGCGGCCGCTGTCGCGCTTGGCGGCACGCGAGATGAGGATGCCCGTCACGGCCAGCAGGATCATGTTGGCGCCGTAGAGCCACACGGCCCCGGCCACGTTGTAGCGGCTCACCGCAAGCATCGAGAAGGGCAGCACCGTCACCCACAGCAGATGAAACAGCGTCGCCCGCGTATAGGCCGGCCCCGCCATGTCCGGTTCGCTGGTCTGCCGCGCCCGCCCGGACCAGAACGCGACGAGCACGAGGAAGGTGATCAGATAGGCGATGAACGTATCGCTCAGACCTGCGAGCCCTTGCAGGAACGCCTGCGTCGTCTTCGGGTCGAAGTCGTCGGGAAGCTCGATATTGAGCACGAGGAGCGTCAGCGCGAACGCGAATACCGCATCGGTCAGCGCCTCGAGCCGGCGTGTCGGGATGAAATCGGTCGCGCGCCACGTCATGTTTGACAATCTCCCCCGTCTGCGCCCCGCTACGGTTGCCGCGTTGCCAAGGCTGTCCGCTATCCTCGGGCCGAAAGCTCGATTCGGTCAACCGTTCCGGCGTGACGCTGCGTCCGGTGCTGTCGCAGAAGCTTCAAACGGAAGGTCCTCAATCTGCCTTGGTGCCGCTTCCCGTCCTGACTTAGACTTGCGATCATTGGTTGCGCGCGTCGCGTATCGATCGAGATGGATTGGAGGCTTTGCATGCGCCCATTGCCAATCGGGCTGAACGCGACGGCGGCCGCTGTCACTTTGGTGGGTCTGTCGCTGACGGGGCTTGGCGCGGTGCCGGGGCCTGCGTCCGCGGAGACCACCACGGTTCCCGATCACCTGCCCTTGAGGGAGACGCCGCCCGACACGGTCGAGCTCGGCCACATGCTCTATAATGACCTGAATATCTCGGCGGACCGCAATACGGGCTGCGTGACCTGTCATGCCCATTCCGCCGGGTTCGCCGATCCGCGCAGCGACGCGGACCCCAAGGGCATGCCCGTCTCGCCGGGCTCGCTGCCGGGCAAATATGGCACCCGGAACGCGCAGACCTCGGCCTATGCGACGTTCAGCCCGCCCTTCCATTGGAGCGAGGCGGATGGCTCGTATGTAGGCGGACAGTTTTGGGACGGGCGGGCGGACTCGCTAGCCGATCAGGCTGTCGGCCCTCCGCTCAATCCGCTCGAGATGGCAATGGCCGACAAAAAGGCTGTTCTGTCGCGGCTCGCGGAGAACCCCGTCTACCTGGAGGCGTTTCGCCGGCTCTATGGTGTGGATCTCAAATGGAACCAGATCGATCTGGTCTATCCGAAATTCGGCCTCGCCATCGCGGCCTTCGAGCCGACCGACGAGTTCGCCGAGTTCAACTCGAAATACGACCTCTATGTCGCGGGCCAGGCCGAACTGACTGAACAGGAGAAGCTCGGCCTCGATCTTTTCAACGGCAAAGCTATGTGCGCCAACTGCCACATCAGCAAGCCGCCCGAGAATTATCCGTATGCTCTGTTTACGGACTTCACCTACGACAATCTGGGCCTTCCGGTGAACCCGCGGATTGCCGAGCTGCAGGGTGTCGATGAGCTTCCGCCCGATCTCGGTCTCGGCGGACGCCCGGACATTGCCGCTGAGCATCCGGACGGCTCGCAAGAAGGCAAGTTCAAGGTTTCGACGCTCCGCAATATCGAGCTGACCGCGCCGTATGGGCATAACGGTGTGTTCGCGACGCTTGAACAGATCGTCCACTTCTACAACACGCGCGACACGCTGGGAGAGGTGCCGGATGCGTCCGACCCCGCTTCGGCGTGACCGGTTGGCCGAAGCCGGAAGTGCCCGAGACGGTCAACAAGGCCGAGCTTGGAAATCTCGGTCTGACGGAAGACGAGGAGGCGGCCATCGTTGCCTTTCTAAAGACGCTGACCGACGACAGTCTCGACAACGATCCGGTGCTTGAATCCGAGGCCCCGCTGCGGCGCTAAGTCCGCGCCTGGCTTACGGGCCGCGTGTGGCCCCGCACCAAAGACGACAAAGGCGCTTGGCTTGCCGCCAAACGCCTTTGAAGCCGCCCTACGGGTGTGGGGTGCTAGTTCTTCTGACAGGCCGGATCGTCCGGATTGTTCTGGCACGGGCACCAGGATCCTTCGGCCTTCTGACAGTTGTTGCCGATGGCCATTTTCTGCTTTTCGCCGCCGGCCCACTCTGCCTCGTCGATGCTGTTGTTCGTGTCCTTGTCCATCGTGCGGAAGGTCGGGTTCATGGTCGGGTCGCCGACCTTCGACTCGCAAGAGTTCCACTCGGCGTGGCTCACCGTGCCGCTGCCGTCGGTATCGCAGGTCTTGAAACCGTCGGACCAGTTGGCGGCGAGGGCGGGCGTTCCCGCAAGCATGATGACCGCGACGAGCGCGGCCCAGAATTTAGACATTGCAAATTCTCCCTAGTGATGCGTGACTTAGCACTTCTCATTCAGGCCACAGCAGAAGCGCGCCTTGGCCCCGCCGCGATTTTTTGCGGCCTTATAACGGGGGCCCTGTTTGGACGCTTTATCAAGGGCAAGACTTCCAAATACGGCGTGGGACACTATCCGAACCGGATATGGGATTGATCCGGCGGCTTCGGCGACGTGCAAAGCCGAGCCGCGACCTTGGCGTATTTTTCACGCCGCACACTATGCTGCACACTGATCGAACGGTGCCTTGAGGTTCAGAATGCGCGCAATCGTCATCGACAAATCTGAGAACGGGACAACCGCCAAGCTGGGGGAATTCCCGGAAGACGCGCTCATGGACGGCGACGTCACGGTCCGGGTGACCCATTCCACGGTCAACTACAAGGACGGGTTGGCGATCACCGGCAAGGCGCCGGTCGTGCGGCGTTTTCCCATGATCGGCGGGATAGATTTCTCCGGCATTGTGGAAGTCTCCTGCCATCCTGACTTCAAGCCCGGCGACGAGGTCGTCTTGAACGGTTGGGGGCTGGGGGAGACCCACCTTGGCGGCTACGCGGAGCTGACGCGGGTGAACGGCGATTGGCTCGTGCCTTTGCCACAAGGTCTTTCACGGGCCCAAGCGATGGCGATCGGTACGGCCGGCTACACGGCGATGCTGTGTGTGCTGGCCCTCGAACGGCATGGCATGACGCCGGACCAGGGAGATGCCCTCGTCACAGGTGCGGCCGGCGGGGTTGGTTCGGTGGCGATCTCGCTTCTGGCGGGACGTGGCTGGCGAGTGATCGCCTCGACGGGGCGCGCCGAGGAGGCCGACTATTTGATGTCGCTCGGGGCGAGCGAGATTTTGGATCGCGCCGAGCTTGGCGGGCGCGCAAGGCCGCTCGGGAAAGAGCGTTGGGCTGTTGGCGTCGACACCGTTGGCTCGACCACGCTGGCTAATGCCCTCGCCATGACGCGCTATGGCGGTGCGATCGCCGCTTGCGGTCTTGCCGGCGGCATGGACCTGCCCGCCACGGTCATGCCCTTTATCTTGCGGGGCGTGTCGCTGCTCGGCATCGACTCGGTTTATGCGCCGAAGGAGCGGCGCATCGAGGCTTGGGCCCGGCTGGCAAAGGACCTCGATCTCGACAAGCTCGCGTCGATGACCCGAACAATCGCTTGTGATGAGGTTATTCCGGCGGCGCACGATATCCTGGCTGGTAAGGTCCGCGGCCGCTTGGTCGTCGAGATTTGATCGGAGTCCGGACGAACGAGACTCCGGGAACGAGCGAGGAAACGCAGATGAGCGACTTGAAACTGACCTATTTCGATTTTCACGGGGGACGCGGCGAGCCCGCGCGGCTCGCACTCGCAATGGGCGGGGTTCCCTTCCACGACGACCGCGTGCCGATGGCGGACTGGCCCGAGCGGAAGGCCGCGACGCCCTTCGGCGCGCTGCCGGTGCTGGTGGCCGACGGTAAGGTCCTGACGCAGTCGAACGCGATCAACCGCTATGTTGGCAAGCTGACGGGACTTTATCCGTCCGACTTCTGGCAAGCGGCGCTGTGCGACGAGACCATGGATGCCGTGGAGGACCTCCTGAATGTGATCGTGCCGACGATGTTCATGCCGGACGACGAGAAGAAGGCGCGGCGCGAGGAACTGGTCGAGGGCATGTTCCCGCTTTATCTCAAGCGGCTGAACCAGAACCTGGCCGACCATGGGGGGCGGTATTTCGCAGACGACCGCCTCACCATTGCCGATCTCAAAGTGGCGATGCTGATCCGGCAAATGACGTCGGGCATCATGGACCACGTTCCGACCGACCTAGTTGAGAAGGTCGCGCCGGGACTCATCGAGCACTTCCAGCGGGTCATGAAAGACCCATCGATCAAGGCCTACTACGCGAAGAAGGGCGTGGAAGTTTGATCGGCCGCGTCTAGGCCGCCGCCTTCTCGTGCAGGTGTTTCGACACGCAAGCCACGTGGCGGTGATCCGTGCCGCAACAGCCGCCGACCACGCGCAGGCCCGGTAAGCGTTTGGCGAGCGCCACATGGAGCAGGCCGAACTCTTCGGGATCGCCGTCGTCGAGTTCCTCTGCCTCGTCGATCTCGGCATGGCTCAGCCGCGATGCGTTGGCCCGGACGCCGCCGATGCGCCCGACCCAGGACGCATCGGTCTGGACGGCCTCGGCAAAGTGATCCGGATGGGCGCAGTTCACCATGTAGTAGAGGGGTCCGTTGCCGGTGGCCGCGTCGACCTTGGCGACGGCCTCGCCCAACGACTCGCCTGAGGGCAGATGTCCGTCGGTCTCGACTGTAAAGGATATCCGGGGCAGTCCGAACTCTGCCCCGCATTGCGTAATGCCGATGGCCTCGCTCGTATGGGGCATGGTGACGGCCGAGACCATGTCGACGCCGGCCCGAGCCAGACATTCGATTTGCGGTCGGTGCAGATCGCGCGCCGCCTCCGGCGACAACTGCGTATCGGCGGCATAGCCGTCGCCGGCGGGGCCGATGACGCCGTTGAGCAGGATCGGCGCAACCCGAGACTGCCATGCCGCGCGGATGTCCTTGGCGAAGGAGACGGCGTCGGCGGTCAGCCGCAACATATCGGTTGCGGACTTGCCGAGAGCCGGTCCCCAGTGCCCGCCGCCGCGCCAGGTATTGGTGTCGAGGACGAAACCGGTGCCGGCGCGTTCCGCCATCGACAAGAAGCCGTCGAAGTAGCTGCGCATCGCGGCGCGTGCGGCTTCATCATCCATCAGGACAATGGCCGCGAACTCCGGTGCTTCGAAGCCCTTCTGAAAAAATAGCCACGTCTCGAAACCGCCATCGGTCAGGAAAAGTCGGTCGGTCCTAAGCAGCGCCTCAACATTGGCCATCGTGCGTCTCCTCGTCGTGTCGAAGTTGAGTCACGGTATTTAGACCTTGGCGGCGGTGGAACAAGGCGACTTGCGGTGCGGAAAGAGGTTTCAATTTTACGCCGCAATTTCAATGCTGTGCAGGTTCATTCCGGCAGACGCCGCCAATGACGTACGGAAAAACCGTACCGGTGGTACTGTACCCCCAGTCAGGTTTTTGGAAGGGCAGGGCGTGGCGCGCGGGGAAGACACACGGAAGAAGATTCTCGACGTGGCGCAGGACGCCATCCTGACGAAAGGGTTCGATGCCACGTCGATCGACGAGATCGTAGCCAGCGCTGAGCTGACCAAGAGCGGCTTCTTTTATCACTTCCGGGACAAGAACGCGCTGGCGTCTGCCTTGATCGAGCGCCACATCGCGGTCGAGGATCAACTCTTCGACGATGTGTTCGCACGCGCAAGGGATCTTGCCGACGATCCGCTGCAGGTGGCTTTGATTGCGCTCAAACTGCTGGCCGAACTGATCGAGGATATGCCGAACGGGCATCCCGGATGCATCGTGGCGACGGCCGTCTATCAAGACAGGCTCTTCAACGCGGATGTCCGCGAAGCCAACCGCCGCGCGGTCCTCGGCTGGCGCGGGAGGTTCCGGAAGATGTTCGATGCGATCCTCGCGGTCTACCCGCCGCACGACGATGTCGAACCGGACGATCTCGCCGACATGGTCAGCTCCGTGATCGAGGGGGGCATCGTGATGTCGCGCGCTGTTTCCGAGCCATCGATCACGGCGCGGCAGATCATGCTCCTGCGGTCATACGTGAAGCTGCTGTTTTCGCCCCGGCTCAAGTAGCAGGCTCGGTCCGGTCCAGGCGGGGCATGGCCCACACCAGCATACCCACCACAAAGAGAAAGCCGAGCACGCCGCCGAGATAGACGTTCATCGTGCCGCCCGGCGCAATGAAGCCCGACTGGCCGAACACGGTGATGGTCTCGATTGCTTGCTCGATGCCGAAGATCGCGCTGAGCCAGGCGAGCCAGCGGGGGACGACGGGGTCGGCGCCGATTCCGAGGGTCGCGATAGGCGCGGCCATGGCGACCATCGAGGCGTTGACGACCGGTCCCCAAAACTGGGTGATGTCGAACAGCACGCGCGCGGTTCCCGCATCGAGGTCCTGTGGATGGAAGGCCAGGCCCGCCCAAAACCAGGCTTGCACCTGCGCCGTGATTGCGAAACCCAAGGCACCGCCAAGGAAGATGTAGCGATGGGGCCGCGGCAAGGCGCTTGCGATAAGCCCACCAAAAATGGTGAAGCCCATCGACACGAGCGCCGACAGCCAGGCATAGGTCCGCGCCCGCGCGCCGTTTTCCGTGAGCCATGCGACGATCTCTTGCCCGCTTGTCTCGATCGTCGGACGGTCGTTGCCGAGGGCGACGAAACTCACGACATAGAGCGTGCCCGTCGCGATCGTTGTCAGAAGTAAGAGGTGAGATGGCTTCATTGGCTGCTTGTCCCCCCACAGCGCCAACGAGTATGGCCTACCCGCTTGTCAGCCGGAAGACCGTGTCCTCGCGACACTGCCCTGCGCGCAGCCCGCGCTCGCTGCGGGCTAGCGCAATACGCCGTGGGGCACGGCGGAGTGGGGAAGGGCGGACATCATGGGACAGCCAAGCGTCTTGCGGAAAGCCTCGATGAGGTCCTGACGGTTGTCGGCCGTGATGTAGTAGCCGCCGGTTTCCTCGGCGAGACATTTCGTTTGGAGGTAGCTCTGCGCGCCGGTCCAGCGAAAACTCCTGAGCTGATAGCCGATGACGTGAACTGTGAGATGTTCGCTTTTCTGCTTGAGCAGCTTGCCGAGTTCGCAAGGATCGCCGCCACACGTCTCCTCACCATCGGTGAGTAGGACAATCGTCCCCGGCGCCGATACATGTTCGAAAATCCTCGCTGCAGCGACCACCGCATTGACGAGCGGCGTTTTACCGGCGGGGTTGATCTCGTTGACGATGCCGAGAATGTGCTGGCTGGCATTCGGCTCGGGCGGAAAGTTCAGCCGCACATTGCAGTGCTGGTAGGGCCCGGGGCCGTAGGTAATAAGGCCCACCCTCCGAAACCGCGTGACGTCTGGAAGAACCTGCGCCAGCGCGGCGCGGACCTCGCCGATGCGGGACTTGTCGCTGAACAGTCCCTGGACCGTGTTGCCGGCCATGGAGCCCGACGCATCGAAGACGATCATCGCGTCCTCGGTGCAATAGGGACGGTCTTGGTCGTCGAACGGCACCTCTTGTGCCAGGGAACTGCCGGTCACCGCCAGGTGCATGGCAAGAACGGTCAGCAGCGCGAGGGCCGCATGGCATAGGCGTCGTGACGGCATCGTTGCTCCGGAAGCATCAGCCTGAGTGCTTCAGTATAGCGGAAGCCGCGAACGGGTGTCAGATCCGAGCGGGCGATCACGGAAACCTGATCACGGAGCGCATGTTCGGTCACACCAGGACCCGGACTGTTCGTTATGGGTTGAACCAACCTGATGTGAAGCTGTGTTCGAGGAGGTCCAGATGTTTCGTCCTGATCTGCGATTTGGTATCGCCCCTGCCGTCGCATTGGCTGCGGCGCTCGCGGTCGCACATCCGGAAAGCACGTTTGCTGCCGGCGGCATCGTCGATATCCAGGAATGGAACGTGCCTTACGACGGGCGCCCGCGCGATCCGTTCGCCGCCGGTGAGGACGAGATCTGGTTCGTCGGGCAGGCGAACGGCTATTTGGGGCGTCTCACCCCTTCGAGCGGTGACTTCTTCCGGCGCGATCTCGGCGAAGGGGCCGGTCCGCATAATCTGATTGTCGATGCCGACGGCATCGTTTGGTTCGCGGGCAATCGCAATGCTTATGTCGGCCGCTACGATCCGAAGACCGATACGATCGAGCGGATCGAGATGCCCGATCCGAAGGCCAAGGATCCCCATACGCTGGTGTTCGATGCGGACGGGAGCCACATCTGGTTCACGGTTCAGCATGGAAACTTTGTCGGCCGTTTGCGGCTCGCCGACCGGAAGGTGGATCTGATCCCGGTTCCGACCACGGGCGCGCGTCCCTACGGCATCAAGATCGCACCCGATGGAACGCCTTGGATCGCGCTCTTCGCGACCAACAAGCTGGCGTTGATCGACCCGGAATCGCTGAGCCTGACCGAGTACGACATTCCGGACGCCGCAGCGCAGCCGCGCCGGCTCGAGATCACGGACGATGGCCGGGTCTGGTACTCGGACTATGTGCGCGGGAAGCTTGGCCGCTTCGATCCCAAGACCAAGGCGTTCGCGGAATGGGACCTTCCCGCCGGCGACAAGAGCCTGCCCTACGGTACGGCACTCGACAGCGCGGGTCGTGTTTGGGTCGCCGAAACGGGGCCGCAGCCCAATCAGATCGTGGCGTTTGACACGGGGGCGGAGGAGATCGTATCGGTCACGCCTGTTCCCTCCGGCGGCGGCACGGTGCGCCACATGATGTACGATCCCAAGACGGACGTGATCTGGTTCGGAGCCGACAGCGGCACGATCGGCAAGGTGCAGGCCGCGAAGCCAAATGAGGAGGCGGCCGGTGAGTGACCGGCCAAGTCGGACAGAGCAGCTCGCCTAGGGCGCGTTTGGCAGGTCGATCCTCTTGCCGGTCAGGGTGATGAGGATCTTGCTCGGCGCCGTCGAGAGAGCGTCGGCGCTTTGGGCCTCGGCGTTCAGGGGCAAGAACGCCAGCACCGCATTGAGGGTCATGGTCTCCGTCTCCGGCACGTAGGTACCGGTTGCATCGATCCGCGCAATCTGTCCTGTGTCGCCTTCGGCGTTTGCATAGGTGAAGTCCAGGGTGGTGACGGTGAGGCGCACGGTGCCGTCGTCGTCAACGCCGTCGCAGCGCCACGAGCCGGCACTGTTGCCGAAGGGGCGTGTGTCCATCGCCGCCGACTCCTCGTCGGAATCGAACCGCAGGGCATGACCGCCGTTCGTCAGCACGAGCAGACTGCGGCTCGTGCCGGCGCGGCCGTTGTTGTCCAGTTCATTGGTGGTGAGAAAGGTGCCCACGGCCTTGCTGCATGCTCCTTCCACCTCGGCCGACGCAGGCAGAGGTAGCGCCACGGTTGCGCAGAAACATGCGGCGGAGATGTACTTGGCGATGCCGATGGCCCTCATAGTCACGATTCCCGACTCTGGTTTCCGTATGCGGAATTCTATCGCAGAGAGGTGCGACGCCCAAGTGACCGGAGAAGTGACCAGGCAAGTGACCGGCTTGAGCAAGCTGGGCGTCGATTTCAAGATGAGTTCTTGCGCAGACCGATCCGGCGCATGTGGCGCCGGAATTCTAGAGGCGACAGTCCCGTGCTCCGGCGGAAGGCGCGTGTGAAGTTGGCATGCTCCGAATAGCCGAGTGACAAGGCAGCCTCGGTGACCGTGACGTCGGTTTGCGCCAGCAGGTCCCGCGCGCGGCGCAGGCGAACCCGTTCCGCCAGGTCGCGGTAGCTGTAGCCTTCCTGGTTGAGATAGCGCTGAAGGGTTCGCACGCTGATACCGGCCATGGCGGATGTCCCTTCGATGTCCGTCTTGCCGTCCATGAGTCGAAGCACGGCGATCGCGAAGATGGACCGCATGGGCTCATCGGTAACCCGCAAAGAATCCGCGATCTCGACATCGAGGGCAGTTATCGGCTTGCCAATTCGATAGGGCCGCTTCGTCGACAGCAAGTTGGCGGGAATGGCGATGCCGACCACGGGCCGCGAGAATCGGATGGGCGCGGGCATCAGCGCCTCGATGACCCCGGCGTCCGCATCTTGCGGGTAGTCGAGTTCAATCCACGATGGGGCCCAGGCCTTGCCCAGATACAGACGCAGAACGTTCAGGATCGGCGGGATGGTATAGTCGGAATGCTGCTTGTGGCCGTTGCGTGGTTGACTTCGTTCATAGCGCAAGACCGCGCTGGACCCTTGGCGGACGACACCGAGGTGTGCCCCGCTTTGGTGAAAGTGCAATGTGGTGCTGACGCGCTGCAGCGCTTCGGACAATGTTGCCCCTTGTGCGCAATACTGAAGCCACAGACCGAAGGACTGATGCTGCAGCCGTTGGCCGACGCGAAAACCGAAATCCCGCCGGCCTGTCGCTCTGGCCGCTCGTTCGAAAGCAGCGACAAGTGCGCTCGTAGGAACGAACAAGTCGGTGTGTTCAGTAATGACGAGGGGCAGGTTCTCTTCGTGGAAAGCCCCCTGCAGCGCCCGTTCGCTCGCCCACTCGACAAGCAGATCCCGCAACGGAGCCAAACTCGTCGCACGCGTCAGCGGTGCTACAGAACGTTTTGACAGCTTCGGCACCGCGGAGTCTTTGGCCAAGGCATGAAACAGCAAGGGAAAACAACCCTACGTTGATGGCGCGTTTGAAGCAATGGACAACAGATGGAAACGATCCTGCGCGTTGTTGTGAGCGTCGCTCACTATCGTGCACGCGGGCTCAGGGCGCTCACGGCGTGGATGCGAACGAGTCTGCTCTGCTACCGCGCTCGTATTCTCAGCCGGTATTGAAGAGGCGACTGGCCCGTCCAGCGCGTAAACGCGCGGGTGAAGTTCGCATGCTCGGAGTAGCCAAGAGCCAATGCGATCTGCGTTATCGTCAGGTTCGACTGTGTGAGCAGTTGCTTGGCGCGCCGTTCGCAGACGCGATCCAAAAGCCCGCGATAGCTGATCCCTTCGTCGTTGAGACTGCGCTGGAGAGTCCTGGTGCTCACACCGGCCAGTTGGGCGGTTCCGTCGAGATCGGTCTTGCCTTCCATGAGCCGCAACGTCGCCAAAGCGATGATCGAACGAAGCGGCTCCTGGAAATGCTGGATGGGGTCCTCGATCTCGAGGTCGGTGAGTGACACGGACTCTTGAGAGATAATTCGCCGCGCAGTCAGGCAGCTTGCAGGCATTGCGACGCCAACTCTGCCCGTGCCGAAGCGAATCGGCGACGGAAAGTGGCGTTCGATCTCGTTCGCATTGGCGTCTCGCGGATAGCAGAGCTCGAACCAAGACGGCCACCACTGAGAGCCGAGATAGAGCTGCAGGAAATACAGCAACGGGTAGAGCAAATGATCGGAATGCTGGGTGTTGGGATAGGTCGGACTGTGCGGGTAATGGCGGAGAACCACATGGGTTCCCTCGCGCTCCAAACGGACGATGGCGCCTGTGTGTTGAAAGCGTACGGAATCACACAACCGGTTCAAGGCGTCGATGAGAGTCGCGCCGGTGACAACGTATTTTGTCCATAGCCCATAGCTGGGATAGGGCATGCGACGTCCAACGTTCAGTCCGAAGTCTCGCGCGCCAATATGTTTGGCGGCATGTTCGAAGATGCCGACCATTGCCGTGTGCGGCAGATAGAGATCGTCCTGCTCCGCCGCGGCAGGCCCTAGGCCATGCTTGTTGAAAGCGCGATGCAGCGCGTGCTCGCCAGCGGTCTCTACGACCATCTGTGGCAGGGGCCCGAGCCCGGTGCTCCGGGTCACGGGTACGAGTCGACGTCGTGCCATGGTTCTCCCTCAGTGCATCGCGCAGCGATGCGCATGGCGCAATCGTTATTTGTAACGTTATGCGCGCCGTCTCGCTATGGCGATGCGACGCCTTGGCTCCGAAAATGGTTTGCTGGTGCGGTCGAACAAGGTGACGGCTAGGCCTGAATCACCGAAGCATGCGTGCGTTGCTGGACCTCGCGGCGATAGCTCAAGGGTGGCCGCCCGGTCCAGCGTGTAAACGCGCGGGTGAAGTTCGCATGCTCGGAGTACCCGAGCGACAGGGCGATCTCGGTGATGGTCATGTCCGTGTCGCGCAGGAGTTCAGTTGCGCGTCTCGAACGTACGAGCGCTAGGAGATCGCGATAGTTCATCCCGTCCACACCGAGATAGCGCTGCAGGGTGCGCACGCCAACGCCAACCATATGCGCAATTCCGTCGATATCGGTCTTCCCATCGCGAAGGCGCAAAGTGGCCATCGCCATGATCGTGCGTAGCGGATCTTGAAGGTAGGGGAGAGTCTCGGTGGCCTGGACGTCCTGAAACGTAATCGGATTGCGCAGCGCACCGGGCCCTTTCTGGTATAGGCAAGCGAGCGGCAACGCGACCCCGATGGCGTTCTGGCCGAAGCGCACCGGCGCCGGAAGCGCCTCCTCGATGACATGGGCCTCCGCATCGCGCGGATAATTCAGCTCGAACCAGGCTGGACGCCACGATATGCCAAGAAACGCCTGAATGGAGTGCAGCAATGGAAATACAAGATGATCCGCATGCTGAATATTTTTCTCAAACCGAACTCTTGGGCGATAACGCCAGAGCGCATAGTTGCCTTCTCGCTCCAGCGAGAAGTCGGCAAAGTTTTGGTGGAACTGGAGGGTCTTACGCGCGCGCGACATGCCCTCGCTCAGCGTCGGCGCCTGCGTACAGTACTGCACCCACAGACCGAAGGTGTGGAACCGCATCCTCTGGCCCACGTGGAGACCGAAGTCCCTGCGGCCAGCGCTTCTAGCCGCATGCTCGAACACGCCGACCATGGCCGGCTGAGGGACATACAGGTTGGGGTCGTCGATCGCCGAGAGGGGGAGTCCTTCTGCGTGAAAGGCCTTGTGAAGGGCTCGCTCGCTTTCCCATTCGGTAATGAGATGGGGCAGGGGGCCGAATCCGGCAGCCCGCGTTATCGGAACGACTGAATGTTGTGGCGCTATCGACACAGGATGGGCTCACCTGCTGACGCAGTGGGACACGCAGAGATAAACACGGATTTCTAAGGTCTGCTCGATCCGGGCGCAATAGGCCTTGGCCTCCCGGCCGTTCGCTAGTCGCCTCGTCCCGCCGGATCGGTATCGGTGTCCTTCGGCAGTCGCAGTGTGTAGATGGCCGCGGCAATGTTGAGAACCATCAGCGCTCCGATGGGCCACGCAACACCTTTTAGTCCGGCGAGCGCGCCGAGCAATGCGCCGAGTGCGACCGCCACCACGCCCGTGGTGACGTTCGCGACCGCGATGCAGTAGGGCCGCTCGTGCTCCTTGGCCCGGCCTAGCAGATACAGCGTCCGGCCGTTTTTCACGCCCTGAGCGCCGAGAGCGATCGCGACGAACACGAGCGCGTAGCAGAACAGCGTCGGCGGCACCGCACCGAATTCGATGCCCAGCGCCATCAGTCCGGCGCCGCAAGCGAGAAACGACGCGAGCACCATGATGCGTTCCACGGAGTGGCGCCCGATGCGGGCCCAGAGGAAGCCGCCCAGGAAGATCCCGATATTGGCCGCGATCACCAGCGTGTTCAGGCCGCTGATACTGTCCCCGTGAAAGGTCGCGGCATGGATGGAGAAGAACGGGATGGCCAGCTCGATCGACAGGTAAAGCGCCCGCGCTACGAGGAACTTCCCGAACCAGGGCAGCGCGAAGGCGATCCGGAAGTTCCCTGCGAGTTCCGAGACCATGCCGCCGCTCCCGGTGTCCACGGCCATGCTTGTCTTGGGCGGCTCGCGGACGGCAAGGACAACGACGGCCGCCAGGACGTAGAGCCCGACACCGAGCCAGATCAGTTCCTGGTGCGCTGCAAGGGAGGTGCTGGGCTGCAGCACTTGTTGCGCACCGTACGCCACGAGCACGACGATGATGCCCGCGATGCTCGACTGGATGAAGAGAAGGCGGCTGCGGCGCTCCTTGGGCAGCGCGCGGCCGATCAGGTCTTGGAAAGCCAGCCCATTTATGCCGGCGGCGGCGCCGAGAATGGCTGCGACGGCCAGGAAGATCGGCACGGCCCACCAGGGGGAGATGGCGCTGAAGGTCAGGCCGATCAGCACGATGGAAGCCGCCATCGTCAGCGTGGCGAGCTCGATGATCGGTGTGTTGGAGCGTGCGGTTCCGACGAAACGTGCCGCGAAAATCTGCGAGATGCGTTTTGCGAGCGTGTTGAGCGGCACGATAAGCCCCGCAAAGAAAATTGGCGCGCCGATGGTCGTATAGAGAAACGGCAAGACGAGCCCGACACTGGTCAGTTCGTTCGCCACTCCGCCCGAGACGCCTTGGCCCAGGAGCACGGCTTCGTTGCGTCTCATGCTTCCGGCGTCGGTTTCGCTCGTTGCTTCCGCCATGGTCCGTACGGGGCAGGCTGTGCTTGTTCGTTCGCAGGGTGGCCGGCAGCCTGGAGGACGCCCGCGAACATTACAAGGCAAGCGTGATGCTCGATGGCCCGTTCAGTCACATGCGTGCTTGCAGTGCCTTGCGGCAAGCGGCTAGGAAACGGTCTACAGTCTGTGCGCTGGAGATTCGGAACCGCCGAGTCGAAAGCGCGGCTAAATCGACAAGACCAGTTTGAGGGGCATCCGGACCGGCGGGATCAAACGCCGGACTAGCTGCGAGGCGATGACGAAATCCAGATACAAGCCCGGCGGGTTCGATCTCGCCGTCAGAAAGGCGCGTGCCGGCAAGGGGCTGTTCGCGAAGGAAGACATCCCGAAGGGTGCGTGCGTCACCGAATATTTCGGCCGCACGCTCACCCGGGAGGAAGAGTATACGAGCCGTAGCCGCTACCTGTTCGAGGTCACGAAAAAGAAGACGATCGATGGTTGGTACAAGGGCAATGTCGCGCGCTACATCAACCATTCCTGCAAGCCGAACTGCGAAGTCGAAGTCTACAAGAAGCGTGTCTGGGTTTTTTCAAAGCGCAAGATCAAAGCCGGCGAGGAGCTCGGCTACGATTACGGCAAATCCTATTTCGATGCGTTTCTGAAGCCCATCGGCTGCCGGTGCATGAAGTGCATGTCCGAGAAGCAATGGGCGAAGGTCGAGGCCAAAGAAGCGAAGAAGAAGCCTAAGAAAGAAAAGAAAAAGGCTTGAGGTCTCGGAGGATAGCGCGGGCCGCATTGTGGCCCGGCGCACCCGTAACGCCGCCCCCGGGATGGGCGCCCGACCCGCAGTGATATAGCCCCTCGACGGGACCGCGATAGGCGGCGTAGCCGAGAGCCGGCCGCGCGGAGAACAGCTGATTCAGCGACAGCTGACCGTGAAAGATGTCTCCCCCCGTGAGCCCGAATTCGCGCTCGAGGTCGAGCGGGCTCAAGACCTGTCGGTCCAATGACACTCTGCGCAAAGCCGGGCGCGTAGCGATCGACCGTCGCAAGGTCGGCCACCTCTCGCGCGCCTCATCCCAGGAACGGCCGCCGGGCAGGGAGGGCGCGACGTGCTGGCAGAACAGGCTGGCCACATGCGCCCCTTGTGGCGCCAAGGTCGGATCGATGGTGGACGGGATCAGCATCTCGACGATGGGTTCGCGGCTCCAGCCCTGCTCGCGCGCATCGGTGTAGGCGCGATGCATGTAGTCGAGACTGGGAGCGATGACGATTCCGGCCCCGAGATGATCGCCTGCGCCGGGTAGGCATTTGAAGTCCGGTAGCCGCGAAAGGGCGACATTCATACGGAACGTGCCCGAGCCGTATTTGAAGCGTTCCATGCGGGCCAGGAAATCGGGCGGCACGGCGGTCCTGGGCAGGAGCTGGGTGTAGAGGCGCTTGAGGGTCATGTTCGCGGCAACCGCGCGGCCCTTTACGACCCGTCCACCCTTGAGCACCGCGCCCGCGGCCCGTCCGTCCTCGATCAGCACTTCGCTGATCTCCGCGCCGGTCTCGATGTCAGCGCCGTGGGCGCGCGCGGCCTTGGCGATGGCCACGGAGATGGCGCCCATCCCGCCGATGGCATGTCCCCACAGGCCCTTCTTCCCATTCACCCTCCGCCGAACGGCGTGCTGCAGCAGCACATAGGCGGTGCCGGGGTCGAAGGGGCTCGCATAGGTGCCGACGATGGAGTCGAAGCCCAGCAGCGCCTTGATGGGCTCGCTCTCGAACCAGCGATCGAGGAAGTCCGCGGCCGACAGGGTGAAGAGATCAATCAGGTCTTGTTGGCCGCCGAGCCCAAGCCCGCTGAGCTGCTTGCCCAGGGCGGCGGTACGGGCGAGTTCCCGCAACGTGCCGAGGTTGAATCCGGTCGTGACATTCGGCGGAGGCTCGAGAACCAACGCACGCAGTGCGTCGGCGATACGCTCGAGATGGGCGCAGTAGTCGTCGTAGCGCTCGGCATCTCGCGTGCTGAATTTGGCGATCTCCGCTTTGATGCGGTCGTTGCCCGTCAGAAGATACTTGCCGTCGGACAGCGGCAGGAAATTCATCGCCGGGCGCTCGACGATTTGCAGGCCGTAACCGTGAAGATCGAGATCCGCGATCACTTTGGGATTCAGCAGGCTCACCGTGTAGGAGCAGACGGAATTGCGGAAACCGGGATGGAACTCTTCCGTCACGGCCGCTCCGCCGAGCCTATGCCGGCGCTCCAGGACTTTGACGCGGAGGCCCGCGCGCGCGAGATAGGCCGCGCAAACGAGCCCGTTGTGGCCGCCGCCGGCGATCACCGCATCGAAAACGTCTGAGGTGTTGCTCGCTGTGGCTGGCATCCGAACGATCCGGTCCTTTTCCGGCGGAGCGAGACAGGCGTGTCCCGGGCGCGCTATCTAGCTTACTGCACCAGGGCTGCCCGCAGGGACATTCGCAAGTTCGGGCCGCAGAGGGAACAGATGCCGGAACGGGACGAAAAGCCAGCCGACAGACCTGCGCGACGCCGCTCGCTGGCGGCCATGATCGGGCCCGGATTGCTGTTGGCGGCAACCGGCGTAGGGGCAGGCGACCTCGCCACCGGGAGTTTCGTCGGCGGCCTGCTCGGCACGGCGGTGTTGTGGGCCGTGGTGGTCGGCGCCGCGATGAAATTCGTGGTGACCGAGGGGCTGGCGCGATGGCAGATCGCGACGGGCGAAACGTTGATCGAAGGCGTGGCGGCGCGAGTCGGGCGCTGGGCACTGTGGCTGTTTCTGCCCTATCTGCTGCTGTGGTCGTTCTTCGTCGGCTCCGCGCTGATGAGCGCGACGGGCGCCACCCTCCACGCGATGGTGCCCGTCTTCTCTGAGGCCAAGACCGGCAAGATCGTCTTCGGGGCGATCGCGAGCCTTGTCGGACTGGTGATGGTCTGGTTCGGCGGCTACCGCCTGTTCGAGAACGTCATGCGCGTGTGCATCGGCGTGATGTTCACGACCGTCGTGCTCACGGCCATCATGTTGTGGCCCGGAACGGGCGCCGTCCTCGAAGGCCTGTTCGTACCGCGCATCCCGGAGGCAGGCGGCGCGGGCGTGACCTGGACGCTTGCGTTGATCGGCGGCGTGGGCGGTACGCTGACCGTGCTTTGCTACGGCTACTGGCTGCGCGAGGAGGGACGGGACACGCCTGAGGACTTGGCCCTGTGCCGTCTGGACCTGCTCACCGGCTATGCGATGACCGCGATCTTCGGGATCGCGATGGTGATCATCGGATCGAGCGTCACTATCGAGGGAAGCGGTGCGCAAATGCTGGTCATCCTCTCCGAGCGTCTCGACGATGTCATGGGCCCGGCAGGCAAGTGGTTGTTTCTCGCCGGCACGTTCGGCGCGGTCTTCTCGAGCCTTCTCGGCGTCTGGCAATGCGTGCCCTATCTGTTCGCCGACAGTTGGGCGCTTCTGACCGGCACGCGCGGTGAAGGCACGAAGATCGACACGAACTCGAGGCCCTATCGCGCCTTTCTCGTGGTTATCGCCATCGTGCCGATGGTCGGACTGTTCTGGCGGTTTCGCGATGTGCAGATGTTCTATGCGGTGATCGGCGCTTGGCTGTTCCCGGTCCTTGCGCTCACCCTGCTGATCTTCAATGGGCGCCGCGGCTGGGTCGGCGCGCAGTTCGCGAACCGGCCCGCAACGGTCTTGGCGCTCGGCGTCGTGCTCGCCTTCTTCAGCTATCTCGGCCTCAGGCCATATCTCGGCTGAACCTACGCAAAAAAAATGGGGCGGCGTCTCGTGGGCTAGACGCCGCCCCGTTGCCAGGGGGATGGGGAGATCCCTGGACTTAAGGGGAATCGACCAGGACGACTTCCGAGTCGTCGATCGCTTTGACCGTCACCACGGTCTCGTTGGTTATCGCGACGCCGTCGCGGCTATTCGCGACGATACCGTTCACTTCGATCTTGCCGACGGCCGCCACCAGATAGGCGTGCCGCCGTGTGCCCATGCGGTACTCGACGGTCTCGCCGGCCTTGAGCGCCGCGCCGAGCACGCGCGCCTCGGCGCGGATCGGCAGTGCTTCCGTGTCGCCCTCGAAGCCCGAGGCGAGCGGGACGAACTCGCCCGCGCGCTGCGTCCGAGGGAAGGGCTTGGTGCCCCAGGACGGGGTGCCGCCTTCGACGCCCGGCTCGATCCAGATCTGAAACACGGTCGTCGGTTCGTCCTCGAAGTTGTACTCCGCATGGCGAATGCCTCGGCCCGCGCTCATGACCTGCACGTCGCCGGCTTCCGTGCGCCCGCGATTGCCGAGATTGTCCTCATGGGTGATCGCGCCGTTCCGCACATAGGTGATGATCTCCATCTCCCGATGCGGGTGGGGCGGGAAGCCCGTGTTCGGTGCGATCTCGTCGTCGTTCCAGACGCGTAAAGCGCCGTGGTTCACGCGCTCCGGGTCGAAATAGCGCGCGAAGGAAAAGTGATGGTTGGCTTTGAGCCAACCGTGATCCGCGCGCCCCAGTGTCTCGAAGGGCCTGATTTCAATCATCGGAACCTCCTGTTCTGTCCGTTCAGTTCTAGGCGGCGATGCCGCCATCCACGTTCAATGTCGCCCCGGTGATGTACGAGGCCTGCGGCCCTGCCAGAAAAGCGACTGCGGCAGCAACCTCGTCGGCCGTGCCGTAGCGGCCCAGGGCTGTACTCGCGCTGAGAGTCTCCGCCAGCTCGTTGTCCTTTGGGCTCATGTCCGTATCTATGGGACCCGGCTGCACGGTGTTGACAGTGATGCCGCGCGGACCGAGATCGCGCGCCCAGCCGCGGGTATAGGCGGAGACGGCGCCCTTGGTCGCCGAGTAGTCCGCCATGCCGGCCCAAGGCGACATCTCACCGGCGATCGAGCCGATCGAGATGATGCGTCCGCCGTCGGCCATGAGCGGCGCCACGGCCCGCACGGCCGTAGCCACGCCGTGAACGTTGACGTCGAACATGCGGTCGAGCTCGCCGACGTTGTTGGCGCGGTCATGGACCTGGCCCATGACGAACACGCCGGCATTGTTCACGAGAATATCCACCCGCCCGAAATGGGAGACCACGGCCGCGACAAGGCCGCTCACCTCATCGGTGTTTGCCTGGTCGGCCTTGAACGCCTTGGCGCGCACGCCGAAACCCTTGAGTTCCTCGACCACCGCTTCCGCGCGGTCCTTGGACGCCGCAAAGCTGATGGCAACGTCGGCGCCGTCCTTGGCCAGCGCCCGGGCGATCGCAGCGCCGATGCCGCGCGAGCCGCCGGTGACGAGGGCGACCTTCCCCTCAAGCATTTTCGACATGGTCCAAATACTCCGCTGAAATTATGTAACGAACGCTACATAAGTATCTGGACCAGCGGCGTCAAGGGAATTATATAACGTGCACTATAAATTGTGGAGGTGCTAGGGATCGGTACTTTAGAAGGAGCGCGAATCGTGGCCGCAGGCCGTCCGAGAACCTTTTGCAAAAACCAGGCGTTAGACCGGGCGCTCGAGGTTTTCTGGCGACAGGGCTTCGAGGGCGCAAGCATCTGCGACCTGACGGAGGCCATGGGAATCAATCCCCCGAGCCTCTATGCCGCCTTCGGCAACAAGGAGCAGCTGTTCCGGCAGGCGCTGGATCGCTATGCCGAGGTTCATGCCGAGCGGCGCACGGCGATGCTCGCCGCGCCGACGGCCCGCGAAGCTATCAAAACGCTTCTTCGGGAGGCGGCCCGGAACCTTACCGACAAATCGAGCCCCATCGGCTGTCTCTACGTTCAGGCGATTGCTGGAGCGGGTGAGCATGCCGCCTGCCTCCGCGAGATGCTCAAGACGAAAGTTGAGCAAGGCGAGCGGCAAATCCTAGAGCGGCTGGAGCGGGCGAAGGCCGAAGGCGAGTTGCCGCAGGACGCCGATGCCGAGGGCTTGGTGCGCTTCATCTCGACGGTGGTGCAAGGCATGTCGGTTCAGGCCGCCGCCGGCGCGAGCCGCAAGGACTTGGAGCGCGTGGCCGACATGGCTCTCGGAGCATGGCCTGCCTGATTGCGAGGCGCCGGTCGCCGTCCTGCCCCATCGAACTTGTATTCTTGTGTGTCGCAGAGGGCCTTAGACGCGGGATCGGATCATGGGCCGCATTCGGACAAGTGTCGCCTTAGCGGTCGTTCTGGGCTCCAGCGCGCTCCCGGCCCAAGCGGCCGGCGAACCAGCGGCTGCGGTGGCCGCCGGCATCAAGGCCGCTGCCGTCGTTACGGCGGGGCCGCGTCCCTTCGTTGAAATCGTGTGTCCCTATATGCAGCAGCAGGCCGAGCAGCGCGGGCTGCCGCCCATGCCCTTCGTGCGCCTCATCTGGCGCGAGAGCCATTTCAACCCCAACGCGGTCAGCCCCAAGGGCGCGCAAGGCATCGCTCAGTTCATGCCGTCCACGGCGGCACGGCGCGGGCTCGACGATCCGTTCGAGCCGATCGCGGCGATCAAGCACTCGGCGAGCCTTCTGTCCGATCTCAGCCGGCTGTTCGGCAATTTCGGCCTGGCGGCCGCGGCATACAATGCAGGCGAAGAGCGCGTGCAAGGGTGGCTCGACGGCACCCGGACGCTGCCCGGCGAGACTCAGGCTTACGTGCGGTTCGTCACGGGCCGCTTGGCCGAAGACTGGAAAGAGGAGGGGGCCGTGTTGCCTGCGGCGCTCAGCATCGAGGGCGATGTGGTCCAGGACTCGTGCAAGAAGCTCGCGCCGCTGGTGGTGCGTGCGTTCGCCGACACAAGCCCGCTTACGGCCAGTGCGCGCTGGCGCCCCTGGGGCGCGCAAGTGTCGGTGGCTTTCTCCAAGTCGAAAGCTCTCTCGAAATATGCCCGGTTGAAGCGGACCTATGGCAGCGCGTTGGGAGAGGCGGATCCTTACGTCTTCCCCAAACGCAATCGCAGCCGGGGACGGCGGCCGCTCTACATGGTGCAAATCGGCGCGAGCAGCCGCAGCGAGGCCCAAGACGTTTGCGCCGCCCTCCGGCGGGAAGGCGGCGCTTGCATCGTCACGAAGAACTAGCGGCTCTTAGAACGAGATGGACGTATTGGCCCAAAGCGTTCCGTTGCGCTCGAGCTGGTAGCCGTTCACATCTTCGTCCACCGGCTGCAGCCACTCGGCCGAGAACCGCAGGCCCTTGAGGGCTCCGCTCGGCACCACCGTGTTGATGCCGAAGCCGATGTCCCAATACGTGCCGCCGTAGTTGTACTGAAGGTCGGGCGGGCTCGAATGGTTATGCGGGCCGTTGTAGTGGCCTTCGAT
The DNA here is from genome assembly GCF_001723355.1 of Methyloceanibacter stevinii. Lineage (NCBI taxonomy): Bacteria > Pseudomonadati > Pseudomonadota > Alphaproteobacteria > Hyphomicrobiales > Hyphomicrobiaceae > Methyloceanibacter > Methyloceanibacter stevinii. The sequence goes on along the minus strand of NZ_LPWE01000002.1, from coordinate 122,543 downwards.
CTGACCCTCGTCGGTATAGAGACCGCGAACGGAGGCCGAGATCCAGTCGGCGAAGCGATAGCTGCCCCAGCCTGTGGCTTGGAACACATTGCCGAGCCGGTAGCCGGAATCGTTCTCCTCTTCCATGCGCACGACGCCGAGAACCTGCGCGCCCCAGGCGAAGCGATCCGCACGGCCCGTGTAGGTGATGCTGGGCAGGAAGTCCCAGGTGCCGGAGCCCGGCTGCATCATGTAGTGGGTGAAGACCCCGTTCGTCTTCTTGTCCACCGAGCCGGTCGGCGCGCTGAACATCGGCGAGAACATCAGATGGTAGCCCGGACCCTCAGCAATGCGGAGTTCGGGACCGAAGATCGTGTCGCCCCATCCGTCCGTGCCGTGCGTGTGGGCGCCGCTATGAGCGTGGGTGCCGTGGTCCATCATCTCGCTCATGTCGTCGTCCATGCTCATGTCCATGCCGCCATGGCTCATGCCGCTATGGCCCATATGGCTGGCGTTCGATTTCAGAGGCCGCATGGTCATGTCGTGGGTCATGTACATCGGCATCACCATCAGGGTCATCCAGTCGGTGGGCGCGTACATGATGTCCAGCATGTACATGTTCATGGACATGCTGCCGGGCGCCATCGAGCACTTATGGTCGCCGCAGCCGTGATCGATGACCATCTGATCGCCGGCTTTGCTCCCGCCGTGCAGGATGTCGCCGCTTTCGCTCGAATACGCGTAGCGGAAACCGACCATCCATTCGCCGGCCTTGTGCATGTGGTCGAACATGACGCCGGCCGGTGCGTGCGTGTCCGGGAGCGGGCCTGTGGCGGGGCCGTGATCGGAATCGGCGCGTGCAAGGCCCGGCGCCGAGACGACCCCCAAGGCGATACAGAGACCGAGCGCCGGAACCTGCCGGCGTGGAAAAGAGATTTTCATTGATACCCCCCTCAGAGAGCCGGTTGCTGCCGGACATCTCTGGTTTTGCGTTGTCTGCGTAGTCGGGTGCGACGGCCACACTCCGCGTGCCTGGCGAAGGGCGCGCGAAGACGGACGTCACAGCGATGGAAGAATTCCGGACTTACGCGAGGGGTGGGGCGCGCGGCTGACTCTCGGTCAGTGCGCCAGCGTCATAAAACGCAGGGCCACTGGCCGTTTCGACTGCGGACAGGACCGCAGTATGCGGCGTCAGCAGATAGGCAAACGCGCCGAGACCCGTACCACCACACATCCCGCCGCAGCCTTGGCGGCAGCTCATGTGGCAGCATTGGCAATCGGCGCTGTTCTGGCTCTGCTTCTGCTCGTCCGGCGCGAAGGTTCCGGGCGGAACCGCACTCGCCGTACGCGTGGTGCAGATGATGCCGGCAGTGTCGGATCCCGTGGCCAGCATGGCCGCATGGGCGGTCGACGACATCGGAATCACCAGCGACTGGAGCAGCAAGCCCCAGATCATGATGAGTCCAATTAAGTCCCGTTCCTTACGGAGCCAGCGCATCGGAGTCCTTGAGTTTCTCGCCATTCCCGTCAACAAAGACAACGCGAATGGAGTATGGCTATTCGCCAAGTTTGAAGTGTTGATTTAACGCAATATTTGAGCACCCGTCCACTTTCTTAAGGTTGCGTCGAATCCGCTGGGGAGGCCTATTGGCGATGATCACGATCTACGAGGCCCGTGAGGGGAAACTTACACCCCAGACCGGTCTGCCACGGGCGACCGATGAGGCCGTATGGATCGACCTCCTCAACCCGACCACGGAAGAGGAACACATCATCGAACAGGCTCTCGGGATTGACGTCCCGACCCGGGAGGAACTGCAGGAAATCGAGGCCAGCAGCCGTCTCTACCAGGAAGACGGCGCCTTCTTCATGACGGCGACGCTCGTGTTCAAAGGCGGCGGCAGCGAGGCCCAGATCACGCCGGCGACGTTCATTTTGGCCGGCAACCGGCTCCTGACCGTGCGCTACGCCGAGCCCGGCGCTTTCGCCTTCTTTCTCACGCGCTGCAACAGACAGGAACTGGATCTAAACAGAGGCTGCATGGTCCTGATTGGCCTGTTGGAGGCCGTGGTCGATCGCCTGGCCGACTTCATCGAGCAGATCCAGGGGCAGGTGGAGCATTTGTCGCGGTCGGTCTTCAAGAAACGGGATCCGGCCCTCAAGCGTCAGCACCGCTACGATGTCGTGCTGCAGGACATCGGCCACGAGGGGGAGGTCGTCTCGAAGGTGCGGGAGAGCTGCTACTCCCTCGGCCGCCTCCTGACGTATCTTGCCTATGCGGTCAACGAACGGAAAGAAGGCAAGATCGTCTCCTCGCGGGTGCGCGCGGCCGTGCGCGACGTCAACTCCCTGACGGACCACGCCACATTCTTGTCGGGCAAGATCGTGTTTCTGCTCGATGCGACGCTGGGCATGATCCAGATCCAACAGAACGACATTATTAAAATCTTCTCGGTTGCAGCCGTCGTGTTCCTGCCACCGACATTGATTGCATCGATCTACGGGATGAATTTCCACGATATGCCGGAACTTGGCTGGGTACTTGGGTACCCGGTTGCCCTCGGCATGATGGTCCTGTTTGCGATACTCCCTTATCTTTATTTCAAGCATAAAGGCTGGCTGTAGAGATTGGGGTTGCACTGCGGCATCGCTAACGCCACATTCGGGGCTAAGCGGATGTTTGTGGTCATAATTTCTTTGAAGTGCTCGTGCACAGATAGTGCCCGCAAGTCCAGACACCCGAACCCCTGGATAGGAGGAAGGATGACTCGTCTGATCGTTTCCGGATTTCTCACGGCGTTCTGCGCCGCCGCCGTCTTTGCGCCTGCGACCGCGAGCGCTGGTCCCGCCGGGCTGACAGTCCCGACGGCCAAGAACGGTATGGTGCAGGAAGTCGGCTGGCGCCGCCGCAATCGCGAGACGGTGGTCGATGCCCCGACAACGTCCGTTCGTACGAGCGATGCCGAGACCGATGTCCGCGCACCGTTTACGGATGTGAAGACAAGCCGCCGTGGCACTTGGGTGCGCGCGCCGTTCGTCAATCTGTTCGTGCCGAAGTAAGCGTCGCGCAACAGACGTCAACGATTTTCGAAAACGCGGGAGGCTTGCCTCCCGCGTTTTCTTTTTTTGTGCCCTATCGCCTAGCGGCTACTTGAGGGCTTGCGTGTGTGCCCTATCGCGCTTCGCGCTACTTGAGCGCTAAAGCAGCGCCGACAGGGTGAGGCTCGCGCCCGCGCAGATCGCCAGCGTGGTGAGAATGCCGAGCCGTGCTCCGAAAATCAGGAGGGCGGCAAGACCTGCGAGAAGCGCGGCGTCCCACTGAAAGCTCGCAAGCTCGGGCGTCCATAGCCGCAAGGGACCGGCATCCGTCGCCGTCACCGTCTTGAAAATGACGTGCAGCGCAAACCACAGGCTCAGGTTCAAAATTACACCGACCACGGCCGCGGTGACACCGCGCAGCGCGCCGGCGAGTTTCGGGTTGGCGCGCAGCTGCTCCACGTAGGGCGCGCCCGTGAAGATCCACAAGAAGCACGGGGCGAAAGTGGCCCAAAGGGTCACGGCCGCGCCGAGGAGCCCGTAGGCAAGGGCCGGCTGCCCTCCATGGCGATAGGCGCCGAGAAAGCCGACGAACTCGGTAACGAGGATCAAGGGTCCGGGCGTCGTTTCCGCGAGGCCGAGCCCGTCCAGCATTTCGGGCGCGCTCAGCCAGCCATAAGTCTCGACGGCCTGTTGCGCCATATAGGCGAGCACCGCATAGGCCCCGCCAAACGTCACCACGGCGAGCTTCGAGAAGAACACCGAGAGGTCCGTGAAGACCTGCGGGAAGGCGAGGCTCACGGCGACGAGCGGCACAATCCAGACGGCAAGCCAGAGGCAGGCCGTTCGCAGCGTTTGCCGAAGGGTGACGGGGTCGGTGTCGAGTGCTGTCGTATCGGCGGATGGGATGCTCTCAGGCGCAAAGCGCGCGAGGAGATAGCCGGCCAGTGCTGCCACTGCGACAATAATGGGGAACGGCACCGCGAAAAAGAAGATGGCGATGAACGCGAGCGCGGCGATCGCCCAGGCATGCGCGCCGTGGAGGGCGCGCTTGGCCACTTTCAGCAAGGCGTCGACGACGATCACGAGCACGGCCGTTTTGATGCCGACAAAGGCCGCTTCCACCACCGGCGCTTGGCCGTACCACGCATAGGCGATGGAGAGGGCGAGGACGACGGCGGCGCCGGGGAGGACAAAGAGCAGCCCGGCGACGAGGCCGCCGAGTGTACCGTTCAGCCGCCAGCCGACATACGTCGCGAGCTGCATGGCCTCGGGTCCCGGCAGTAGCATGCAGAAGTTCAGCGCATGGAGGAATCGTTCGTGGCCGATCCAGCCGCGCTCTTCGACGAGTTCGCGGTGCATGAGCGCGATCTGTCCGGCTGGGCCGCCGAACGACGTGACGCCGATCTTGGTCCACACCGGCAGGGCCTCGCCCAATGTCGGTGAGGGTGCGCGACCGGGCGTGGCCTCGGGCATGTCTGCAGGGCTGGTGTCCATGCGGTCTTCCTTTGGCCTCTCCTAGCAGGGGACGGGGGCGCTCGCCACAAGCGGCGTTAGCCAGGCGCGCATCGGCGTGATAGGCAGATTCAGTGAGGGCAGAGGGTACGCGAGAGATATGACAGAGGCGCAGCTTATTCAGGTAACGGTGTTTTTGGCCGCTGCCGCGATTGCCGCGCCGCTGGGACGCTATCTCGGCATTGGCGCCGTGCTTGGCTATCTCGCCGCCGGCGTCGTCATCGGACCCTATGTGCTGGGGCCGCTCTACGCCCTCGACCATGTGGAGAAGGTCCTCAAGTTCGGCGAATTCGGCGTCGTCCTGCTGTTGTTCGTGATCGGCCTTGAGCTGCGCCCCATGCGTCTGTGGGCCATGCGGTCGGCCATCTTCGGGCTCGGCGCGGCGCAGCTCGTCGTGACCGGCTTCGTTCTTGCGGGCATCGGCCTTGCGTTCGGGCTCGCGACCGGGCAGGCGCTGTTCGTCGGTCTGGCCTTGTCGCTCTCGTCCACCGCCTTCGCCTTGCAGGTTCTGGAGGAGAAAGGCGAGCTGAGACCCGCCCATGGACGGCTCGCCTTCTCGATCCTGCTGTTCCAGGATCTCGCCGCGATCCCGCTGATCGCTCTCGTGCCGCTCTTCGCACTCGGCAGTGGCGAAGAACCCACGATGGATCTCGGCAGTGCGGGCTTGGCCATCCTCACCATCGCCGGCGTTATCGTCGTCGGCCGGTTTCTGTTGAGCCGGCTCTATCGGCTCGTCGCTAAGGTGGGGGTGCGCGAGGCCATGACGGCGACCGCGCTCCTGACCGTCGTCGGCGTGGCCTTGCTGATGGAAGAGGTGGGGTTGTCCGCGGCGCTGGGCTCGTTCATTGCCGGCGCGCTCCTTGCCGACTCCGAGTACCGCCATCAGATCGAGGCGGATATCGCGCCGTTCGAGGGTCTGCTGCTGGCCGTGTTCTTCATGGCCGTGGGTATGTCCATCGACCTGTCGGTTCTCGTGGCCCGGCCCGGCGCGCTGCTTCTCATCGTGGCGGTGCTGATCGCCGTGAAGTTCGCGGTTCTGTTCGGGCTTGGCCGCTGGTGGGGCCTGACGAACGCGCCGTCGCGGCGGCTCGGGATTGTGCTGAGCCAGGGCGGCGAGTTCGCATTCGTGCTGTTTTCGGTCGGCCTCGTCGAAGGAGTGATCGACCGCGAAACGGCGGGGCTCCTGACGTTGGCGGTCACGCTCTCCATGGCGGCGACGCCGCTGCTGCTGGTCGCGGACGACATGTTCCTGCGGGCGAGGAAAAGCGCGGCGCCGGATTACGAGATCCCGCCGGACGATGAGAAGCATGTCATCATCGCCGGGTTTGGGCGTTTCGGGCAGATCGTCGCGCGCGTCCTGCGCGCCCGGCATATTCCGTTTACGGCGCTCGACAAGTCCATTGCGCAGGTCGATTTCGTCAAGCGCTTCGGCGCCAATATCTACTATGGCGATGCGGGGCGTATCGACATCCTGCGTGCGTCAGGTGCCGGCAAGGCAAGCGCCTTCGTGCTGGCGATCGACGATGTGGACGCATCGCTCCGTGTGGCGGAGATCGTCCGGGAGAACTTTCCCGACCTTCCCATCTATGCCCGCGCCCGCGACCGTATTCACGTCCACAAGCTCGTGGATCTCGGCGTCACCATTATCGAACGCGAGACATTTCTCGCGGCATTGAGCCTGACGTCCGAGCTTCTGCGCGGGCTCGGGCTGAAGCCCAACGAAGCCAAACGCCTCATCGAGACGTTCAAGACCCATGACGAGGCGCGGCTCTTCAACGAGTACCAGGACTATACGGATCGGGAGAAGATGCGTGCGAATGCCCTGTCGGCCGCCGTCGAGTTGGAAGACCTGTTCGCGAAAGACATGGAGGCGCTGGAGAACGGTGGCGCTAGCGATGGGCGTTCAGATGATCGAGGATCATCTGATTGAGCTTGGCCGGATGGGTGAACGGGCTCATATGGCCCGCGCCCTTGAGCGTCTCGATTGCCGCATTGGGGAGCGTCTTGCTCAAGAGCTCGGTCACCGCGCGCGTCGGCGGCGGCGTTTTGGATCCCATGATCAGGAGAGTCGGGGCGGTGATTTCCGCATAGTCCATCGTTGTGCTGTTCGCATCGAGGGCGATGGAGAATTCGAGCGCGACCTTCGGGATTGTCGCGGCAATGGCGCTCTTGAAGCGGTCGGGCGCAAGCCACCAGCGCCATCGTCCGAGCCAGTAGCTCATGAAAGCTCCGGCGGCTTTCTTGTCGTCGCCCTTCGCCACGGGATCCAGAACGGCGACGCCGAGCTTCTCCACGTCCTGCCATTCGGGCAGGTCTTCCAGGCGAAGCAGGTGGAACGAGACGGGTTCGACCAGCGTGAGGCTCTTGACCTTGTCTTTCAGCGTGCGCGCCGCTTCGAGCGCCAGCGCCGCGCCGTAGGAATGGCCGACGAGATGCAGCGGCGCTTCGGCCGTTTCGGCAACGGCAAGCAAGGCCTCGACATCCGCTTCGATCGAGAAGGGCTCTTCCGCTGGCCACGGTCCGGACTGCCCGTACCCGATGAAATCGGGCGCGAGGACATGCCAGTCCTCCACCAGCGCTTCGATCAGCGGGGCCCATTCCCTGTGAGACGCCGCGGAGCAATGGCCGAGCAGCACCGTCGGCCCTTCGCCCTCGTCGAGATAGGCAATCTCCACATTGCCGGATTCCAGAATGTTCACGCGCCGCCCCTCATCTGCCGCCCCGATCATTAGCGGGCAGGGCGATTCGCGTCTACCGCCGCAGGGACCGGTGCCGCCATGTAGGGCGCGCCGCGCTAGTCGGCGGGCTCGAGCTCCGGCTCCCCGGCGGCCTTCTGGACGGCCTTCTGCACCTTTTCGAAGGCGCGGACCTCGATCTGGCGGATGCGCTCGCGGCTGACACCGAATTCCGTGGAGAGTTGCTCCAAGGTCAGCGGGTCTTCGGACAGGCGGCGCGCCTCGAATACGCGGCGCTCCCGCTCGTTCAAGTCCTTCAGCGCGTCGTACAGCATGCCACGGCGCTGGTCCTGCTCCTCGGACTCTGCCAGGGCGGTTTCCTGATCGACCGCGGTGTCGTCCACGAGCCAATCCATCCACTCGCCGCTTTCCGCGTCGTTGCGAACGGGCGCGTTGAGCGAGGAGTCGCCGCCGAGCCGGCGGTTCATGGACACGACGTCGTCTTCGCTGACGCCGAGCCGGGTCGCGATCTGCTTCACCTGATCGGGACGCAGATCGCCATCCTCGAGCGCCTTGAGCTGTCCCTTGATCTTGCGGAGATTGAAGAACAGCTTCTTCTGCGCCGCCGTGGTGCCCATCTTCACGAGGCTCCACGAACGCAGGATGTATTCCTGGATCGCCGCGCGGATCCACCACATGGCGTAGGTCGCCAAGCGGAAGCCCTTTTCGGGATCGAAGCGCTTCACGGCCTGCATCAAGCCCACATTGCCTTCGGAGATCACCTCGCCGATGGGCAGGCCGTAGCCGCGATAGCCCATGGCGATGCGCGCCACGAGCCGCAAATGGGACGTCACCAGTTCGTGCGCCGCATCGCGATCGCCATGCTCGCGCCAACTCTTGGCGAGCATGTACTCCTGCTGCGGCTCCAGCATCGGGAACTGTCTAATTTCTTCGAGATAGCGCGTCAGTCCGCCATGCGCGCTGACGCTCGGTAAACTCTTCGAGCCATGGCTGTCTTCCCGGAACCCGTCTCCTGCAGGACGTAACAGCCCCCGCGTCTTTCCTCATGTACGTCCCCCGGCCCGTCCGTCTATAGGACGTTTCACGCGTGCATGAAAGAGGGGCGTATCATCACAGTTGCTTGAATTGTCGCACAATCTCGGCGAGATCGTCAGGGAGATCACTGTTAAATTCCAGTAAGGTCCCTGTTCCCGGATGGACGAAGGACAGGTGCGCGGCATGAAGCGCCTGCCGGTCGAGCGCCGAGATCGCGCCGGCCAAATCTTCGGGCAGCGTCTTGAGCTTCGACTTGAAGCCGGCGCCGTAGAGCGGATCGCCCACAAGCGGGTGCCCATAGTGGGCCAGATGGACGCGCACCTGATGGGTCCGTCCGGTTTCGAGCGTACATTCGATCAGCGAGGCGACGGCGTCCTTGCCCGTGCCGCCATAGCTCTCGACGAGACGCCACTGTGTCGCGGCGAAGCGGCCTTTGTCTTTCGGCACGACGGCCATCCGCGTCCGGCTCGTGGGGTGGCGCCCGATCGGAGCTTCGATGCGCCCGCGGGGCCGCGACGGAGCGCCCCACACAAGCGCAAGATAGCCGCGCGCCATCTCGCCGGTTCGTCCGTGGTCGGCGAATTGCTCGGCGAGCGCGCGATGGGCCCGATCGTTCTTGGCCGCGACCATGAGCCCGCTCGTGTCCTTGTCGAGCCGGTGGACGATGCCGGGCCGGGCCACGCCGCCGATGCCCGAGAGGCTCTTACCGCAATGGGCGAGAAGCGCATTCACGAGCGTGCCGTCCGGCTGCCCGGCGCCCGGATGCACCACGAGGCCGGCGGGCTTGTCGATGACGATCACGTCCTCGTCCTCGTAGACGACGTCGAGGGGGATCGCTTCCGGATTCAGCTCCGGTTCGGCGGCTGGCGGCACGATGAGTTCGAAGCAATCGCCCTGTTTGACCCGATATTTGACGTCCTCTATGGTCGCGCCGCCCGAGGGGCCGCCTGCGATCCGCACATGACCTTCACGGATCAACGCCTGGATGCGCGTGCGGCTGACGTCGGGTAGCGCCTCGCTCAGAAACCGGTCGAGCCGCTGGCCGATCTGGGATTCATCTACAGCGGCCAAACGGGCGGTCTCCGTCTCCGTGGCCTCCTCGATGGCATCGAGGTCCAGGGCGGCGTCAAGGTCGGTCGGGGTTTCTGTCTCAATCATTGTCGTGCGCGGCATGTTTCGGAGTCTGTCATAGGATGACAACGACGGTCGACCCAGAGAAATCGCAGGCCAACACCCCGCGCCCGGCAGATGAGCGTATCGAAGGCACGGTGTTTACGCCGCGCCAGGTGGGCATGCTCAAGGTCGCCGTGGTGGTGATGGGGGTCATGCTCCTGGCCGGGCTTGCGGCCGTGATCGCCGGCATGATCTTTCAGGCCTCCAAGGTCGGGAAGAAGTCCGCCGCCGATGCGCCCGCCGCCGCCGCCGCGCCCGACCCGGTCGCCATGGAGCCGGTCGCATCCGGCGCGCTGGAAGCCCTGAGCATTCCCGGAGACGCGCAAGTCGTCTCCATGTCCCTCGATGGTCATTTTCTGGCGCTCCACGTGCGGTGGCGGGACGATGCCGAGATCGTGGTCGTGGATATGAGGACGGGCAAGGTCGTGTCCCGCCTCAACATCGACAAAGGTGCGCCGCCCGCGCGATAGTTCTTGATCGTAACAGACGCGAGAACTATAGCTTCTCGTTCGCGCGCACGGCCCGTTCGTCTAGTGGCCTAGGACGCCGCCCTCTCACGGCGGAAACAGGGGTTCGACTCCCCTACGGGCTGCCAAACGTCGCTATAACATACTGATTCCGCTAAGTGTTTTTGCCTTGGGACACAAGTTGCGAAATGCGGAATCGCACTCCCCACTGATTTCATAGAACAATCCTCCGCTGCGACTGTCCCGCGTTGATCCGATTGCGAGGTCCGGCCATGCAGTATGCGATCGAGAAAAGGCAGAAGCGCTCAATCTGCAATCTCTGCAGATTGGAGGCGGATCTCACGTGGGATCATGTTCCACCCAAGGGAGGAACGGTCATTCGCCCTATGGAGATGCAGGCGATGATGACGCGCCTGACCGCTGAGACCGGCAAGACAGTCATTTCCCAGAACGGCGTCAAGTTTCGGACGATATGCAAGAAGTGCAACGAGCATCTCGGTGCACAATATGACGCGACCCTGAACGAGTTTTCCCGAAGTGTAGGGCTGTATCTAAAATCTACGTTGCGGCTTCCCATGGTGCTGACGCACGTGACGAAGCCGCAACGCTTGCTCAAAGCAGTTCTTGCACATCTCGTTGCCGCCAAGGTTGAGATAGAGGACACCACGTTCGATCAATTGGCACGGACTTATGCGCTAGACCCGTCAGCTCAGCTGCCCGATGACATTCATGTCTTCTATTGGGTGTACCCCTATGACGATCTTGTCGTAATGCGCGACTTCGCGATGTTCGTGTTGTCTCGGAGCTTCGATATGCCTGCCGTCTTTCAGCTGATGAAATGCTTTCCCGTAGCGTTCTTGTGCTCGACCGCAAGCAACTATGCGGGGCTCAATTCACTGTCAGCATATCGGCACTGTGCGCTTGACGAAGAGGTAGAAATTCCGTTGAGGCTCTTTCCAGTACGAGAGCGCCACTGGCCAGAGACGCCCGACGATAGGTACAACAAAGTGATCTTCGGAGGTGCTAGCGCGATGCGGAGTGTGTATGCCGCGCCGCGCCGCGCGACCCGCGCCATGGCTCGACGCAATGAGCGCGCGTTTTGATAGACGTGGGACAACGGACTATGGGCACCATTGATATATAATGGAAATTTTTTGGTCCCAGTCGGCCCCAAGTGCTTGATTTTAAATCACTTGTGACGTCCCCTACGGGCTGCCACTTTCAGCTTTCAGGCGGTTCAAGCAACGTTCGGCGACTTGCTCGACCGAACCGCCGGCATCGATGCGCGCAAATCCGATTTCTCCAAGATCGTAGCGAAGCTGCTCCCGGACAACCTCGGGCGTGGCGTCGGACACATCGCCGACCCGGTCCGCGACACGCTCCTCGAGCACGTCGCCCGGCGCGTCGAACCAGAGCCCCGTGAACGGGACGCCGTGCTCTGCGGCGACCGCGGCAATGGCTTCGCGCTCGTGCGGCCGCGCATGGACCGCATCCACGATCACCCATTTGCCCGCTTCGAGAACGAGCGCCGCGCGCTTGCGGCACAGCACGTAAACAAGGTCCGAGACGTATTGTGTGTAGGCCGTTGCGGACAACCGGTCGGTGGGCGCCACGCCGAACAAGCGCTTGCGCTCCAAATCGCTGCGCACATGACCGCGGCCGGGGAACGCGCCGATCCGCGGCGCCATTGCGCGGGCGATGGTCGATTTGCCGGTGCCGGAAAGACCGCCGACGGCAATCAGCCGGCGCGCCTCGGGTTCGAGGAACTGCAAAGCCAGCTCGAAATAGTCCCGCGCCTCGTCGCGGGCCGCTTTGGCTTGCGAAGGTTCCGCCAATTGGGAACGCAAGAGCTCGACCTTGCCCCTGATCACAGCGCGCAAGGAAAGGAACAGCGGCAGGGCGGCAAGTCCGAGGAGATTCCCCGTGTCGCTGTTGTCGAGGTAGCCGTTCAGGACGGCATTGGCGTAGGCGCCGAGACCGTGCTTGCCGAGGTCCATGAGCAGAAAAGCCAGATCGTACAGCACGTCGATGGTCGCCAGGCTGTCGTCGAACTCGAGCGCATCGAACAGGACAGGGTCGCCCTCGATCTCGACAATGTTCCGAAGGTGCAGGTCTCCGTGACAATGCCGGACGAAGCCGGTTGCGGCGCGCCGCATCAGGAGCGGCTTCAGTCTCTCGAAGGCCGTGCGCGTCCGCCGTGCCAAGGAGTCAGCTGCGGCCTGTGGGATGACGTCACCAGCCGCCTGCTGCAACACATGCTCGTGCTCGGAGATGATCTTCTCGAGCGGCACGACGGCCTGATCGGCCGTGAGGATGCGGTCGGCTGCGTCGTGAAGGGCGGCAACGGCCAGTGCCGTCCGGTGCATGGCGTCCAGCGAAAGACGTCCCTCGCGCGCCATCCGGTCGAAGAGGTTCTCCTGGCCGAAGCGGCGCATGACCAAGACCCATTCGACCGGCTCCCCCTGTCCGCGCAGCGCCAGCCTGCCGCTCGCGTCGACCGTCACGGGGACGACCTCTCGATAGATGTCGGGCGCTGTCCGGCGGTTCAGGCGAGGTTCGTTGAGACAGGCTTGGTGCCGTTTCTGAAGCGTCGAGAAATCGAGAAACGGCAATTTGACTTCGCGCTTGATCTTGTAGGCAAAGGCGCCTGCGAGGAACACGAACGAGGCGTGCGTCTCGATGCGGTCGACGGCTGCGGGGGCAGGGTCGTAGGTCCCGGGCCGGGACAAGAACTCGATTACCTTGGCCTGTTCCAATGAGAACCGGCCGTCACGCGGCCCGCCTCCTGCTGCAATTGCGATAGCCCGTGTCGGTGACCGGACTGGCGACATGCCGGCGCTGCCGCGTCATTCTCGAAGCGAATACCATGATCGAACAATGCACCTCACCGCCAGCGTACGGGGCGAGGAGCCGTCTGCCAAACACAAAGGGCACTGGCCGAAGCCAGTGCCCTCCTGCTCAAGCTAATGAGACTGCGGCCGTCTAGTTGTCCACGCAGGACTGGGTGTCTTCGTCCCAGGTCTGGCCGTCGGCGCAATCGTCGGGGCCTGCGAACGCTGCAGAGGCGAAGGGCAACGACATGCCAAGTGCAATGAGAAACGCAAAAACTGTCTTCATTTCTGTCTATCCTAGACTAGGTGCGCCGGAAACCGGCCGAGGAGACTCGTAGGTCGCCTCGGTGGCAAACGCGCGACGCAATGGCGTCCAACGCGCGGCGCTTTGCGGTTGGAATTTGGTTGTCGCGAGAAAAAAATTCTAAGGCCGGATCGAGGAGGGAGGCGCGGCGATCGGAGCGGCCGGGACTGCTGGTTTGGCTTGAGTGCCGCCCCCGCCTTCGTGCGCAGCACAAAGGCGGGACCGGTTCATGACGCAACGTCACCCATCGCGGGGACTGGTGGAACCGGAGGAGGGGGGATCCTCGAGGCTCCTTCCCGAAGGACGTTCCCGTCCTAGACCAAACCGACCATGCTCGCGTGCAGGGCCGCCAGTTTCGGGCCCAGAGGCGAGTGCATCGCCGCGGCGATCAGCACGAAGGCCCCGGCTGCGATGAGTCTCATTGTCATGCGAGAGGGCAAATACATGGGGGGTATCCTTCTCTTGCAAACATTGAGGGGTGTCGGGAATCGACACCTCGTAGACTAAACGCGCGAGAGGCCGTTTTAGATTACAATTCGCACACATTGCTTCACGGCTGGGTGAGCGAGACTATGGCGCCCTTGAGGCGCCGTAACCCAAATTCCGTTTCTGGTTTGCATGCTTACGCGGTTCGCAATAGGCATATCGGCGTGGCCCGGGGCGTTCGCCGGGGCTCCGATCAACCGAAGGAACGGGCAGACACGTTGCCGGATACCTCAATGAAGCTCTGGGAGCAGGCGCTCATCGCTTTCTCCGTCCTGGCCGTGGGATTTCTGCTGATCGACCCGTTCATGCTGGAACGGGCCAAGGCCATGTCGCCGGCTGCGCGCGACTTCTTCCGCGCGATCACCGATATCGGGCGCTCCAATTGGATGCTGATCCCGACCGCGACCATTATCGGCTTCGCGGTCCTGCTCCGGCGCAATCACATCGGGTTCCGCAATACGGCCGGGTACGGGCTCATCATTCAGGCGGCGAGCTTCGCCTTCGTCAGTATCGGCGGGGCAGGGCTGATTGCGACACTGTGCAAGAACATCCTCGGCCGCGCGCGGCCCAAGTTCTACGAGGAGCTGGGCCATTTCCATTTCAATTTCTTCGCCTTCGACGCCGATCATGCATCGCTGCCCTCGGGCCACTCGACGTCGATCTTCGCGTTCGCGACCGTGGTGGCTATCCTCGTTCCGCGGGCCCGCGTCTTTGTCTACACGATCGCGGTCTGGGTCGCGTTCAGCCGGGTCCTGATCGGGGTGCACTATTTCACCGACGCGGTGCTCGGCGCGATTCTCGGGACCGTGTTTCCCTATATCGTCCGCGACCGGTTTGCGGCCCGGCGCTGGCTCTTCGAATCGCCCCGGACGGCGGCTACCGCCTTAGGGGCTTACGCACCCAGGCCTGGCTCGGCTGGCCGGCGGGCCTGCGCGGTTCTCACGCCGCCGCGGATCAGGCGGCGCAGGATCAATCCGCCAAGCAAGGCTGATACCGGCGCGCCGTTGTGCGCCGCCGGGCTGCTGTTGATCCGTCCGTTCACCGTTCCTATCTGCATGCTTTGCCGGAAGGCGCTGCCCTCGCCCCCATTCGGGGCTTGAGGGTTCGATGAAGCAATAGGGAGTAGAGATACGGCATGATCAACAGTCTGACGCGTACACTCGCCATCTTTGCCGTTATCGGCGCGATGCTGGTGCCGGCAGTGGCGGCGGCGCAATTGCTGACCCCCGAAGACATTGCCAAGCTGGAGGCGCGACTGAGCCTGACGCCGGAGCAGCGCGCCGCGATTTCCCCGATTCTGGAAGACTCGATGTCGGCCCGCAGTACGACGTTCAACAAATACGGCGTCGATTTCGAGACCTGCGAGCGCCCTGGCGCACTCGGCCTGATCCGGCTCAACAAGGACATGAACCGCATCAACGCGGATACGCGCTCGCGTCTCGCCGAGATCCTCACCCCGGCGCAGCTTCGCGAGTACGACAAGATCGTCGCCGAGCAGACGGCCATCGTGAAACAGCAGATCATGTGCTGATCGCGAATGGCGCTAGGCGGGACCGGTAGCCTCGTCGCGCGCGCCGTCCGGCTGCGCGGCAAGGGCTGTTCTCTCGGCCCGTAAGGCGCCGAGGATCGCGAGGTGGCGGTTCGGGTCGTAGGACCAATGGCCGGCTTTGCCGGCGTGGGCCGAGTTGCGGGCAAGGCGCGCGAGCCGGGCGATCAGGATGCGCCTCCCCTCGATGGAGAGATCGGCCAGTTCTTGTGGTGTCGTGCCGAGGAGCTTCGGCAGGTGCCGCATGCGATCGTACCGCGCCGCGGCGTTGGCAATCGCGCGGTCGCGGTAGCGCGTGCCGGCACGCTCGCAGGCCGCGTGCCGGCACGCTCGCAGGCCGCGAGCCGGTCGGGTCCGGGACCGCGTGTTGCCATTGGATGCTCCGCACCGCATTTCGCCCCTCCCATCCCCTCCGGCGCCTGTCGATAAGATAGGCGTGTGTGTGGGCAGGCGGATTGGGCGCGGATAAGCGCGTGCCGCCAAGCGGCAGCGCTGTTATGCGAAGATCAGTGTAATGACGATGCCGAGCGCGAGGACGGCGAGCGACACGGCGCCCATAACCCAGACCGGCGGGTTGGGCTTGTGCAGGGCCGAACCGCTCTCGGCCGCTTTCATCTTGTCGGCCATGCTCATGCTGGCCATCTTGCTGTCCGTACCCGCCTCTTTGGGCATGTCCATGCCCTCCATGCCGCCGGAATCGGCGCCGGATCCGGCCGGCCGTACGGTCAGCATGCCGTGCTTCAGATGATGGGCCACCAGCCAGTAGTTCATGGGGTAGGCGACCAGTGCCCCGACCATGAGCGCCAGGGACATGCGGAACCAGAACAGCGCTTGCGTCGGGTCGTGGGCGTCCGGGTTGCCTTGGAAGGCGAGGGCGGAGACCGGCAACATGCCGCCCATGAGGCAGTTCATGGACAGAAACTCGGAGGTGAACGTGCCCTTGAGCGCCTTCCAATAGGTGCCGAACATCTCGCCCATGAAGAGCGCCTGGAAGATGGTCCAGCCGAAGGCGAAACCGAGCACGTATTCCAGCGCGAAATCCACCATCAGAGGAAGCGCGACGAGGGCGCCGATCACCGCACCCACCAAAATGCCGACGCCGTCGCCGGCGGCGCAATGCATGGTCGAGCCGAGTGCTTGGCGCCAGCGTGCCGTCACGTAGCGCTCATGGAGCCCGGGCAAGGGCTCCCGGCACCCCAAGACATAGAGGAACGCGCCGAACGGCCCCGAATAGGCGGTGAAGAGGACGAAAGCCCATTTCATGACGGGGTTTTCAGGCGTCGACCGGATGTCGATCGCCACGAAAATCAGCGAAAGCACTGTCAGGATGAACCATAACAGCACGACCCCATCGATCAGCATACGTCCCCCCTTTGCCAACTCCACCCTATTACTCCGTGCACCACGGTTCTAGCTGGCTCGTTTGATGCTCGTCAGGGACCCACCGGAAACCTGCGGCAAGTGAGTAAAAATTAGGCAATTCAGGCGCGCAGCTGGCGTAGGCTTTGCCATTTTTCCTATGGCTGTTGCTTCCGTGCTCTAGGGTTTGGTCCTCGATCGCGCTAGGCTTATGACACTCTTGCGAATCAGTTTTTTGCGGTGCAGCATTTATCCGGAAGGTCGGTGGAGAGGCGAAAGCCTTGAAAATCCGGCACTTCCAACCGGGTCGCAGGGACTTCGAAATGCATGTAAAACCGCTGATTTTGGGCATTCTGACGCAGGGTGCCCTACATGGTCCAAACTAGCACGGGTCTTGCGAAGACCCCTGCAAGCTTGTGAAGTCAAGCGGGCCGATGGTGCGATGCAACATCGGTAGGCCATGCGGACAGAAGAGTTCCAACCGGTCGAGTTGAGTTTCGGGAGGTGCAGGTCCAAACGGACCCTGAGGAGTGGCGTTCGTGCAACCTTGAGAGGGGGCCCAATGCCTAAGACACTGACCCTTGCCGTACTGGCGAGCCTGATTCTACCCGTTCAGGCTCTAGCCCAGTCACCGACGGTGGCGCCAGCGAAGCTCAACGCCGTCCTATGCCAATCCGAATCCCAGGCGGTGGCGCTTGCCCGGTCTATCGCCGCCGGCCACACGGAAACGATTGCCGTCAATCAGGTGAACAAAGCCGCCGGCGCCGAAGTGTGCGGCCGTTACATCGGCGTGGCCGCATTGGAGGTCGAGAAGACCGCCAATGTGCGGGGCAGCCTGTTCATGCTCGCGGGGCTGCGGTTCGCCGAAGACTCGGTGCTCGCTTGGACCGCGAGCTGGGTAACGCCCTTCGATGGCGCAAATCTGGAAAGGGGAGCATGAGCCATGCCCGTACCGATGCCATCAGCAGTCGTTCTGATCGTCTGCAAAACCGTCATGCTCCCAGCCGAGCAGCATGACGTGAACTCCAAGTGGACCGGCTACGAAAACCGTACCTGGGCCATCGAAAACTCGATGATGCAGTGCCGGCGTCAGGAGGTCCAACTGTACGACCAGTCCGAGGCCATGGGCGCGGCGGCCCAGCCCTTCAACCAGCAGCGCTGCCAAAGAGCGAGCCTCATGCTCGGCGTTGAATGGGATCAAGCCCATAGGAGCTCCAGCTACCGCTTCTGGCGCGTCGCCTGCCCGGTGCCGATCGTCGACACCCGGACCGGCGAAGTGATCGCCTGGAAGATGCCGGAATGCGGGCATCGTGATACTGTGATTTGCGAGGTCGATACCGCGATCTAGCGCGGACCAGCCTCGATCTCACGGACGCCAAAGCACGCCCTCCAGCGGGAGGGCGGCCGAGGCGTGGGAGGATCCAGCGATGCCAATGTGGGCGAAAATCTCCGCGGGACTGGTGCTTGCACTCATCTTGCTGGGGTTTGCGGCCTTCAAGGCCACGTCCGACAAGTTCGGTCCGCTCGTGCAGTCGCACGGCACGACCTATTACGGCGGGGACGGTCCGAAAATCGCGACTGTTCCGTGCAAGACCGAAAGCGACATCCGCACGGCCATCGCGCGGGTCCACGCGACCTTCGACCAGTACGGGGGCCCGAGCCTGGAGGCGTTCGAGAAACGGGCCGCGCTCGAAAAGGGGCTGCCGCCGCTGCGCATCGATACCCTCTATGTCATCACCGAGGACGATCAGATGCGGGACGGGGAAACCGTTCTCTTCATCGGTCTCAAAGCCGACTGCGTGAGCACGGTCTTCAGCTTCCCGGCACGGCTCTACCAGGAACTGGCGGCAGGCCACGGCGGCGGCGTCTGATCTCGTGGAAGCTACTGTTCCCGACGGCCAAGTCGTTTACGCGATCGGCGACATCCATGGCCGCTCCGATCTCCTGACCGAACTGCTGGCCCTGATCGAGAGCGATGCCGCCGGCGGCATTGCAGCGAAGACGCTGGTCTTTCTCGGCGACTACGTGGACCGGGGGCCGGACAGCCGTGGCGTGATCGAGCTCTTGAGCGCGAACCTTCCTCCCGGCTTCGCCACTCATTTTCTCAAGGGCAACCACGAACAGTTTCTGCTGGATTTCCTCGATGATCCGTCTTGGCTCGATGGGTGGCTTCGCAATGGCGGCGAGCAGACTTTGCGGTCCTACGGTGCGGACATCGACGGGCTCCGAGACCGCCGCGCGCCGCCTGCGGCGTGGCGGGATGCCTTTCTGGAAGCGCTGCCGGAGGCCCACTTACGCTTCCTCACGACCCTCGAACTCAAATGCGTCGTCGGAGATTATGTGTTCGTGCATGCGGGGCTGCGCCCCGGCGTGCCTCTCGACCGACAGGCGCCGGACGATCTCCTGTGGATTCGGCACGAGTTCCTGGATAGCGAGGAGCCGTTCGGGAAGATCGTGGTTCACGGCCACACGCCGGAGCGTACACCGGTGGTTCGGCCCAACAGGATCGGGATCGATACGGGCGCGGTCTTCTCGGGCTCTCTGACGGCGCTGCGCCTCGAGAACGGGACGCGTGCGTTCTTGCGTACGGCGCCCTAGTCAGCGCGACAGGCGTATGCGCTAGCCGCGTTTCTCGGGGCTGTCCGCCACAAGGCCGCGAAGCCGGCTGGTGAGGCTCCCGCCTGATTTCTGAGATTGGCGCTTGGCGCGCCGTGCGGCAAAGCGCCGGGAGAGGCCTTGCGCTTCGTCCTCTTCCTCGCCGCCTGCCTCTTCCACGGCCTCGTCATGCTCGTCTTCGCCGGCGTGCTCTTCCGCTTCGCCTTCTTCGTCGCCCTGAGAAGCGTAGTGGCCTTGGATCTCGTAGGTCTCGTAGTCCTCTTCGACCTCGTACTCGTCCTCGCCATCGAAGAGCTCGGCGGCATAGTCCCGCTCCTCCTGAACAGGCTCAGCCGGCTGAGCTTCCTCGGCGTGATAGGCGGTCTCGGCTTCCTCGGCCTGGTGGCCGGCTTCGACGTATTGGCCGGGCTCGGCCGCATAATTCTCTTCGGACGCGTAGGTCTCCGCGGCCTGTTCTTCCACGTAGGGAGCCTGTTGCTCCGGACTTTCCGCGTAGGCCGTTTCTTCGAACTGCGTGGCGGGTTCGGCCGCGCCGTTGCCGGCATAGGCCACGGGCATCGCGGGAGTTTCGTCTTCGACGCCCACGTTGAGTTCGGACTCTTCCTCGGGCTCGTTCTGGACCACAGCCTGCGCTGCCGCAGCGCTCTGCCAGGCCGGGGGCTGCGTCCGTGCCGCGTTGAGAATCTGCGAGGCGAGGTGGTTGAGCTCACGGCGCAGGAAGGCGATCTCGTCGCTGCTGGTGCGCACGCGCCCCAGTTCCTCTTTGGCCCGGGACAGTTCCGCCGCGAGGCGCTGGCTCTCCGCCACGGCGCGGGCATCGTTCTTGGCGGAGCCGCGCCCGGCCGCACTGCCGCTTTCGAGCGACATGCGCAGCTGGTCGATATCGGCGCGCTGGTTGTGCACGGTCCCGCGGGCGATTTTCAGGGCATCGGACTGTGAGGCGACGGTCGTGCGAAGCTCCGCATTCACCGTTTCCAGATCGGACAACGCCTTCTTCGCGGCCTTGAGCCGGGCGTCGAGATCGGGCAGGCGCCGCTTGATGGTCTGTTGCAGGACGCGGTTGGCGTTCTCGGCCTCGTGCAGTTCGCCCTGCGCGGCCTCCAAATTTCCGTTCAGCTTCTGGATCTCGACCCGGCGCTTGTTGGCTTCGATCAGTTCGCGTGCGGCCTTCTCCTTCGACTTCTCGAGGGCCACTTCCACCTTGCGCAGCTGGATGGCGAAGTCGGCGCGGATCTGGTCCTTGTCGGCCTGAATCTCGGCGAGCGTCATGGGCATGGTGGCTTCGAGCCGGCGCGTGGTGAGCTTGACGGCGCGGTTCCACAATGGGGGCGCAAGCATGAGGCCGAGCAGGCATCCCAAGAAGAAGCCCAACGCCCCGAACATGAACCACTCGATCATCAAGGCCTTTTGTTCCTTGAAATTGGAGCCGCCTATGCGCCCCCTACGGGCGTTGCGCCGCAACGCCCTATCTGCCCCTCGTGCCGCCGCCGGCGCGTTGCCTCGCGCCATTCGCGCCAGCCACGAGCAATTCGCCCATGGCACAGGCCCTGCGCGCCCGATGATCCGAGACCCGCAAGACCAACGCTACAGCTTCATTAGCGCCAAATTAGAACGGATTCCAGGTCGGCTGGCGAGTATACTTCAAGTAGCCGACATTTGCGCCAAGTCTAAGGCCGACGCCGGAGCGTATGGGGGGCGACGACGACGTCGTCCCGGGCCAGATAGGTGACCCCCACGCCGCCCACCAGATAGGCGGAGCCGTCGACCCCGGCGAATCTGTTGTAGATCTCGTTGGGGTTATGGAGATTGTAGACCAAAACCATGGTCTTGGAGCCTTCGGCGCCGAAATCATAGCCTAGCGACGGGCCCTGCCAGAACACGCGGTACTGACCGCCGTCCGGCGTATGAAGCGTGCCTTCGCCGTAGCGCAGGCCCGCGACGAACGCGCCGCCTGCCTCTTCACCGGTGATGTAGCCGTTGGGCCGGCCTGACTTCTGGAATGTGTATTCGACGGCGCTTGCGAAGCCCGACGAGACCTTGCCGAAGAAGCGGTGACCCGCACCCTTGATCTCCTCGGCCGAGAATCCGTCGGCGCCATCCAGTCTTTCGGAGGCATAGCCGCTGGCCGCGACATAGGTCTGGCCGGATTGGGTCTGGCCGGTTTGGGTGGGCTGCTGCTGATAGGTCGGCGGCGGCGCGGCGTTGGGATCGTAGCCTCCGACGGCCGGGGTGGCCGCGGTGTTCGATCCCGGCTCCGGCACATAGGATTTCGTCGGCTGGTAGGCGCCGTTCACGGGCGCGTTCGGAACCGGCATGGAGCCGGCCGATGCGCCGTAGGCGGCATTTTGCGCCTGTGATTCCGGTGCCAGAACAAAGTTTGCAAGGATCGCCGAAAGAGCGGCGATCGCGATGCTGGTAATACGCATGACTAATGCCCCCGGACGCGGGCGCGGCGTTGCCGCCGGGCACGAAGAGGCAAATGCCTCGACCGCAATTGTTGACCGAAAGCGTTACCAAACGGTGGAAGGCTTACCGGGGCGTTAAGACGGTGCGACCCCAGGCGACGAAACTGCCGTTTTTCAGCCCGGCATCCGATTTGCCGTAGGCGAAGCGCGCGCCCTTCATGTCCACGACATGGCCGCCGGCCGCCTCCAGCACGGCCTGGCCCGCCGCCGTATCCCATTCCATCGTGGGCGCGAGGCGCGGATAAACGTCCGCATTGCCGCGGGCGATTTCCAGGAACTTCACGGACGATCCGGCGCCGGAGCGCTCCGCGACGGAGAACCGTTCCAAGAACTCCTCGGTCTTTGCGTCAAGGTGAGACAGGCTGACGAGGGCCGTAACGGCCCCGGGATCCGCGGCCCTTGCGTGCAGGCGCTTCTGGGTCAGCACGTCCAGGTCGGCGCCGGCCGCGCTCGGCGGCATCGAAGCCTCGATGGCGACGCCGTCGGCGACCGTGACGGCAAGAAGGCCGCGCGCGGGCGCGTATACCATGCCGAAACACGGGAACCCGTCCTCGATCAGGCCGACATTGACGGTGAAGTCGGAGCGCTTCTTGATGAATTCCTTGGTGCCGTCCAGCGGGTCCACGAGAAAGAAGGTACGACCCAGGGGCGCCTTGCGGTCCGTCGCCGTTTCTTCCGATACGACCGGGATCGAAGGCGCAAAATCGCGGAGCGCAGCCTCGAGAATGTCGTTCGCGTCCCGGTCCGCCTGCGTCACGGGAGAGTTGTCTTCCTTGTAGTCGATCTCGTCCGTCGCACCGTAGTGGGCCATGATCGCGGCCCCGGCCTTCGCAGCCGCGTCGGTGAGAACTTGTGCGGCGGCGCGAAGATCGAAGACGGTCGCCGGCTCGGCAAGAGCCGCTGTTGTGTGTCTTGGTGCTGACAAGGCAAGATGCTCCAAAGGGCTGTGATTCGGTCTGCGTGTGCGTTCGAGATGATTGCGCCCTTCGTGTAACAGAAATTCGTGGCCTGGCCATGATAACTCCGCAGCGCCACTGCGGACGCGACAAGGAGAAAACCATGTCGGAGCCGATCGCGCTCGGCGATCTCGACCTTACGGCGCTGGTTTCCAGCCGTATCTGCCACGACATCATCAACCCGGTTTCCGCCATTTCCAACGGTTTGGAGATGCTGGCCGAGGAGCCGGACGACGAGATGCGCGCGGCGGCGATGGATTTGATCCTGAAGAGCGCAACCCAAGCCTCCGCCAAGCTTCAGTTTGCCCGGATCGCCTTCGGGGCGGCGGGATCAGCCGGCGCCGAGATCGACACCCGCGATGCGGAGAAGGTGGCGCAGGCGTTCGTTCAGACCAGCGAGAAGCATGAACTCGTTTGGGACGGGCCCGCGCTCATTCTTCCGAAGAACAAGGTCAAGCTGCTGCTCAACCTGGTTGGGCTCGGGGTCGTGGCGCTGCCGCGCGGTGGCAAAATCCGGGCTGTTATCGCCGGCGATGGCCCGGATGTGTCCTTCACGGTGACGGCGACGGGTAAGGCCGCGCGTCTTAGCGATCAGGTCGCCGCGCTGCTCACCGGCGATGCCGGGGGCGAGGTCGATGCCCATTCGATCCAGCCCTACTATGCTGCGCGGGTGGCGCAGGCATCCGGCATGACCGTCACCACGACGTCCGGTGAGGACGAAGTCGTCTTTCAGGCGCGCTAGGACCTCCAGGACGGGTTTTCGCACTGTCGCCTTTCTCGGGAGCGGGCAGACATTTATGCCGTCAACGGACCGTAAACCAGGAATCACGGACAATCCTCCCAGTAATTCTTGGGGTTTGGGCAGCGTGAATCACCGGCGATTCGCGTTGGGGTTGAGTCATGGACGATCTCCTAGGCGAGTTTCTGGTCGAGACAGGCGAGCAGCTTGAAGAGCTGGACGCGTGTCTCGTGCGCTTTGAAGCGGACCCGAACGACGCGGAGATGCTCAAAACGATCTTCCGCGTCGCCCACACGATCAAGGGCACGTGCGGTTTCTTCGATCTGCCACGGATAGCCAAGCTCGCGCACGCGGTCGAAGCGCTCATGAGCGGGTATCGCGACGGTGCGCCTGTCTCGTCGGCCGGTGTCACGGTTGTCCTCGCCAGTCTCGAACGGCTCAAACAGATTCTCGCCGTGCTCGGCCGCGACGGTACCGAGCCCGAGGGGAACGACGACGACCTGATTCAAGCGCTCACGGCGCTGGCCGAGGGTGATATCGGGACCATCAATGCTGACACCGGTCCGGACACCTCGCCCGGTTCGCCGGTCCACAACCACCTCGATGCATTGGAACGCGCCTGGCAAGAGGAATTGGTCGCGCCCGCGGATCCGGCGCAGCCTTTCGATGCGTCCCCTGCCGTGGACACGGATACCGAGGTGATTTCCGAAGAGCGGCCGATTGCCGAGGCTCAGCCGAAGGCCCTTCGCGTTCAGAGCGTTCGGGTTGCCGTCGACACGCTGGAAACCCTGATGACGACGGTGAGCGAACTCGTGCTTGCCCGTAATCAGCTGATGGATGTCGCGACGCATGCGGACGAGCCCGCCTTCGCGGCGCCGCTGCAGCGTTTGTCCGCGGTCACCGTCGAACTCCAAGACGCGATCATGAAGGCGCGCCTGCAGCCGATCGCCAACGCATGGCAGAAACTGCCGGTGATTGTTCGCACGCTCTCCACCGAACTCGGAAAGCCGATGGAGATCACGATGTCGGGCGGCGACACGGAGCTCGACCGGCAGGTTCTCGAGGCGATCAAGGATCCGCTCACGCATATGGTTCGCAATGCGGCGGATCATGGTCTTGAGAACCCGGAGGAACGTATCGAAGCCGGGAAGCCCGAGATGGGCCGCATCACCCTTAAGGCATCGCAGCAGCGTGGCAACATCGTCGTCGAAGTCTCCGACGATGGGCGCGGGCTGGATGTCGGGGCCGTGAGGCGCAAGGCGGTTGCCAACGGATTGGCGACGACGGCCGAGCTTGACGCACTTCAAGACGAAGAAATCTACGACCTCATTTTTCAGCCGGGTTTCTCGACCGCGGAGACCGTAAGCGAAATCTCCGGCCGCGGCGTCGGCATGGACGTGGTCCGCAGCAATATCGAATCGATCGGTGGCACCGTGGCGCTCGCCTCAACGTCACCGAAGGGTACGACGTTTGTCATCAGGATTCCGCTGACGCTTGCGATCATGTCGGCGCTTATCGTGGATGTGGCCGGTATGCGGTTCGCCATCCCGCAGTTCAGCATCGCCGAACTGGTGCGTGTCGGCGATGTGGCGGCGCACCCTGTGGAAACGATCAACGGGGCGGCCGTTCTTCACCTGCGCGATAGGCTGATCCCGCTGCTGGATTTTGCGGCGGAACTCGATCTGCGCCGGCAGGACTGGCGGGACATCAATGCCGCTGGGGGAACCGCAGTGATTTTGCACGTCGGCACGCAGCGCTTCGGCATCTTGGTCGATGCAGCCTCCCGGACGGAGGAGATCGTGGTGAAGCCGGTGTGCAAACTGCTACGGCCGATCGGGATGTACTCCGGCGGGACGATCTTCGGCGACGGCAGCGTCATCATGATCGTCGATCCGAGAGCCTTGTCCGAGATGATCGGGCCGATGGAGGGGGTCGAAGACGACACGATCGCGGCGGCACCGGTGGCGCAGGCCGACAATCGCACGGCCATGCTTCTATTTCGGGCCGGGTCGCCGGGTCTCAAGGCCTTGCCTCTGTCGCTCATTACCCGGCTGGAAGAGATTCCCGCCAAGGCGATCGAGACGTGCGACGCTCAACAGGTCATCCAGTATCGCGGAGGACTTCTTCCGCTCGTTCGCCTCGACGATGCCGAAGCACCGGACCAGCCGGACATGTTGCCGGTGCTCGTGTTCTCTGAAGGAACGCGCGCCGCGGGCCTCGTGGTCGACGAGATCGTCGACATCGTCGAAGAGCCATTGTCGATTGCCTTGCAGTCCGATGGTGACGGTATCGCCGGAAGCGCCGTCGTGCGCGACCAGGCTGTCGAGATCGTCGATGTCTCGCACTATCTCGGTTCGATCCTCCGGCAACAGGGGGCAGGACTCGTTCCGAATACGGACAGTCCGCCGCGTGTGTTGCTTGTCGACGATGGTCAGTTCTTCCGCGACATGCTTGCGCCTTTGCTTCGCGGCTCCGGCTATGCGGTCACGACGGCTTCATCTGGTCAGGAGGCGTTGGACCTCAAGGAGGCAGGCATCCGTTTCGACATCGTTGTGAGCGATATCGAGATGCCGGGTATGGATGGGCTCGAGCTTGCGCGCGCTATCAGAGCGGATTCCGCCTGGGATTCGGTTCCACTGATCGGATTGTCGTCTCAGCAAAGCCCCCGGCTTTCCGAGGCCAGTCGCCTGGCGGGATTCGATGTGCTGGTCGGCAAGTTCGACAGACGGTCTCTAATGCAAGTGCTCGGGAACTGGCGCGAGTTCAGGGAGGAGGCCGCGTGACATTCGAATCCGAACATCAGGCAGACCCGCTCACGAATGGGTTGGTTACGGTCGCCGTCGCCGGTCAGTTCTTCGGTGTGCCGCTCTCGCGGGTCAAGCATGTCTTTGTGCCCGACCGCGTATCGCCGGTGCCGTTGGCACCTGCCGAGGTCATGGGACTTCTGAATTTGCGTGGCCGGATCGTAACCGCGCTGGACCTGCGCACGAGACTCGGACTGCCGTTGCGCGTGCCCGGCGATCCCATGGTCGCGCTCGGCGTCGAAAAGGGCGGTGAGATGTTTGGACTGATCGGGGACAAGGCCGGAGAGGCGATGTGGACCACTCAGTCCGGTGTTGAGCCGGCGCCGGCAAATCTCGATGCGCGCTGGGCTCGCCTCTGTGCCGGCGTGTGCCGGCTGGACGGTGGGCTCCTGACGGTGCTCGACGTGGATCGCGTTCTCGATCTCAACCACTGCGGAGTTGCTGCGTGAGGGCGCTGGGCCCGACATGCCTTTGAGGGGAAAGACAATGAAACATTGCTTGGTCGTGGATGACAGCGCCGTCATTCGCAAAGTGGCCAGACGAATTTTGGACTCGCTCAGTTTCAGTACATCTGAAGCCGAGAATGGGCGGGATGCGCTCGACCAGTGCCGCACATCGATGCCCGATGTCGTCCTGCTCGACTGGAACATGCCGGAAATGGACGGCATTGCGTTTCTGGTCGCGCTTCGCAAGGAAGCGGGCGGGCAAGAGCCGAAAGTCATTTTCTGCACGACCGAAAACGATGTGGAACACATCACCCGGGCGATCTCGGCCGGCGCCAACGAATACATCATGAAGCCCTTCGACCGAGAGATCATCGAAGAGAAGTTTCAGGAAGTCGGATTGCTCTAGGACGCCCATGGCAGCCTTGGGCAAGGTTTCGCATATGCCAAATTACCAGGCGCCTCCTCCTCCCGGCGGCAGGCGCGTATACCAGCCTGTGGCCAATCCCGGTCGTGTCATGATCGTGGATGACTCCGGCGTCCTTCGCGGCGTTGTCGCGCGATGGATTGAATCCGAAGCGGACTTGGAGGTTGTCGGCCGCCATGCCAACGGGAAGCAGGCCATAGACGCCGCGGTGCACTGTGCGCCCGACGTGATCATCCTCGATATCGACATGCCGGTGATGGATGGCTTGGAAGCGTTGCCGCTTCTCAAGCGAGCCTGTCCGGACGCCCGTGTGCTGATGATTTCGACGCAGACCCGGCGCAATGCCGAAATAAGCCTCAAAGCGCTCGAGCTGGGGGCGGTGGACTTCCTGGCGAAGCCCGAGGCGCAGCGAGACATCGTCGGTCTACCCGAGTTCCACAGAGAGCTGCTGCGTAAGGTCAGAGGCCTCGTGCGATGGCGGTCGCGGTTCACCGGCCATCCACGGGACGGCGGCCCGGCGCAGCAGTTCGCGCGGCATGCCTACTCATCGCGTCCGCCGGAAGCCATCGTGATCGGCAGTTCCACCGGTGGACCCGAGGCGCTCAGCCGCCTGTTGAAGTCTTTGGCGCCGTCGCTTGGCCGAACCCCCGTGCTGGTTGCTCAGCACATGCCGCCGCTGTTCACCGCCGCACTCGCCGAACGGCTCGGCCGGGTCTCGGGCATCGAGGCCACAGAGGCGCGCGACGGTCAGGAGATTGTCGGCGGGCGCATCTATGTGGCGCCTGGTGATGGACACATGACGATCGAGCAGGGCGCGCCGCCACGGATTGCTGTCGGGCAGGGGCCTGCGGTCAATTTCCACCGTCCCTCGGTGAACCTCCTGTTCGAGAGTGCGGCCCGGGTCTTCGCCACCCGAACGCTTGGCATCGTGTTGACAGGCATGGGGACGGACGGCGCAACGGGCGCCAAGCAGATTGCCGATGCGGGCGGCAGCGTGATCGCGCAGGATTTCGGCACGAGTATTGTTTGGGGTATGCCGAGCGCGGCGGCGCGTCCGGCGCCTGCGCGGCGATCCTTCCTCTGGACGAAATTGCCAGGACGGCAGGGCAACTGATCGCGGGACAGCAGCCGCGAGGTCAGCCATGAGAGCGCACGAATTCCAGCGTATCGGCGAGGTCCTGCGGGACCACTCCGGGGCCGTGCTCGGAGAAAACACCATGGCCGCGGTCGCGTGAAGCTCGGCCCCGTGCTCACGGAATTCGACTTTCCATCGATGACCCATCTGACGATGGCACTGTCGCAACCGGACAGTGGGCGGCTGCGCCAGCGCGTGGCCGAGGCCGTCGCCGTCCCGGAATCCTATTTCTTCAGAAACAAGGATTGCTTCGCCTATATCGGCGACGTGATGCTGCCGCAGCTCATGGAGCGGCGCGCCGGGGAGCGCCGGCTTCGCATCTGGAGCGCCGCGTGTTCGACAGGGCAGGAGCCGTATTCGCTGGCGATGCTATTGGCCGAAAAGGGCCGCGCGCTGGACGGCTGGTCCGTGGAGATCGTCGCCACCGACTTTTCCCAGGCGGTTCTGGGCAAAGCGCAGGCCGGGCAGTATTCGCAGTTCGAGGTTCAGCGCGGGCTGCCCGTCAAACTGCTGATCAAATACTTCGACAAGTTCGGGCCGCTCTGGCAGGTCAAATCCGAAATCCGCGAGCGCGTCGACTTTCGCGAGCAGAATCTGCTGCACAGCTACGCGCAGCTCGGCCGTTTCGACATCATCCTGTGCCGCAACGTCCTGATCTATCTCGGCGCCGACCAGCGCACCTCCGTCTTGGGGCGGCTGGCGCGTTCGCTCGCTCCCGACGGCTATCTTGTGCTCGGGGCTGCGGAGACGACATTGGGGGTGTCGGCGGAGTTCCAGCGGGTCTCGGGACAGCTCGGGGGCGTCTATCGCCTTGGGGCTGGGTACGGCGCCGATGGTGTCAAAGCGGACAGACTGGCTGACATAGACCGGGCACCGGCCGGCGCGTTCCGGAGCGTCAGGCTCGACCCTGTGACGGCCGACCGTCTGGAAGCCAAGGCGCGCGCGTGCGGCATGACTTTGTCCGCGTTCCTAGCCGAGTTCGCGGATTTGGGCTTGCGCACTGACGGGGATTCGGAGCCCAAGAAGGACTAGGCGCCGGTCCCGTCCTGCCTGCGTGCAGGCACAAAAATGGCCGGGACAAGCCCGGCCATCTTCGTATCCAACAATCGAGAGTTCGAAAGACTTACGCGGCGGCTTCGCCGGTGTCCGTCTCGTCGTCGGGGTTGCGCAGCACGTAGCCGCGGCCCCAAACCGTCTCGATGTAATGCTTTCCGCCGGTCGCAGCCGCCAGCTTCTTGCGCAGCTTGCAGATGAAGACGTCGATGATCTTGAGTTCCGGCTCGTCCATGCCGCCGTAGAGATGGTTCAGGAACATCTCCTTGGTCAGCGTCGTACCCTTCCTGAGGGAGAGCAATTCGAGCATCTGGTATTCCTTGCCGGTCAGATGGACCCGCTGGCCGTTAACGTCGACTGTTTTAGTGTCGAGGTTAACCTTGAGGCCGCCGGTTTGGATAACCGACTGCGCATGGCCCTTGGAACGGCGCACGATGGCGTGGATCCGCGCCACCAGTTCGTCCTTATGGAAGGGCTTGGTCATGTAGTCGTCGGCGCCGAAGCCGAGGCCACGAACCTTATCCTCAATGCCTGCAAGGCCCGAAAGAATAAGGATCGGGGTCGCTACCTTGCTGACACGCAAGGACTTCAGGACCTCGTAGCCGCTCATATCCGGCAAGTTCAAGTCGAGAAGAATGATGTCGTAGTCGTAAATCTTGCCGAGATCGACACCCTCTTCGCCGAGATCAGTCTTGTAGACGTTAAAACCTTCGGACTGCAGCATTAGTTCAATGCTCTGCGCCGTGGCGCTGTCGTCCTCGATCAGAAGAACCCGCATCTTAAATCCCCCGTATTCTCATAATCCTGGCTGTCCCCTGACCCAATACGTCGGACGCTGATTGGTTAATTTCGAATCAAAAAATTAACGGCCAATAGTTAACAAAAACTAATCAACAGGATAGTGCTAACCAAATCCGCTAACCCCAGGCTCCGGATTGCAGACTTTTCCGACCGCTATGTTCGATTAGATGCAATTCATATGGTTTACCGGCGCTTAAGTCCTGTCGGCGATGATCTTGCGTGAAGGGGCGGGGGGAACCGGTCCTTGAGACTTGTTAGAGGCCGTTTAGGGACCTGGCTTGGGGAATGCCGGGCGCCCGTCAGTCGGCTCGTGGCAGTAGAGTAACGTCCGTGTAATATGCGCGGACCCGAACAGGCTTGAGGGTATTGAGTATGAAGTCACGCGACGGAGTCATTCGTTTGAAGCGCTTCGAGGTCGACGAGAAGCGCCGCAAGGTGGCCGACATCGAGTCCATGATCGCCGAATTCAACGATATGGCGGTGGATCTCGACCGGCAGATCGCCGTCGAGCAAGAGCGCGCCGGCGTTTCAGACGTCAATCATTACGCCTATCCGACCTTTGCGAAGGCGGCCATGCAGCGCCGGGACAATCTGGCGGTGTCGGTGGCCGGCCTCGAGGCCAAGCTCAGCGCGGCCAAAGGGGAACTCGAAGAGGCCGAAGAAGAGCTTCGGAAGATCGAAGCTCTGCAAGGGCGCGAGACCGATCGTGGGCGCGAGGTCGAGCCGGAAACCGGCTTCGGCATGATCGGCGTGGCCCGCGCCGCGGGCTGATAGCGGCCTCTGGAGGTCACTCTGTAGTTTGAAGACCATGAACCGGCGGTGGACCTCCACCGCCGGTTCTCGTTAGATGTGCGCGAACAAGAAACTTTGCCCCGCGCGGAGGTCTCGCCATGCCCTCATTCGATATCGTCTCCAAGACGGAGATGCCCGACGTCGACAACGCCCTCGCGAACATGACCCGCGAGATGAGCCAGCGGTACGACTTCAAGGGCTCCAATTCCAAGATCGAGCGGAACGAGGGCGTCATCGTCATCCACGCCGACGACGACCTGAAGCTCAAGCAGATGCACGAGCTGCTGCAGGGCCATCTCGCCAAGCGGGGGATCGAGCCGGGCGTCATCGATTACCAGTCCGTGGAGAAGGCGGCCGGCCAGTCGGTCCGGCAGAACGTGCTCCTGCGCCAGGGCATCGACAAGGAACTTGCCAAGCGCATCGTCAAGGAAGTGAAGGGCTCCAAGATCAAGGTTCAGGTCGCCATCCAGGGCGACGAGCTCCGCGTCACCGGTAAGAAGCGCGACGACCTGCAGGAGGTCATTCAGTTCGTGAAGGGCCTCAACATCGAGCAGCCGCTCCAATTCGAGAACTTCCGGGACTGACGCTTCGCGTCTTCTTTGTCAGGTTTTCACGCTGTCAAAAGTAGCCATTGATCAGGTCTGCTCGCCTGAATGCGATGGGCCCATAGCTGACCATTGAGCCTTCGACTTTGCTGGGGAAAGGCCTGTCTATCGAGCGCAACCAAGCGAAGTGCTTCAATAGATTGAACGGGCCGGGTCGTTCACTGGTGAACACCAAGGAGGCGGAGCTGAATGCCACTTTGTGCCGGTAGAGGCCGGAGAGAGAATCGCGATCGACCAGCCGCAATGAGTTAGGGTCTTGTGGACGCAGAAAGGTGATGAAATCCGGCAACCTTTCTAGCGAGACAGAGATGGCCAACTTGTCGGCGATAGCTTCCGCGAATTTCGGCGATGCCCACCAACCCCCTGCATGAGCCCCAAGAAGCGCGGGGGCCAGGACAACAGTAGACACTCCGCCCTGATTGATCGCGGCCATGGTCACAACAAGTGGCCTTTGTCCTATATCGAAATAGATCGCTTCCCCAATTATCTCTTGCCGGTATTGAGGACCCACTCCAAGGAGGATTCTCTGCAGTGGCGTCTCGGCAGACCATACCTGATAGATCTCGGATCTACTGACTACCTCTCCATCTACATCCAGATTTACAGTCAGCCTGAAACTGTAGGTGTGCCACGGATAAGCGAGGCCGTAGGCGATCCAAGACGCTGCGAGCGCGGCAGGTATCAATGCCAGGGACGAGCCCCATGACAGGTTTGCGAGTCGGCCGAGTGCGATCAACGCCGCGAACAAGACCAAGATGGCCAGCAGGACTTGCCAATAGATGATGATGAAGAGGATCAAGTCTGTGGTGCGTCCGGTCTTCCGGTTCGTCCCATCGAGATTGGAAAGGCCACAATGCGACCGAACCAAAAGTTGCAGATTTCATTGCCATCCTGCAAGCGTAGTGGGGCATTCGTCCAGGGATGGAGCGCCAAAATCATGAGACGCGGTAAATGGGTGGCATGCGATTTGGCTTGGCGATCGGCCCGACGCTGGCGCTCCGTCTGCCTGGATCAGCGCCGCCATGTAATGTGTTGCTTGACGTTCATTTGTAATCCATTACATTACAAATGTGATCCGGTCGTTCAGGCACAAGGGCCTCAAGGCCTCTGGGAAAAGGGCGAGGCCAAGAAGCTTCCGCCTGAGCGTGTCGGCCGGATTGAGAGAATGCTGGACCGCCTGAATGTTGTGGCTGATCCGACGGACATGGATTTGCCCGGCTACCGCTTTCACGAGCTCAAAGGCGACCGGAAGGGCACCTATGCCGTGACGGTCTCGGGCAATTGGCGCATGACCTTCGCGTGGGAAGACGGCGACGCCATCGATGTGAACTTCGAGGACTATCACTGATGACCAAGACCTATCCGAAGAGGGACCCGAACCGGAGACCCACCCATCCCGGCGCGCTGCTTCGCGAAGACGTCATCCCTGCCGTCACCGAAGGGCAGGGGTTGACCAAGACCGCCATCGCGAAGGGGCTCGGCATGTCCCGTAACCAGCTCTATCAGATCCTCGCGGAGAAGCAGCCGGTGACCCCGGAGACGGCGGTCAAGCTGGCGGCAGCCTTTGGCGGCTCCGCCCAATCCTGGCTCAATATGCAGTCCGCTTATGATCTGTGGGAGGCCGAGCGAACGGTTGACGTCGGACCGGCCAAAAAGCTCCGGGCGGCCTAGGACAGCACCTGCACGGCGGCCCTCACCCCAGAATTGCATTTCCGGCGCCGGGGGCCCATCTAAGCGGCGATGTGCCCGCCCGCCTTCCCGCTGCCCGCAAAGCCCGTTTCGTCTATATCTAGCCCATGATTTCGATCATCATTTTCGTCGTCCTCGTGCTTCTTCTGCTCCTCATCGCACGGCGCAGCAGCAAGAACCGGGACGCGATCCTCATCGAAGTGATCCTTGGCATCGCGGGCTCGGTCGCGGCGGCGGTCATCGTCACGTCCTTCCCCAAGGTCGATACGGACAATTTCCTCGGCTACCTGGATACCCAGATTTACGAGACGCTCTTCGGCAAGAAGGCCGAGGCGCCGCCCGCGGTGCCGGTGCCCGACAAGAAGGCGGTTGCCGTCAAGAAGAACGTCAGCCGCGACGACCGGAAGATCGAAGGGGTCTATGCGGGGCTGATCCGGTCCGTCCAGAACGGGGGGCAGGTGCTCGGCGAAAAGGCGTATGTCCTGCGGGTCGATCCGGCCAAGAAGGACAAGGTGCTCGAGATCTACAAGAGCGGCGACATCGAATACAAAGTCCGCATCGACGGGACACTCGATAAGGATGGGGTCACCTGGGTCGGCGAGACCAAATCGGTGCTGAAGGGCGACAGTTTCGTTCAGGACGATCTGAAGCTGCTGCTCTCCCCCGAAGTCGGGCGGATCGACTGGCACCAGCACGACAAGATCCAGAACATCGAGTCCATCGGCATCCTCCACAAGATCGACGAGGCCACGGTCTCGAACCGCGTCAGCGCCGTGAACCGGATCAAGAATGACATGGTCATCTGCAAGGAGGAGGCCGCCAAGCTGGGCGGGAACGCCTCGTTGTTCCTCTTCATACCCCTTGAGAACCCGAAAGACGCGAACGCGTTCACGCTGCAAGGGCCGGCCGCGTCCGACAAGATCTACACGGACATCATCTCGGGCACGATCAAGCCCTATGAGGGCCCGTACGATCTCCACGTCAAAACACGGTACAAGAGCAAC
This sequence comes from Methyloceanibacter stevinii, assembly GCF_001723355.1. Lineage (NCBI taxonomy): Bacteria > Pseudomonadati > Pseudomonadota > Alphaproteobacteria > Hyphomicrobiales > Hyphomicrobiaceae > Methyloceanibacter > Methyloceanibacter stevinii. The sequence goes on along the minus strand of NZ_LPWE01000002.1, from coordinate 88,587 downwards.
GACTTCCCCAATCTCACGGGGATGAAAAGGCTTCACCCGGATCTGTCGTCCTTCGTCGGCTTCTTCGACAAGGACTATCAGATAGGCGTCAATCAACCCGGGGCCGAGCCTAGCTGGTTCAAGGAGAGCATGGCCGACCCCATGCCATGCCGCATCTTCTTTGTGGGATTTCCGGCTGTTCTGGGCGTGCCGCAGAACGGAGCGGCGGTGGGCCAACAGCCCTAGCAGATCGCCCCGCCGCGAAGCGGCCAAAGAAAATGGCCGGGGCGGGCCCGGCCATTGAATGCTCAGCGCTAGGGTGGAGAAGGCGGGCTAGTTGCCGCGATATTCCTGGATGCGGGTCGCGCGCAGGCCGGCGAGGCCGTGCTTGTCGATGGAGCGCTGCCAGCTGAGGAATTCATCCACGGTCAGCGTATAGCGGTCGCAGGCCTCTTCGAGGCTCAAGAGGCCACCGCGGACGGCGGCCACGACTTCCGCTTTACGCCGGATGACCCAGCGGCGGGTGTTCTTCGGGGGTAGGTCGGCGACGGTCAGCGGACTTCCGTCCGGCCCGATTACATATCGGACACGCGGCCTGTAATGTTCAGTCATCGTACGCAACACTCACAAAACACTCGATGAGCAACAATCAAGGGGACCTTAGCTCCGCCCCATTTAAGAATTGCCTAAGCCGGGCAGTAAAATTACCCGCAAGCAAATCCCCAAAACTCTCTGAATTGTCTAAAGTTTCTTAGCTTCTTGAATCGTGACTTGGCGCCGATTGCTGTCCGTTTGGCTTGCGCGGGCCGGGCCTGCTGCCTATGTTTCTGGACTTATCCGAACTGTCACAAGGGATTAGGGACAGGGCAGCGTCTGCGAGGCGACGGCTGTGAGACACCAATAGGCCGGGTGTCGTTGCATGACCGTCCGCCTGAGTTTACAGGTTGCGGTGCCCGCGCGGCAGGCTCTGACGGGCGAGGGCCGGAAGCGCATCGATCCGAAAGAGCGCCTAACAGCAATTATGGTTAACAGTTTGCATCTTCCAGGGCGTCCGTCCGAGACGCGGGTGGTCGTCGCCATGTCCGGCGGCGTCGACTCGTCGGTCGTGGCCGGCCTGTTGAAGCGCGAGGGGTACGACGTGGTCGGCATCACCTTGCAGCTGTACGACCATGGCGAGGCCGTGGCCAAGAAGGGCGCCTGCTGCGCCGGCCAGGACATCAAGGATGCCCGCCGCGTGGCGGCTGCGCTCGATATTCCCCATTACGTGCTCGACTACGAGCGGGAGTTCGAGAAGGCGGTCATGGGCGCTTTCGCCGACAGCTATCTGTCAGGCGAGACCCCGGTCCCGTGCGTGTCCTGCAATCAGACGGTCAAGTTCCGGGATCTGCTCGAGACGGCGCGCGGGCTGGGCGCCGACGCGCTCGCCACGGGCCATTACATCAAGAGCTTCCCGGGCGAGAAGGCCTGGGAGCTGCACCGCGCCGCGGACAAGGAGCGCGATCAGAGCTATTTCCTGTTCAACACCACGCCGGAGCAGCTTTCCTTCCTGCGCTTTCCCTTGGGGGGCTTGCCGAAGGACGAGACGCGCGCGCTCGCGCGCGAGTTCGGCCTCGATGTCGCCGACAAGTCCGATAGCCAGGATATCTGCTTCGTGCCGTCCGGCCGCTACACCCAGGTGATCGAGCGGCTTCGGCCGGGCGCGGCCGAGGCCGGCAATATCGTCCATGTGGACGGGCGGGTGCTGGGCCGGCACACGGGCATCATCAATTATACCATCGGCCAGCGCCGCGGCCTTGGGATTGCCGCAGCCGAGCCGCTTTATGTGGTCAAGCTCGATGCCTCCCGCCACGAGGTGGTCGTGGGACCGCGCGAAGCGCTGCTGGCGCGGAGCGTGGAACTGCGCGATGTTAATTGGCTGGGCGATGAGCCCTTCGAGACGGCGGTGGCCGGCGGCCTCGAGGTTCTGGCGCGGATCCGCTCCACGGGCCCGCTGCAGGCAGCGACGGTCGTGTCCGAGAACGGGTCGGTGTTCGCGGAGCTCGCCGACGGCGAGGAGGGCGTGTCGCCCGGACAGGCTTGTGTGTTTTACGCCGCCAATGGCGGCGGTGAGCGGCTTCTTGGCGGCGGCTGGATCAAGTCCGCCGCGGGAGCCTTTATGACCAAGGATGCAATCCCGGCTCAGGCGGCGCCGCTGCCGGCCGAGGCGTTTTTGGTACAATCGCGTTAGGCCGCGGCACGGGCAAGCGGCATAGCCTCGGGGAGGGTTCAGCGTTGTCTTCCAATCATCCGACGATGGATACGGAGTCCGTTCGTCACGCTTACCGCCGCTGGGCGCCGGTCTACGATTACACGTTCGGCCAGGTCGCCGATGCCGGCCGCAAGCACGCGGTGCGGATCATCAACAAGCGTAAGGGGCGCGTGCTCGAGGTCGGCGTGGGCACGGGGCTTTCGCTGCCGGCCTACGGCAAGCACCTGACCATCACCGGTATAGACCTGTCTCCCGAGATGCTGGAGAAGGCGATGGGGAAGGTCTCCAAGAAGAAGCTCGACAACGTGGACGGGCTGCACGAGATGGATGCGAGCGCGCTCGGCTTCGCGGACGAGAGCTTCGACACCGTGGTCGCCATGTATGTGATGACCGTGGTCCCGGACCCGGTGAAGGTCATGCGCGAGCTGGAGCGCGTCTGCGCGCCCGGCGGCGAGGTCATCCTGGTCAACCATTTCAGCCAGGAGCATGGGGTGCGCGGGTTCCTGGAGCGCAAATTGGCGCATTTCGCCGATCTCATCGGTTGGCACGCAGTGTTCGAGCCCGAGCGCGTGCTCACGTGCGAGATCTGCGCCTGGTGGAGCGCAAGCCGCTCTTTCCGGTCGGGCTTTTCACCATGCTGCGCTTCGTCAAGGAGCCCGGCTTCGCCATCGGCCCGCAGGCCGCGCGGACGTTCCTGGCGAACGGCGGCAAGGCGGAGGCGCCGGACGCGCCGCAGCGCAAGGCCGTGTCGGTACGGAGAATGCTTGACTTGAATTACTGGCGGTCCCTATATCGCCGCCTCCAGAATCAATTGGCCGAGCGCTAGGTTATTTGTTTGCGTTATCGGCCTAGCGGCCTGCTTGAGCGCATATTTTTCGCGCTACCGCGCTTTGCGCTACTTGAGCGCGCGACCAAGTTGGGGTCTAAGAGGCCGACGATCTGGAATGCGTGGGCCTCAACCCACGCCGCATTGGGGCGGAGTAGCTCAGCCGGTTAGAGCAGCGGAATCATAATCCGCGTGTCGGGGGTTCGAGTCCCTCCTCCGCTACCACTTAGATCGATCAGATAGGCCCAAGGCGTGTGTTGCGTTTGCAGGATCAGACTGCGACGCAGCGAAAGCAAATTGCCGCGGTCTCTGCCGGGCCGTGTCCTCACAAATGGGCGACAGTCGAACCCATGGAGAAGAAGGTCTGCTTCGCTCCGATAGCGGACCTCGTTCGAGCCCCTTGCAGACTCCGCTTCGTGCCATCAACGGCCATCCTTATCGGCGCCGCACCTAGTGGACAATCCTGGCCGGTCGCATCTCAGTAAATTGACGGATTTTGGAAATCTTGGGAATAAACATGAAATGCGAGCCCGCCACTACTGCATATTTATTCCACTTTAGTAAGTAAATGTGCTATAGTTGCAAGTGTGATGGTTCCCTCCCATCACAGCCCCATGGGAATTTAGGAAGCCCCGTGTCCCCCCGTACGGGGCTTCCTTATTTTTTCTCTCAAGATAGAAAATTATACTTTGCGTACCCAGATCGGATACATGGCTTGTTATCTGTTCTGACATCTATTCTGCCGACTTGGAAGGTGGTTCTCCGGATGCCGAGACGTCGGTTGAGCGTTCCCCTTTTGCTAGGAAGGCTGCGAGAGCCTCGTCAGCGATCTCCAGCTTGCGCACGAATTCGGCGTTGTGCGGTTCCGCGCTGCGCAGGCTCAGCAAGAGCTGTTGAGCATCGTCGACGGCGGTTGACGCCCTTTCCGTGTCTCCAAGCCTGTTATACGTGCGCGCAAAATTAAGCAGCGCGGTCGCTCTCCGGTACTTCGTTTCTGGCGTCAGCGGACCGTGCTTCATGACGTCCCAAAGTACCGACTCACCGTTCGCGAGGAACCTGACGACGGTGGTCTGTGGCGCGCCGTCGTCAATCGCCTCCCGCGCTGTCGTGCCAAGCTGGCGGCTGCCAGATACAGGGTCCGATCGAAAGACGCTTCGTTGGTCGTCGGCCCACTCCGGACGACGATCAAGGCAAGCCCCAGCACAATACAAAGGTTCATCAACGAGGCCAGACGCGAACGCGGCGAGCGCCTCTTTCCACGCGGGGCGCTGTAGGCCCCCTTGTCCGAGGACAAACCCAACAGATTGGAGGCTATCCGAGCAGCAGCACGCCCAGGCTCGTCTTTGCCTTGGCTGACGTCGGTCGCCTCGATGTCGAGCGGCCCCTTCGTAATGCTTCCATCCGCATCCAATTCGAATTTGAGCAGTGGCGGGAAGCACTCTCTTTCTTCATCGCCGGGCCTTCCATCGACAATCAGAGGGAAGACAGGCCGCGCGGGATGGTGAGATTTGAAGGCGCGGATCTGCTCGTTCACTTGGTAGTTTGTTGCTGCCGCTGGCGAGCAAATCACAATGAGGCTTCGCGACGCCTCCAAGGCGCCAATGGTGGTTTGCGCTAGCGCATACGTCGCGCTTTCGTCCTTGTTCGCCTGGAAAAAGTGGTGCTTTCCTTCGGCCGGCTTGTCCGCATAGTAGCGCTCAAGCTGCTGCATGAGCTTGTCGGCCCACAATGCATCGCAGTCGCTGCACGCGATGAAACCTTCGTAGGTCGCCGTTCGCGGCTGAGGCCGTGTGGCGGGTCTGAAGAGGTCAGCCAACCGAACAACTTAGGGCTCCCTCAGCGTCGGGTGTCGCCAAGCCAACAGTGGTACGCGAGCGCCTTTCGATCTGTCAGTAGCAGTGGGGCTGTTTCCGTTCCAAATCGAAGGGACTCTCGCGCACCGAGAAAAATCTAGCATTCGACCAGTGCCCGGACAAGCTTTATAGCGACTCAACAGGGCATGTGTACTTAAAACTTATTCGCACAAGAAGATTATATACATGACAGGAGCGCCATAGTACTATTTGAAGGTCGGAGTAACTGGTATAAGACGTACCCAATGCGTATTGACATCATCGACACGCACCAGGAATTGCTTGATATCAGGGAGAATTGGGAGGCCGTGTATGCGAGCGATCCCGAGGCGCAATTTTTCCTGTCCTGGACTTGGATCTCAAACTGGCTGGATGGGGACAGGTCTCAATGGTTCGTTCTCGCCGCGGCGCCGACAACTCTTCCGACTATGTGGCGTTCTTTCCTCTGAGACTGCGCACGAAAATGCGAAAGAGGGGCGTTCGGATTTTACAACGAGATCACGCTCGCCGGCCGGGGGCTGTCGGACTACTCCGGCCTCATCACGCGCCCGGAACACGAAGGACAGGCGGTCCCCGCCTTCAGCCGCTTTCTTCGGAGGTCGAATTGGGCGGCGCTGACACTGGAGTTTTTCCGCTCCTCTCCCGCCAGGCTCGAGCGTCTCTTGCGCAGCCTGCCGGCGAAGAACTTCCGCCGCATCGAGGTTCCCGCGTTCAATAAGAGAGACAACGTCAACAATCTCGTTTGCCCGTATATCAGCCTGCCGGATTCATGGGATGCCTATCTCTCGGGGCTCGGCTCGAACACGCGGCAAAAGATGCGCCGCTTTTTGCGGAAAGTGGACGAGGGGACGGAGTACCGCATCACCGTCGCCTCCGCCGAAACGTTCGATCGCGACCTCGATATCCTGTTGAATTTCTGGCGCATCAAGTGGACGCAACGCAAAGGCGACCGCCTGCCCGGACTGGTGCGGGCCAATCGAGGCATGTTCCAGGCGTGCTTCGACGAGGGCGCGTTGTTCCTTCCGATCATGTGGCAGGGGGACAGGCCACTCGGCGCGCTCGCCACACTTGTCGATCATCAGAAGAAGGCGTTTCTGTTCTCGATGGCCGGACGCGATGAAACGGTTCGCACGCCCGTCCCGTCGGGCGTTGCCCTTCATGCTTACAGCTTGCGGCACGCCATCGAGAACGGGATCGCCACCTACGACTTTCTGCGCGGCAACGAAGAGTACAAATACATGTTCGGCGTCGACGAGCTGGTACTCCAAAATCTCGTCATCACAGCGCCGGGGAATCGGAATATCGGCGGCAAGCTCGATCCGCGCTGTGTCCTGCGCGTCCTGCAAATGGCGATGCGTCTCCATAAGGCGAACAATCTCTTCGATGCCGAGCGCGGCTATCGCCAGGTGCTCGACGTGACGCCCCGGTCACCGGCGGCGCTGTATGGCTGTGGGCAGCTCTTGATGCGCAAGCGGGACTATCGGGGAGCACAGCAAATGTTCCGGAAACTCGTTTCCATTAAGCCGGATGCCGACAATGCGTGGCTTCGGCTTGGACTTGCATTCGAGGCGGAACGTCGTTTTGCGGACGCGGCCAAAACGTACCGCCGGTTCCTCCAGCTCAAACCGTCGAACGCGGAGGCTTACTCAAGGCTAGCGCAGGTACTGTTCGCTCTCGGCAAGACAGGAGAGGCCGACTCCGCATTCCAGGCGGCATCGACGCTGCAGCGAGAACCAAGCGCTCTCGTGCATTGAGCGGCAGCGCGGCTCGGAGAGCGTCGGCTCGTCACAATTCGCGGAAGGCTCGAGACATGCTGTCCTCGATGGGCTTGAATAGATACTCGAGGAACGTCCGGTCCGCTGTCTTGATATAGACCTCCACGGGCATTCCGGGCGTGGGCGCGAAGTCCGGGAGTTTCGACGCCTCGATCAGATCCAGCTTGATGCGTGCGATATAGACATCGCTTTGAGGGTTCGTCGTATCCTGTTTGCCTGACACGAGCGAATCTGCCGAGACGTACACGACCTCGCCGGGGATCATTGGCGTGATGCGCCGGTTGAGGGCCGAGAGGCGCACCATCGCGTGCTGGCCGCGCTTCACGACGTCAATGTCCCGCGGTCTGACTTGGGCCTCGATCAGCAACTCTGCCTGGACGGGAAGAAGCTCCATGATTGGTTTGCCCGGTTCGATGACGCCGCCGGGCGTATGATATTGGAGTTTCACGACGATACCTTTGACCGGTGCGGTGATACTGACCCGCTCGACCACCGCCTTTGCCGCGTTTATGAGTTCGCGCACGTCCTTGAGTTCGGCGGAGACTTTATGCATCTCCTCGACCGCCGTCTTGACGGTAGTGTTCTGGACGCCGGTCACCTGCTCCTTTATGCGTGCTATGCGCTCGCGTGCGTCTCCGATCTCTCCCGTGAGCCTGCCGATCTCTCCTGACAGATTCGCCTTGGCCCGTTCCAACGATAGGACCTCCGGCTTTCGGATGAGCCCCTTGCCGAGCAGGCTCTTCTTTCCTTCGAGCTCTTCCTCGACATACTCCAACTGCTGCCGGACTGCCGCGACCTGAAGCTTTCCGCCTTCAACCCTCTGATCCAAGGCGTCGACGCCTTCCATCAAAGTCGCGATCTCGGTCTTGACGGCATTGCGTCGCGCGGTCAGCGCTTGACGTTCGCGTTCGAGGGTTTCCGAGATGTCAGGATCGGATTCTTGCTCAACGAGTTCGGGCGGGAAGGCCACATCGTCCTGCTGGTTCATCTCTGCGGTCAGTCTCGCCACTTGGGCCACGGCGCGGGCCTTGCGCAGTTCCAAGCGGCGCAACTCGGTACGCGGCTCTCTCTCATCCAAGTCGATGAGAACGTCGCCCTTCTCGACGACGTCGCCTTCGCGAACGCGGATCTCTTTGATCACGCCGCCTTCCAGATGCTGAATGATCTTGTTCTCACCGGTTGCGACGAATGATCCGCCGGCAATGATCGCGCCGGCGATAGGTGCCGTTGAAGCCCACGACCCAAAGCCGAGCAAGAATGCGACCATTATAAATATGCCGAACGTAGTCGCGGTTCGCGTCGATCGGGGAATGCCTGCATACCATTCCTGGGGCACCGGTAACTGACTCATCGCAGCACTCCTACTCGTCCTCGCGGTCCAGATCGTCCAATTCCTCGGCTTGATAGTTTGCCCCGCTGCCGTTGGCCTCTACCTTCTTTGTTTCAATCTCCCTGCGCGCCGTGAGCAGCGGAATGATATCGTTGCGGTCGCCGAGCGCTTGGACGGTTCCCTTCTGCAGGATCATGATCTTGTCCACGCTCCTCAGCAGCGACGGCCGCTGGGTAATCGCAATCACCGTAATCTGCTTCTGCTTTGCCAACCCCAGAGCGCGGGCGAGCGCACGCTCTCCCGGCGGATCGAGATTGGAATTCGGCTCATCCAAGACGACGAGCTGCGGATCTCCGAAGAAGGCGCGGGCTAGACCGATGCGCTGCTTCTGGCCACCCGAAAGAGGCGTCCCGTCCATCGAAACCTGAGTCTCGTATCCTTGAGCGAACTCCGACACCATGGCGTGAACGTCCGCTATCTCCGCGGCGTCGAAGATGGCTTCGTCGCTGGCGTCTTTGCGCATGCGGGCGATGTTTTCCTTTATGGACGCTGGGAAGAGCTGGACGTCTTGCGGCAGATAGCCGACGTTTTCACCGAGTTGCCGTGGATCCCAGTTGCGCAGGTCCATCATGTCGAGGCGGACGTTGCCGGCCGTGGGAAAGATCGAGCCGACGAGCATTTTGCCCAGCGTCGACTTGCCAGTGCCGGACGCGCCGACGATACCTAGAGACTCGCCTGGTTTCAGTTCGAATGAAACGCCATTCAGGATGACCTTCTTAGCGGGCTGCGGCACGTAAAGAATGCGATCGACGACCAAATGCCCCTTCGGGCGTGGCAGGCGCAGCCGATCGAAATTCAGCGGCGAGGAGTGCAGCAGCTTCCTCACTCGAGCGAAGGCGGACCGCGCCTGTACGAAACTGCGCCAGCCTTCGATCGTGCCTTCGATCGGTGAAAGGGCGCGGCTGCCGACGATCGACGCCGCGATAATCATCCCGCCCGTCAAATGTCCATGCGTTGCAAGGTAGGCGCCCCAGCCGAGTATCGCGATTTGGGTGCAGAGGCGCACAAACTTGGACAAGGCGGTCAGCCAAATATTGCGATCCTGCGCGGACACTTGAGACTTTAGAGACTCTGCCGTCTCGCCGCCCCAGATCAGGACGCCCTCGGGCACCATCCCCATGGCGTTCATCACCTGCGCGTTCCGCGCCATGGCGTCGGCCTGTAAGTTGGCCCGCGTGCCGAATGCGTTTGCGCGGGCGAAATGCACCGCCGTGAACTTCTGGTTCAGGAGTGCAAGTATGAGCAAGAGGATGCCGGTCCCCAGGACGATGAAACCAAGATGGGGATGAACAAGAAAAACGACGACGAGATAGATCGGCACCACCGGCATATCGAGCATTGTGAGGAGCACTGGGCCGGTGATGAAGCTGCGCAGGTGCTGGAGTTCCGACAGAATCTGAAACTCTCGGCTAGACCCGTTCTGCGAGGACCGGGCTGCGGCGCTCAAGACCGGCGCGCCGAGATTGCTTTCCAGATCGACCGCGACGCGCATGAGGATGGTACGGCGCGCCAAGTCCAATAGAACGTGCGCCCCGATCGCGCCAACGACGACGATCGTCAGCATGACGAGCGTGTCCATGCTTTGGCTGGTGAGTACGCGATCGGATAGATTGAAAAGATAGACAGGGATGGCCAGCACAAGCAGGTTCACGACAAACGAGAACACCGCGACGGTTGCGAGATTGCGCCGGCAGCTGGCGAGGCCCTTCGTGAGGACGCCGCGGAAATCCAAGCTGGAAACGCGTCCGCCGAGCGCGGCACTGCCATTCGCGCCATGACCGTTGGCCCCGTTTGCACCATTGGCCCCGTTCGCACCATTTGCGCGCGAGCCGGGCTTGATGCCGTCAAAGATGTTGCCGAGCGCAGCCCCCTTGCCGTTACCCTTACCGTTGCCGGCAGTGGCCTCTGCCGTGGTCTCCGACTCGACGTCCGCCGGCGCCGGGTCGAGACCCGGGGCATCCTCGGTCTCGGAACCGTTCGTGCCCCCGTTTCGGAGCGGATTTCGGTTGTCGTCGGCCATGCTCTACTGTGCCCCTGATCCTTTTTTACGTAAGGACATTGCCGAGAACGTCCGAATGAGCTGAGTCGTGAACAGGAACGGCCACGACGTCCTCGTCGTGACCGTCTTCCTCGGGAGGCGAGGTAAAGGCGACGAGTTCGTTCGCCAAAACGTCCGGATCTGAGCCCGTGACCGTGTCGTCGTTGCTCGCGATCAGTTCGGTTTGGATGAGCAATTCATCCTCGTAGAAGTCTCCGCCGACGTAGTAGTCAGCCGCCGGACCGGTGTGAACGATGGTGGCGAAGTTCCCGAGGGCGTTCTCCCCGGTGGATGCAACCTGCATGACCGGGTCCGCATCCGCGGCCGCGGCGGGCAGCAGCTGGAGTGCGACATCGGCATCGGCAACAACGTTCTCCTGCTCGATGGCATTGATGTCATAGACGTCACCGGTGATCAGCAGGATGTTGAACGCAGGATCGCCGAAATTGGGGATGCCGACGCCGACCGAAGGATCCAATTCGGTGTCACCGGCATTCAGCTGCGCGATCAAGGCCTCCCAGGCGGGCGTGAGCTCCTGGTAGGACTGGGTTCCCCATTGCTCGATCAATGCCTCGTTCTGCAGCCAGTTCGCGCCGGTCGTGATGGAAGGGTCAGTCAGACCATCGCCGTCCCCGAAGGCGTCGTCGTAGCCGAGCACTTTGAGCGTGTCCGGGTCGAGCAGGATATTCTTCTGATAGATGAGGTTGAGCTCGTGGTAGTCGCCGAGGACGATAACCAAGTCGTAATTTTCACCGATGGTTATGATCTCGGTGAAGTTGCCTTGCTCGTTGGCTCCCATGAGGAGCTGATAGTTGGTCAGGTAGTTGTCCTGAACCGAGACGTCGTTGTCGTATAGCCAGTTCGCCTGCGATACCACGCTGACGTCATAGAGGTCGCCGTCGAGCACATCGACGTACCAGTCGATTCCGGGAAAGATATTGCTCCCAGCAAAGCTCGGAACTCCTGCGTCCGTGTCGAGAAACGTGGCGATGTTGAAGGCCTCGTTGCCATCGCCCTCGATCTGGAAAACGCCGTCGCCAGCATATGTGATGTCGTCGTCGTCGACATAGAGATTGAGCTGAACGATGGCGTCGGTCCTGAAGTAGTCGCCGACGACGACAAGGGTGCCGATCCCATGATTGATATCGAAAATGCCCGCGACGTTGGCGGCGAGGTTCGAGCCCGCCGTCAAGATCTGTCCGGGGACGTCCGTCGGATAGGGGCTTTCGGTCTCCCTGTCGTCGCCAAGCCCAACCGGAAACACCGGCAACTCTGCGTCTTCGGGCTGTAGTTCGCCGTTTACGTAGACACCCGGCTCGACGTCGCTCCTGGTCGTTTCGCCCAAGGTTTCCCATTCGGCATCGTATTCGCCGGCGAACGATATGAGTGACCCTGTGTTGAAGGAGGCGTCGGAAAATTCTGGAGGCGCCGCGGCGCGGCCTGGTCATGGAGATCCTGAAGCGTTTCTGCGACATCGCGGAACTGAAGCGCCTGGAGAGCTTCCGCCGACCACCCCTCGGGGATCGCGATGTCGTTGTCCCACATGACGTTGAGTTGTTGGACTTGAATCAGGTGCTGGTCCCCGCCGGTATCGTACGTGACGTGGATTGCCAGTTCACCGGACCCGATCTCGATCTGCAGAAGTGTAGGGGCGGCGATCAAGAGCGGTGCGCCAGGCGCGGCCAGCTCGTGAGGGAGTGCATTGTCGATGATCGGGTTGATGTCCAGGGGACGCGCCTCGGATCGCAACGGGTCCGCCGATAGCGGGCCGTAGCCGATCAGGCTAGGTGGTTCCGAGTAAGGATCGACAAATCGAGAGAATGTATGGAATTCATCGAGGTCGGGCGCTTGTGGACTGCGTCGTGACCGCCCGGATCGAAATCCCCGCGCGCCCGATGAGCCATGAACTCATCGTAGGACTCGCGTAGCCGGCCCGTCTCATTGCTGAGGTGGAAGTGACCTGCGAACAGGCGGATGATCTCGGTAGCACCGGTGCCCATCTATGCCTCCACGCCGAACTTCTCTCGGCTCGGCTCTTGGCGCCTCTCTCCAAGTATCCCCGCTGATGCCGCTTCTAATTGAGAAAGCCCGCGCGGTGTGTCCGCGCGGGCTCGTTGGTTTGGTTACAGGATCGCGTCCGTTGCGTCGTCACCAACAACCGAGATCTCATTTGAGTTGAACTGGATGTTGGCACCCTGAACGATGTTCTGGGTGAACGCTTCGTTGCTCGCGATTCCATCAGCAGACGCCGTAGCGGCATCACTGATGTTGCCGATCTCGCTCTCGGCCGTGACGTCGTCCATCTTGGCGTCGCCGCCATGTGCGTAGGCCGACTGACTGAAGCCGGCGCCGCCGTCGGAGTCGTGATGACCCCAATCCCACTTGGGATCGCCCTTGCTGTCACCACCGCCGCCGCCATCGTAGCTGACTTCAGCGCGCTCCACCTTGTCATTGTCAACGAGCGAGTTGACCTGCTGGATATTGAAGGCGTTGTCGTTGCCCGTGCCGGAAACGTCTTGCCAGACGTCGTTAGCAAGAGCTTGGACGATGCCTTCGTTGTCCTGCGCGTTGAAGTGCTCGATGTCGATCAGGTCGTCGTCAGTCGGCAAGCTGTCAAGGTCTAAGTCAATGTCGACATCCACGTCGACCTTGGTCTCGACTTCAGTCTTGACCTCGTTCTTGACCTCGTTCTCGATCTTGTTCTCGACTTCGTTTTCGACCTTATTGTCGACGTCGTTTTCTACCTTGTTCTCTACCTCGTTCTTGTTCTCATTCTCGTTCTTATTGTCGTTTTCGTTCTTGCTGTCGCTTTCCTGGTAGAGAGCCTGGACCGCTAGTTGAGCCTGGCCTTGCGCTTGGCCTTGAGCCTGGCCCTGAAGCTGATCTTGCTTCTGGTCCTGATCCTGTTTCTGATCCTGATCTTGCTTCTGGTCCTGATCAGGGTCGTGCTTGGGGTCGTAGGGACGGTAGCCCATGATGGTCTCCTTGGTCATACAAGGGACGCATCGCGGCTGAGAAACTCGCTGATCTTCTGCGTCGGCGAGCAACGCATATGCGATTGCGTCCAGTTTCGGTTTATCAATTGCGGCCCGGATTGCGGGACGGCTCGCTTGCGCCAAGACACACCGTCAATCTGCCGCCTGTGGTAACGGGATTGCTCTTCCGGGTGTTTGCCTCCTTCCTTTTGCTTCTTGACCGGAACGCGCCGATCAAGTGTCCGTTATTAGGCGGAGACGAAGTACTAATCGCAATGATTTTATGCATACCAAGTAGTGACTAATCCATACCCAGCATATACTTCTGGAATCGCTACATAAATTAACCGTATTCCGAGCCGTACCTAAGACATGTGATCTTCATTACTGTATTGAAATTTCTGGTGAGCGCCGGTTGTCCGCAACTAATATTAAGCGTACCATCCTTTATACAATGCGTACCCACTTCTACTGTTGAGCCCAAAGCGGACCCACGGTAGCTTCGCCGGGGTGGCGTAGCCCACGGTGGTGTCCATCAGGTGGTCTAGCTAGAGGATCGCGAGCGATGTCGCTGGCGTCGGGCACACATATGAAGAGGCGAGATACACTAGACCTCGGCACATTCCGCGATGAAGAGGCGGCCTATGAGTTCGTCGAGCGACGAATCTGGCCGGACGGGCCTGTTTGCCCTCATTGCGGCAGCAACCGCCGGATTGGGCGTCTGAACGGGGCGAGCACCCGCATCCATACATACAAATGCTACGACTGCCGGCGACCCTTCACGGTCAAACTCGGAACGATCTTTCAGGACAGCAAGGTCCCCATGCATAAGTGGCTGCAGCTCATCATGCTCAGCCGTGCTCTGGGGCCGACCCTGACGTCCTACAAAGCGGCGCAGATATTGGGCGTCACCGCCAAGACCGCGACGGCAATGCTTTCGCGGTTGCGAATTTTAGAGCAGAAGCTCCGCCTCAGGCATCGGAGCCAGTAGACCTGCGCCGTTCACAAGAAGGTGATTTCCTTCGCTGCCTTCAAGATGTCCCGGCTTTGCCATTTTTGTTACGGGCGGAGACTGACCGTCACGGCAGCCGCCACAGAATCGTCACAAAAAGTTTAAACATTTAAGGGTGCTGTTAGCATAGACTTAAGGTTGTAGGGTAGGGTCGGAAGCGTAAGCCCCGATGGTCGTCATGGCGTACAGTTGCGTGAGGAGTTGCGTCACATGTCGCGCCCAAGGGATATTGCGGGTCAAACGCCGCGAGAGCGTCAGCTCGAAAGTTTTTTGACTATTTTAAGAGAGAATGGCAGTCGTCAGCTGGCGACAGAGTTTCTTGCTGCCTTCTCCAAAATTGCACCGCCGGTGCTCCCAAAGACATCGACGGCACCCGTGAACTCAGACGACAACGCGTATGTCGTTCGGGGGTTCTGGGTTGCCAGTGCATCGGTTGAGGAAGGCACTGATAAATGCGCCTCCCAAGATCGGCAGTGGCGACTGGCGTCAGGTGGGAAACGTTTGTCCTATGGTGGCAGATCTGGATCCCGATCGAACGACTCGATGTGGCCATCAAACAGGTCCGACCAAAGCGCCATTGCTGCGGACCGATCGTAGTTGAGGCCGTGTACCCGAGAGCCAGGTGGAAGGTGATCGGGATGGGTAGACGCGGGACGCGTCAGTTCTTCCATGAAGCGGCTGGCGTTGAGACAGCCGTGACTGAATTTTCGGTCGTGTCCGCTGCTGAGTAGGCAGATCTCTTCTCCGATCAAATGACTCGGGAATCCTGTCACGTCCTGCCACGCTTCGAGCTGAACGAGGCCCGCGCTTTGAGAATCGAGGCGGCCGGTTGTGTATTCGGCGGCCAAGGAGATCAACATGCTCATGAAGCCGACCATGTAGGGGTCTAGCCAAGCTTGTTCCGTCAGTGTCGAGGAGAATCGTCTCTGACTCTCCTCGACGAAAGGTGAGATCAAAGCGACGGTTGCCTTGCGTGCGCGGCGGACTTTCAAGAGTCCAAACATGGCATCACCCCTCGTCAGAAGGGGATCGACACTGGCGTTGGATCGCTATTTTCGCGCGTTCATCGATCAATTGCGAGTCTTCCCCATGATTTCACGATTGCCACCCAAGCCCGACTTTGAATCAATCGAGACGGCTGCACTCGAATCCGCCGACCGCCGGACAATGCTTCTCGCTCTGATCGGGAATCTCTCGTTCAGCTGGTCCAACAACGAGAGCATGTTCATCTATGTGCTGATGCTTCTGCTCGACACGGACGAAGTATCGGCGGCAATCGTGTTCTCGACGCTCAACACCACGCGGGCGAGACTTGATCTGATACAGCGACTGGCGCTTATCCGAATTGGTCAAACCGAAGTCCGCGACGAACTCGATGGCTTGATCGAGCGGTTTACGGTAGCCACGCGGCTGCGCAACGAGTTCAACCACGCGATGTTCATGCTCAACGCGCAAGGCGACATAACGCACACGCAGTCTTTGCGCATCGTGGAGCGGCGAGGCCAGTTCAAGTTCGGGGAGACCCGGAAAGTCGACCAGGCGCGTATCGACGAAATGTCAGCTGCGATTCACGATCTGCGCGACCTCAACCGGGACCTGTGGGATTTTCTCCCGCGCTTGCAAGCGAGCGTGCCGACGCGCGCTGCGCCCGAACGGTGAGACGGCTTCGGTTGGGAAAAAGAGGCCCTGAAAAATCTGGGAGGTTTCTGCCATGACGGACAGGCCGGCAGCTCAAATAGTGGACGATCCATCGGCGAAGGAGATCTACGCCAACAAGCTCATTAGCGCGGCCTTCGACGGTGCTTGCGTAAGCCTGACGTTTGGCGTGGCGCGCGTTCTTCCTACCGGCAATCCGGACGGGGGCGCGGCGGGGGCGAATGTCCACGTCACGTCAAGGCTTGCCTTGTCCCCGGCCGCCGCCGTCGACCTGGCGAAAAGCCTGGGAAAGATGCTCAACACCCTCAAAGAGATGGCGGAGAAGAGGTTGGAAGAGCAAAAGCCTCATTAGCGCGCCGTGCTAGGAGCTTGCCAATCTGCGGACCTTCCGATCATTGCCATGACGGCACAAGCGCTCGCCTCACAATGGGAGACGTGCAGGCGGGCCGGTATGAGCGATCATCTGCCAAAGCCCATCACGCCGGTCACTCTCATGGCCATGATGAGCAAGTGGACGGATGGCGCGCAACGCGTGGACGGCGACAACTCGAGCTCGCTGGACTTTGGGAGGTGAACCTCCGCAATGCGGCAGCTCTTGGCACGTAGTGGACATCGGGTTTTGAGGCAGCCTGGTCCCTTTCGTCACTAAGGGAGGGAGGGGAGGCGTTGAATTCCAAGGAAAACAGGGCTAGGGGGGAGTGACCAAACCGGTCCTCCGCTACCACTTAGATCAATCAGATAGGCTTATGCCGCGTGTTGCGTTTGCAGGATCAGACTGCGACGCAGCGAAAGCAAATTGCCGTGGTCTTTGCCGCGCCGTGTCCTCACAAATGGGCGTCAGTCGACCCGATGGAGAAGAGGGTCTGCTTCACTCCGATAGCGGACCTCGTTCGAGCCCCCTTGCAGACTCCGCTGCGTGCCAGAAGCGGACCTAAAGGCTTCCTGGTTCACGCTCCCTCTTTTTCGAATAATTGACGGCCTGGCGAAGCGTCCCCATCCCCCGCCGCGTCGTGGTTCTGTGACACCCCCGCTAGGTGTCAAAGCTAAGAGGGACTCCGGTGCGCCAAGCGCAAAGCCGGAACTGCCCCCGCAACTGACCGCCGCTGCCGAGTAGGCTGCGAAGAATGAGGGGCCGGCGGTGATGAATCGCCGGTCCCAATCAACGCGCTTGCGGCTTTCGCAAGAGATACGTGTCCATGATCCAGCCCTTCTTCGACCGGGCTTCGTGCCTGACACGTTCAATCTCGTCGAGCACGTCGCTCAGCTTGCCGGAAACGAGGATCTCGTCGGGGGTGCCGATATAGGCGCCCCAGAAGATTTCCATATCGCCGTCGACGTTCTTGAAGGCAGCTTGGCCATCGAGCATCACGATGACGCTGTCCGCATTCTCGGGAAAGCCCTCTTTCAGTTTGCGCCCGGTGGTGATCATGATGGATTCGCCAATACGGTTGATGGGAATCCTGTGGGCCGCAGCCAAGGCCTGGACGCTGCTGATCCCGGGAACGACCTCATATTCGAGCTCGATATCACCCCGCGCGCGAATCCTCTCCAAGATGCGCAGGATGCTGTCATAGAGGCCAGGGTCCCCCCAAGCGAGAAAGGCGCCGCACTCGCCGTCGTTCAGTCTCTCCGCCAACAAGGTTTTGTAGACGTCTTCCACCGCGTCGTGCCAGTCGCTGACGCCTTGGCGGTAGCTCGGGGTCGCGCTATCACGAACCGGGTTGTCGAAGCCGACGACCTGATAGTTCGTGCGCGTAACGAAGCGTTCGATAATCTCGCGTCTGAGCTGCGCGAGGTCGCTCTTCTCGGCGCCCTTGTCGGGAATGAAAAAAACGCTGGCCCGATTCAGCGCATCGATGGCCTGCACGGTCAGGTGGTCGGGGTTCCCCGCGCCGATCCCGATGACGAGAACTTTTCGCTTCATTTATAGACCTGGCCTCGCTACCGGCGCAGTGGTGCTGTTGCCGTTACCCAGCGCGGCGAGTATGGCATCGAGGCCGTCCGTCAGCGCCGCGGGGCCAGGCTGGAGAATGAGCGGCGATTTGATTTCAACGATGCGGTTGTTCCGCACGGCCGGGATCGCGCTCCAGCCCGCACGCTGCTTGATTTTATCCGGCACGACTTTCTTGCCGCACCAAGAGGCGAGGATGACGTCCGGCGCCGCGCCGATAACGTCTTGCGGCGCGACGATTCGATCCTTGGCAGCTTGTCTTGCCCTGAGTTCTGGAAAGACATCCTCTCCGCCGGCGATCTCGATCAGTTCGGATACCCAGCCAATGCCGCTAATCATGGGATCGTCCCACTCCTCGAAATACACCTTCGCTTTGACCGCAGTTTGAGCGCCTTTAGCGACCTCGTTGAGGCGATGCTCGTATTGCCGGGCAAGACAGTCCGCCTTGTCCGTCGCACCGACCAGAGCGCCGAGGGTCCGGATCATGGCCAGGATTCCGGCGACATCCCTGTGATTGAAGGCATGCACGGCCACCCCAGCCTTGATCAACGCTGCGGCGATCTCCGCCTGAAGATCGGAGAATGTCAAAACCAGATCCGGATCGAGCGCAAGGATCTTCGGAATATCGGCCGAGGTGAAGGCCGAGACGCGCGGCTTTTCGCGGCGCACCTGTTTGGGGCGCACCGCGTAGCCGGACACGCCCACGATGCGATCCTGCTCGCCAAGAAGGTAAAGCGTCTCGACCGTCTCCTCGGTCAGGCAGACAATCCGCTCTGGCGGGAATTGGCGCATGTCAGGCCGTCGCTCCAGCATGGGCTGAAATTTCTACGACACTATAGGCCGCGCGCCCAATCTGGCCTTAAGGGAGCCGCTTCAGGCGCAGCTATGGCCGCCCGCAATTCCTGCAGCAGCCGCGGCTTGTCCGTTCCCAGCGTCCCTTTCAGGATCAGCCAATTCGAGGCGTGGTCGCTGCGGAATATGGTCCGTCTCAGCTCCAGCTCGGAGAGCAACAGCTCCATTTCCCGCATCAGGCTCAGCACGCTAAGCGGCTCGAAGTCGGGGAAATTTTCGCGCAGCCGCGTCTCGCCTTGCGGGAAGCTCACGACAAGCGTGGCGAGATACTCTGGTTGTACTGCGTTCATCAGCGCCGCCGAGTTCAGCGCATGCTGACGCGACAGCGCCTCGCCGCCGAGCCCGTTGAGGATCATCACCGAGCGTTTGATCCCCGCCTCCTGCAACTTGTCGAGCGCCTCGCGCGTCGTCTCGAAGGTTTCCCCCTTGTTGACCCGCGCCAGGACTTCGTCGTCTCCGGATTCCGCCCCGACATAGACAAGCGACAGGCCAAGCTCCGCCAGCTCCCGCAACTCCGCCGCCGACTTCTTCCGCAAATTGCGCGGCAGGCAATAGCTCGACACGCGGCGTACGCCAGGCATGTCGTGGCGGATCGCCTCGAGGACGGTCACGAGGCGACGGGTTGAAAGCGTCAACGCATCGCCGTCGGCAAGGAAAACGCGCTCGACGCCGTCGCCAAGTTCTTCGCTGCAGCGCCGGATGTTTTCGAGCACTTCCTCCTCGCTGCGGGGACGGAAGCGCTTCTGCGGAGCGGTGTACATTTCGCAGAATGTGCACCGGTTCCAGGAACAGCCGTCCGTCAGAGGCAGGATCAACGAATCCGCTTCGCTCGGCGGGCGGTAGACGGGTTCGACGTAACGGATGGGAATGATGGTCATGGGTCAGCGGTGAGCTTTCCGGAACGGCCGAAGGGACACGGCTAGAGTTTAGCGCAACAGACGCCTCACCCGAAAACTTTTGGCGGCCGATTGATGGTCGCGGCGGGGCGACCGGGGCGGCAAGGGCCGCTTCACTGGGCTGTCCGACTGGGCCCGCATACGTCGGCCGCTGGCGGCCTCGACGAAGGCCTAAGCGCGCGTCGCTGTTAGGTTGGCGCGTTACTGCATGAAGGCTCCAACGGCGACGGCGATGATTGCCAGGAAGGCCAACGAGGCGATGAGCACCCAGATCAATCCGACACGCTCAGCCTGTCGCGCTTCTGTCGAGCTCAGGACCGGAGTCCCTGTTTTCTCGTCTCTATGCATATCGTCCTCCTTTCGGTTGTGACCTCGCGGGCGATGCGGCCGCCTCCGCGCATGCGAGAATGCGAGCCGCGACAACGCCCGGTCGGCTTCGAAGTTTCGGTCGCAATGCGATTTCGTCCTGAGCACCAGGGAGGGGCCGGAACAGGCCCGCGGCTCTCAGACGCCAAACGAGACTGTGGTCCGTTCGGGCAATTCAAACCTTGCCGCCAGAGTTACTTGACGCGGCTGGACAGCTGAAACGCGCGTTCGAAGCAGCTTTGGCTGCTCCGCGCGTTGACCATGGGGCTCAACGATTGCGTTCACTGATAGACCTAAGGGGCACGAGGCATAGTTCAAGGGGCGGCGGGAAGCGATCCTGATAGCAATCTTCTATCGTCTGCGGCTCCGCGCGATCTGTTTCGATAGGCTGTTCGCCGTTTTCGTTTACGCGTGCCGGAGGCCCGCGGCCCTGCTATTTTAGAGCGTGCTGGGCAACGATCCTGCACCAATACGGGGAGGAAACTCATGGATCTCGTCGGCATTCTCGTAACCCTGATTATCGGCGCAATCGCTGGCTGGCTGGCCGGCGTCATCGTCGAGGGCGCAGGCTTCGGCCTGTTGTGGAACATCATCATCGGTATCGCGGGCGCGTTCATCGCGGGCTGGCTGTTTCCGAGACTGGGCCTCCGGTTGGCTATCGCCGGCGGTGTCATCGGCGCAATCGTCTCGGCGGCGCTCGGTGCGATCATCCTGCTGGTCGTGGTCAATTTGATCCAGCGGCTCATCGGCTGATCCGATGTTATTGAGGGGACGCGGCCGCGCTGGCCGCGCTCCCTGTTGTCTCGTGCGTAGATCGAAATCTGGGATCGTCATTCCGCGCCCGGCGCGGGCATTGGATGGCGGCGCTGCTTTGCGTCCTGATTCCCCCACGTGGCGTTCGCGGACGAGCGGGAGCGCATCGCTCCATACCCGTCTCTGAAGCCCCCCAAACGACTGAGGCTTCGAGCAGCGAGAGGCCCTCGGCTGCTTGACAGCCAACGATCCGCTCCCCTATGGAAGTAATGTTATAACATTATAGTTGAGGAGTGGTCATGGATGGACAAGCCGCCGATGCGGTTGGCGTGCTGAGGGAGAGACGCCTTGGAGAGAAGGCGCAGTCCGATCTGCATGAGGATCGGTCCGAAGCCTCAGGTCCGGCAAAAATGGTGGACGCGCGCGGGGGCATGGTCGGCAATGGGGTGCCGGCGGCGGCATGCCGCGTCGTCGATCAGGCCGGGGCGGGCGTCCTGGACGAGATCCGGTCTCCCGGTTGCGCCGCCGCGATCTGGCGGCGTGAGTTGCCTTCCGACTTCCAAGCCTGGATCGATGCGCTTGAGCCGGACTCGCTGCCGGACGTTCGAATTGTCGTGTCTCCGAATGCAGTGCACGACGCGTTGTGTTCGCTCTTCGACGAACAGGGCGTGCCCGCAAGTGACGGCCGAGCGAGGCTTGCGCGCGATGCCGCCGAGCTTGCAGGTCATTTCGGCTGGATCATGAAGACGAAAGCGGTGCGGCTTCGCCTCGACGTGATCGGTGACAATGCCTGCCGCAAATTCCATCTCGACAATGTCGCGGCGCGCTTGCTTTGCACCTATCGGGGCCGTGGCACGCAATACGGGCGTGCCTGCTCAGGTGCCGATCCGAGTGTCATCCACGAACTCCCGACAGGCGCCGTCGGTCTGTTCCGCGGCGCGCTTTGGCCCTCCAGCGAGGGGACCGGCATCGTCCATCGCTCGCCGCCGATCTCCGGGTCGGGAGAGACCCGGCTGCTGCTCGTCATCGATCCGGTAACGGACGTTTCCTGACAAACCTCGGGCTGCGAGCGTCAGGCCGAGAGAGTCAGGCTACGAGCCTTGCGCGGTCGTGCGGTGCATCGAAGTCGAGCTCGGGCCCGATGGCGACGACACCGGACGGATTGATGGTGCTATGGCTCTCGTAATAGTGCCGGCGATTGTGCACGAAGTTCAGTGTGCCGGCCACGCCGGGTTGCTGATAGAGGTCGCGCACATAGGCCGACAGCGCCTCATAGTCGGCGAGGCGTTTCAAATTGCATTTGAAGTGGCCGTGATAGACGGCATCGAAGCGCATCAAGGTCGTGAACAAGCGCCAGTCGGCTTCGGTGATCCGGTCTCCCGTGAGGTAGCGCTGCGCCTGCAGGCGCTGCTCGAGCCAGTCCAAGGTCTCGAACAGCGGGTAGACCGCCTCTTCATAGGCTTCCTGAGACGTGGCGAACCCGGCTCTGTACACGCCATTGTTCACCGTGTCGTAGATACGGTTGTTCAAGGCATCGATCTCGCCGCGCAGTTCTTCCGGATAGTAGTCGCCCGGCTTGGCGCCGACACCGTCGAAGGCGCTGTTGAACATGCGGATGATCTCGGAGGACTCGTTCGAGACGATCGTGCCGGTTTCCTTGTCCCAGAGAACGGGCACTGTGACGCGGCCTGAGTAGTTGGGATCCGCCTTCAGGTAGATCTCGTAGTAGTACTGCGACTGGAACAGACGATCACCGACGATTCCGTCGTCGTCCGGCTGGAACGTCCAGCCCTTGTCGCCCATGAACCAATGTACGACCGACACGTCGATCATGTCGTCGAGACCTTTGAGGGTGCGATAGATCAGCGTCCGATGGGCCCAAGGGCAGGCGTAGGAGACGTAAAGGTGATAGCGGCCCGGCTCGGCCTTGAAGCCGCCTTGGCCGCTGCGACCCGGCGCGCCGTCGGGCGTACCCAGTTCGCGGAATTGGGCCTTGGACCGGACGAACCGTCCGCCGTGTTCCTTCGTATCGTACCAGGCGTCATGCCAGACGCCGTCAACCAGCAAACCCATGGGACCTCTCGTGGGGATATGCCGCCCAGGCGAGCGGCGCGCAAATTGTAGCGTTTGTTACAGAACTTTATCTGGGATGCGAGGGACCAGTTTCAAGGGTGAACGCTTGCCGCTTTTCAGGGCCCCGCCGCGCCGGCCCTATTTCATCGTCATCTTGCCGGAAACCGTCTGGAAGACGTCGAGCAGCGAGCAGGAGACCAACGACATCGATGTGCTGATGGCCACGGCGATACCGGCAGCGACCAGGCCGTACTCTATCGCGCTGGCGCCGGACTCGTTCTTGAGGAACGTCGTGAGCAGGGTGCCCATGGCCCATGGCCTCCAAGATGTAGGGAAACGACTACACAACGATACCTTTAACGTTTCATTGCTCGAAACCGGCCCGCGAAAAAAAATGAGGCATACGGAACAGCTTAGCGCGGGGCGAGCGAGGTGATCATCTCGTTCACCACTTCGGCCATGAGCATGGCGGCGCCGAAGTCGAACTGGTTGATGGCGACGAAGGCGGCGACGCCCCGCGTCGGCGCGAAGGCGATGTAGGAAAACGTGCCTTGCAGACCGCCGGCCTTTTGCAGGATCAGCGGACGGTCGCCCTCGGGCATCATCACCACCCAGCCCAGGCTCATGGCGTCCATGTGGCCGGACTCGTCCATGCCGGACACGGGATTGAGATTGTCGCGGACAAGATAGGCCGCGTGATCGAGCATCCTGACTTCAGCGTCCTTTTCGCTGAGCCGGTCCAAGTGCCACTGCATCCAGCGCAGCAGGTCTTTCGGCGTGGAATACAGGCCGCCGGAGCCGACGATGACGTCTCCCGTCGGCACGTCACGCAGTGCCTTGCCGTCGAAGCCGTGTCCCTCCATCAGCCGTTTGCGCTGGTCGTCCGACAGCTCGAAGACCGTGTCGTTCATGCCGAGCGGGCCGGTGATGTGTTTGGCGAGGATTTCCGGGTAGGGCGTCTCGGCCGCTTCCGACAGGCCGATGGCGAGAAGGTCAAAAGCAAAATTCGAGTAGAGGATTCCCGTGCCTGGCGGGTAGAGCAGGTCGTTTTCACCGAGCCAGCCGGCGAAGGCCTTGCGCGTGATCGGAGCGAACGGATCGCCGACCGGGCCCGGTTTATGCGGGACTTCGCGGGGCAGACCTGCGGACTGGGTCGCGATGTCGATGAGCCGGATCTTCGATGTGTTCGGGTCCTTGCCAGTGCCGAGATCGGGGGCGAGCGACCCCAGCCGCTGAGTCAGTGACACCGTCCCATCGGCCGCGAGCGAGGCCAGGACCTGTCCCGTGAAGGCTTGGTGATCGATCCGATCCGCAGCACCGTGTCGCCGTCGGGTTCCTTGCCGCCGTCGATGCGCTCGCCGAAGCCTTGAATGGATGTCTCACCGTTCCGGACCGCACCGATCACCAGACCCGGGACCTTGGTCTGCAGGAACAGGACCGTGCCGGTGAACTCAACCGTTTCGTCGAGCAGGGGATCGGCGGCCGCGGGTGCCGATAGGCTTCCGGCTGCGAGAGCGCATCCGAGGAAACCAAGGATGGCGCTGCGAAAGCGGGACGGTGCGAATTGTATGGAAGTGGGCATATCCTTCGGGGCCTTCGGTGCTGCTAGTGTCGGTTCGAGGTTTTGTGGTCCAAGGCTCTTGGCAGGTCTTTATAGCCGCTTCGGAGCCCCGGCACATATGACGGAGACAGATCACTTGCGCCATGCGGTTTTGGCTTTACTCATCATCTTGGCGTTGCCGCCTCTCACCGGCCGCGCCGACACGGCAAATGAGGTGGCGGTGCTCCGAAGGCTCATGATCGAGCGGTTGGCCCTGATGGAGCAGGTCGCCGCCTACAAGTGGAACAACAAGCTTTCGATCGATGATCCGGTTCGCGAAGCGAATGTCCTCAAGGCCGCCATGGCGCGGTCGCGTGCTGCTGGGCTCGACCCGAAGACCGCGCAGCGCTTCATCGTGGCCCAGATGGAGGCTGCTAAGACCGTGCAGCGCTACTATTTTGATCTGTGGCGGCAACAGGCGGTCGCCCACGTGAACGGGGCATCGGACCTCGTCGCCGAATTACGTCCCAGGATTGGCGCGCTGTCGGTGGACCTGATCGCCGCCATGGCCAAGGGCGGGAGCCAGCTGGCGGATTGTTCGTCCACGTCGGTCCTGCGGCCGGTCCCGCAGGAATTGTCGAATGTGCCCCGGGCATGGAACATTGCCGTCGACGGTGTGTTGGGGGAGCGCGGGGACTGCCCGTAGTTCGGGAGTGCCGATCGCGTCGAGGCGCCGTTCATACTTTTCTAACCGAGACGCCGGTTTCACCCGATTATTGCCCTGGTTTTATGACAATTCGCGCTTACCTATAGTGGAAGCCATTCCGAAACCTCAAATTTGTACGTTGCGATCATGAAACAGATTGCCCTATTCGCCACCGCTACTCTTGTCTCGTTGTCTGTTGCGGGCTGCGCGGTCGAGGTGCCGATGTCGGCCTTCCAATTGGGGCCGCTGAGCGCGGAGCAGGACGCGGCCGCGAAACCTCAACAGAATCCGAACGCCGAGCCCCCCCGCTAGCAACAAGGGCCGTTGCGCTTGGCGCATAGCGCAGGGCCAAGTCGCCGGAGCATTGCTGCTCCGGGACCATGGGGCTGTCTCTATCCAGATATATTCCGGTGCGGGTGGTCCGAACGAGGTGCGGTGCTAGGCGAAGTCGGAGAGCTTTCCGAAGTGGTCGGCCAGCAGGTAGCAGACTGTCACCCGGTTCTTGTTGCGGACGTCCTTCAGCTTGTCGCCGACCGTCGCAATGGCGCCATCGAGCTCCGCGTCCGACATGGTAAGGCCGAGCTTCTTCTTCAGGAACTTCTCGCGCACGCGCTCGAGCTCCGACTTGTCGGTGAAAGAGACGAGCGATGCGTCCCGGCTTTGCAGCGCAATGCCGCAGTGACGAACGATCCCGGCGATTGCGTTGTCGTCGGCATCCGGCACGTATTTTTTGACGTCTTCGCTCCAATCTGTGTCAGCCATCAATTCCTCCCGTAACGTTTTTGAAGTCTGCAAGCGCGTTGTGACAGCATCCTACGTGTGTAGGGTCCGCTTGTGACAAGACAATTGCATGCGTGCGCTAGAACGTACCAGCTGTCGCGCGGGCTTAACGGTCGATCTTGGTGATCTTCGAGCCTTCGAGCGTCAGGTTGTACATGAGGCCCTTCGGATCGAGCACGAAACCGATGACGGGCTGCGTGATCTTGTCGGTGTCGATGGATCCGCCGGCGCCCAACGTGATGATCGCCACCGAGGCATCCACGCCGATCTTGAAGCCTGAGAGGCTGTAGAACTGATCGAGCGCATCCTGGGTCATGAACATGATGATGACCGAGCGTTCCTGCACGCCGAGCTGAAAGCCGAACGACGCTCCGACCAGATTGTAGTAGCCGGCCGGCTGCTGATCGACGATCAGCATGCCTTCGCCGTATTCGCCGCCAATGCCGAAGCCGGCCTTGACGACCGACGGGAACACCAGAATGCCCACGGCCTTGTTGGCAAGCGGCTTGGCCCCGCCGATCCGATCGACGAAGCGATGCAGCGTGTCGTTGACGTCGTCCTCGATCTCCTGGCCCGAGGCCGCCTCTGCGGGCGACGACGCGGACAAGGATGGGCCAAACGCGAGGAAGGCAGCAAACAGACTCGTAGTCAGGAATTTCATGACGCAGCTCCTTAAGGTCCCCCGGTCCGCCCTATAGGGCTGCATTGTGGCAGAGCTTCGCCCTGCCTGGGACAACAATCGGCGGGTCTATTGCTTAATGTTGCTTCCGACCGGCGCAACGAAGCGGACGGTGACGGCGCCCCCTCTGCCGCTCTAAAGTCCCCGGATGAAAGAGATCGCCGGAATCATCCTTCGCGGGAGGGCAGTCGCGACGCATGGGCGGCGGCGACAAGAGCCTACTTCCACTGTCTGACAGGCCTGTCCTGGCGGAGGTCGTCGACCGTCTTGCCCCGCAAGTCGGGCCCCTGGTCCTGAGCGCAAACGGCGACCCCGGCCGCTTCGCCGCCTTCGGCTTACCTGTCGTACCGGATACGCTCGAGGGATTTCACGGGCCGCTCGCCGGCATCGAGGCCGGGCTGTCCTGGGTGCGGGCCGAATGTCCCGGTGTTGCTTTCGCCGTGACCGTGCCCGGCGATACGCCCTTCATCCCGGCGGACCTTGTGACGCGCCTCGCGGACGGGAAGGGCACGGCCGCGATGGCGGTCGCTGTTTCGGCTGTGGGGCTTCATCCCGTTGTCGGGCTCTGGCCCGTGGGGATAGCGGATGCTCTTGCGGACGCCTTGGCGCGCGGGGAGCGCAGGGCAAGCCAATTCGTCCGGGAGGAAGGCGCCGCTGAAGTTTCCTTCGCGCCTGTCTCGATTGCCGGGAGCGAGGTCGATCCGTTCTTCAATATCAATACGTCGGAGGATCTCGACTACGCCCGTGATTTGGCGGCGCGTGCCTAGGAATCAGGGGGCCGCGCCTGTTAGGCCACGTCGCTTTTCGAGGCACCGGCGATGCGGTGCGGGTGGGTGAAGACTTCGAACCCGTCTTTCCGGGCGACGGCGGCCAATGTCATGCCGCACGCCTCCGCCATGCGCACGGCAAGGGCCGTCGGCGCCGACACGGCAACGACAAGGGGCGCACCGATCATGGCCGATTTCTGAATCATCTCGATGGAGACCCGGCTCGTCAGAACGACGATGCCTTGGGCCGCGTTGCCGCCGTTGCGCACGCAGGCGCCGGCAAGCTTATCGAGTGCATTGTGACGACCTACGTCCTCGCGCACGGCAACGAGGCCGCGTGCCGGCTCCCAAAAGCCCGCGGCGTGGACCGCGCGCGTCTCGCGATTGATCTCCTGATGGGTGGCAAGCGATGCCACGGCCGTCATGATCTCGTTCGGTGTCAGCACCTGACCCTGGCCCACCTCGGGAGGGGGCCGCATGGCTTCGTTCAGGCTCTCGACGCCACAAAGACCGCAGCCCGTGGGACCCGCGATCTTGCGGCGGCGCCCCAAGAACTCGGCCGCGTCCTTCGCTTTCAGCCACACACGCAGCTCGATACCGGTGTCGTCCTCGATGATCTCGACCGTGTCGATGGCGTCCGGCGACGTCACGATCCCTTCGGTGAGGGCAAAGCCGACCGCAAAGTCTTCGAGATCCTGAGGGGTCGCCATCATCACCGCGTAGGACGCCGTATTGAACGTAAAGGCGATCGCGGTCTCTTCGGGGATCGCGCGCGTGCCGGCGGTCATCGTTTGCGAGGCGGAATCCGAGCGCCAGATCGAGCAGGGACGCGGACGATGGGCTTGATCATAAGGCACTCCCGGGCCGGCCCGTGATCGAAGGCGGCCGCTAGAGAATCACTTCTCTTAGATAGTGGAACATATCAGCCTTCACCACCGGGTGCGGGAGGCGAATAAAGCGGTGGAATTCAAGGGGATTCACTTATCGTCCGGCGTCGACACGGCTGAGTTGCTATAATTCTATGCACTTTCCGCGGGCGGGGGCCTGCGGCAACAACATGTCTTCAGGGAGGAAATGAAGATGGCTGGTATGACCGCCTCAAAGAGTCAGTCCGATATCTGGTGGGTGTTCTTGCTCGAAGGGATCGCATCGATCCTGTTCGGGTTCTTGCTGATTACCCGGCCCGCGGAAACGCTGGTCGCTCTTGTGATCTTCCTTGGTCTGTATTGGTTGTTCATCGGTGTGCTTGAGCTGGTGCGCGTGTTCGTGGACGACACCGTGCCTTGGTACTGGTCTCTCATCATCGGCGTCTTGGGCATTCTGGCCGGTATCATCGTCCTCAGGCACCCGCTCTTCTCCGCGATCATCTTGCCGACGGCCATCGTCCTGTGGCTCGGCATCCTCGGCGTCGTGATCGGTGTCATCGGGATCATCGGGTCGTTTACCGGCGGCGGGATCGGCTCCTTCATATTCGGCGTGGTGAATTTGATCATTGGCGTTATCCTGCTCGGTGCGCCAATCCCCGCGGCCGTGGCCGTTCCGATCGTTTTCGGAGCGCTCCTACTGATCCAGGGCGTGATCCTGATCGTATACGCCTTCAATATCCGCGAATAGCGCGTCTCCTGATCGGGCGCCTTCTCGCGGCCGCCCATAGGGCGGAATGAGAAGCTTCTTGCGGGGAGGAGGGTGTCAGAGTGCAGTTGCAGCGTAGAACCCTCCTCGCAAGTCTCTTTCTTGCGGTTCTGATTGCCGCGCCCACGGATCCCGGCGCGGCGCAGGACCAAAAAACTCCGTGCACGGAAGATGCGATGATCGTCTTCGACGCCTCGGGCTCGATGGCGGGGAATCTCGGTCAGGGCATCATGACCGAGAAGCCGCGCATCTTCGAAGTGCGCCGCGCGCTCTCGCGCGTTCTGCCGAGCATCACCCAATATCGCAAAGTGGGCCTGATCACCTACGGTCCGGGACCCTACCGGCAGTGCAATGTCCACCTCGACCTGAAGCCGATCGCCGATGCCGCCGAGCCCATCATGACTGTGGTCTCAGGACTGAACCCGGCCGGCAAGACGCCCTTGACCGAAGCCGTGGAGCAGGCGGCCGACGTACTCGATCATCGGAGGAAGCCCGGTGTCGTGGTGCTTCTCACGGATGGCGAGGAGACGTGCAACCGCGATCCTTGCGCCTTGGGAAAGAAGCTCACGGCGACCAGCAGCAATCTCACCGTGCACGTCATCGGCTTCCAAATGAAGAACTTCACCTGGACCGGCGAGACGAGCGTATTGGACGTCAAATGCCTCGCGAAGGAGACCGGAGGTCTCTACATCTCGGCGCAGAACGAGGAAGACCTCGTCAAAGCCTTCCAGCAAACCCTCGGCTGCCCCATCATGTCGGGCTTGGAGATGATGTCGGCCTTGGACTCGCGCCGCTTTTTGGCCGATAAGTCTTCCGGGTTCGCTGTCGGTCCATAGACAGCCACGGGCTCGCGAGTTTCTGGGCGAGGGAATTTCATGACTGGGATGGGTTTTATCGGGCGCTGCTGCCTTGTTCTCATGGCGGTCTGCCTGTTGCCGCTCGAGGGGCGTGCCGCCGACGAGGTGGTACCCTGCACCGAAGACGCCATGATCGTCTTTGACGCATCTGGTTCGATGGCGGGCAGTCTTGCCGAGGGTATCGGCGCGAAGATCCGGCGCATCGACGAGGTGCGGAAAGCTTTGGCCCAGGCGCTTCCGCGCGTCACCCATTTTCGGAAGATCGGGCTCATCACCTACGGTCCCGGCCCCTATCAGCAATGCAACGTGAATCTCGACTTGAAGCCGACTGCCGACGCCGCCCAGCCCATTCTGGACACGGTCGATAGTCTCAACCCGGCTGGCAAGACGCCCATGACCGAGGCGGTCGAGCAAGCGGCCGACGTGCTCGACTACAAAGCCAAGCCCGGAATCATCGTGGTTCTGACCGACGGTGAGGAGACCTGTGGCGGCGCGCCTTGCGACCTTGGCAAGAAGCTCAAGAACGAGGGCGCGCGGCTGACGGTGCACGTTATCGGCTTCCGCATGACAGCCTTCTGGACGGCGGCCCAGAGCGCACTCGACGTGCAATGTTTGGCCAAGGAAACGGGCGGCTCTATATCGCCACGAACAGCCAGGAAGAACTCGTCAAGGCGTCGAAAAGAACGC
Organism: Methyloceanibacter stevinii; assembly: GCF_001723355.1. Taxonomy (NCBI): domain Bacteria; kingdom Pseudomonadati; phylum Pseudomonadota; class Alphaproteobacteria; order Hyphomicrobiales; family Hyphomicrobiaceae; genus Methyloceanibacter; species Methyloceanibacter stevinii. Next base: position 58,296 of record NZ_LPWE01000002.1, on the reverse strand, counting down.
TCGGCTGCCCATGATGTCGGCCGTCGATCCGTCAGACCTCGAGCAGCACGCTTCCGCAGGCTGCGTTTGCACCCTTAGGGCAAAATCGGCGATAAGTGACCGGCCCCTGGGTTCGCCATGGGTCTGCCATCGGAAACGTTGCGAGCTGTCGTATGAAACGCCTTTTCGATTATCTCGCGTGCGCCGTGCTGCTGCTGTCAGGCGTCCTCGCCGGTGCGATGCCGGCCCGTGCGGCCGAGCAGCTGACGCCGTGCACCGAGGACGCAATGATCGTGTTCGACGCGTCCGGGTCCATGTCCGGAAATCTGGATCCCTTTTCGACCGTGGTGCAGTTGCGCATCGACGAAGTGCGCAAGGCGCTGCGGCGCGTCTTGCCGCGGGCGCAGCTGAACCGGAAGATCGGTTTGGTGACCTACGGTGCCGGCGCATACAATCAATGCAACGTGCAGCTGGAGCTCCGTCCGACACCGCAGGCGGCGGCGCCGATCATGCGCATCGTCGACGCCCTGCGTCCTGCCGGCAAGACACCGCTGACGCAGGCGATCGAACAGGCCGCCGAGGTCTTGGACTACCGTAACCAGCCCGGCGTGATCGTCGTCCTGACGGATGGCCAGGAGACGTGCGACGGGCACCCTTGCGAGCTGGGCAAGCGACTAGGCGCAGAGGCGCCCAATCTGACCGTGAACGTCATCGGCTTCCGGTTGCAGTCCGACTCGTGGCTCGGTGCGCAGAGTTATCTCGACGCCAAGTGTCTCGCCGAAGAGACAGGCGGAACCTATCTGACGTCCATGGCGAGGACGACCTCGTCAAAGCGTTCGAGCAGACGCTGGGTTGCCCCATGATGTCCATGCGGGACTCGCGCACGGTTCGTTAGAACCGGCTCAGTAGAGCAGGTAGGGAAGTCGCAGCGCCGAGAATTCCGCGACGCCTGTCGTCCAACTCTCCGCAATGTCCGTGACCGCGACTTGCGCTTCGACTTGTTCCCGGAGTTCCGGCGAGCCGGCCAAAATATCGATCGGCATTTTGTCGTGCTCGTACTCGTAAGGCCCTTCGCGCCATGCGAACTGTTCTGGCGCTAGTCCATAGCACTCGCGGATCAGCGCGGCGCCGGCGATCACGGGCTCGAAGGCTTCGCGCTCCGTGACGTGGATCTGGCAGCCGCCGCAGGGCGTCTTGGCGTGTTTCTGGAACGTGGGCTCGAAAACGACAGGGCGGAAATAGACACCGCCGAGACCGTGCGCGTTCATGCGTGCCGCCAGCGCTTCGGCATCGAGGTAGGGCGCACCGATCAGCTCGAAGGGCCGCGTGGTTCCGCGCCCTTCCGAAACCATCGTGCCCTCGAACAGCACCGTACCGGGATAGACGATCGCCGTTTCCAGCGTCGGCATGTTGGGGGAGGGCATGATCCACGGCACATCCGTGTCGTCGAAATAGTCCGTCCGGGACCAGCCTTCCATGGTCACGGTCTCGAGCGGCGCATCGATCTCGAAATGTTCGTTGAAGAGCTTGGCGAGCTCGGCGACGGTCATGCCGTGGCGCATGGGAATGGGAAACTGACCGACGAAGGATTCGTAGCCCGGTTCCAGCATGGGCCCCGCCACCGCAACGCCGCCGATCGGGTTGGGTCGGTCGCACACGATCACGGGCGTTCCCGTCTTGGCGGCCGCGCGCAGGCAGTTCGCCATCGTGTAGATGAAGGTGTAGATGCGCGCGCCCACGTCCTGCAGGTCGATCACGAGCACATCGATAAGATCGAGCATCTCCTCGGTCGGCTCGCGGGTCTCGCTGTAGAGCGAGAAGATCGGAACGCCCCGCTTGGGGTCGGTCGCGTGCGGCGTCTCGATCATGTTGTCCTGCAGATCGGAGTTGAAGCCGTGCTGAGGACCGAAGATCGCCGCAAGGTCGAACGTATCCGAGGCTGCAAGCTGGTCGACGATGTGGCGGTAGTCGTGATCGACCGAGGCGGGATTGGCGAGAATCCCGACTTTCAGCCCATTGAGCCGGCCTGAGGCGAGAAGGCGTTCGGAACCGAGCAGCATGGCCTAGAGCCCTCCTAGCGAGCCGCGGCGCGGTTGCGCATCGAAAATCGGGTGGTGCGGCATTCTGTTCTCCCCCATGCGCAGACCGTTGCTCGCGGCCGAGCGGCGTCTATCGCCAAGCGCCGCCAAGGACTTAACCGGAGTCGCCCGATCTTTCCACGCCCCAATTTCGCAAGCCTCCCCGCCATTCCCGTCCTTGGGGCTGGCGATGGGGCCAATTTTGCGACAAAAAGCCGGGCAAGGAACACCCTCTTGAAGAGGGGCAAGCAAAGCAACTCGGGGCCCGGCAGGGCAATTCACCGCTTAAGCAGGCGGGACAGCGTTGAGAGGATTATCGGAATGGCGGATCAGATTCGGACGGCGGTCGTGGGCACCGGGTATTTCGGACGGTTCCACGCAAATCACTACACGAAGAACCCCGATGCGAAGCTGGTTGCCGTCGTCGATTCCAACCCCGATCGGGCCAAGGCGATGGCCGATGAGTTCGGCGCCGAAGCGGTGACGGACCACCGCGAGATCTACGACAAGGTCGATGCGGTGAGCGTGGCCGTACCCACGCCGTTCCATTTCGACGTGGCGCGCGACCTGATCGATGCAGGGCTTCACGTCAATATCGAAAAGCCGATCACCGAGACGGTCGAGCAGGCGCAGGTTCTGACGAAGCTGGCCGAGGAGCGCGGCACCGTGCTGCAGGTCGGCCATATCGAACGCTACTCCGCCGCCTACCGGGTCATCTCTGAGAAGATCGACCGCCCGCTTTATCTCGAGAGCTATCGGATTGCGCCCTGGAAGGCGCGCGGCGTGGACGTGGACGTCATTCTCGATCTGATGATCCACGACATCGACATGATCATCGGTCTGGTCGGCTCGCCCGTCTCGAGTGTCGACGCGGTCGGCACCGGCGTCATGGGCCGTAAGGTCGACATCGCCAATGCGCGGATCAATTTCGAATCCGGCTGCGTGGCGAACGTCACCACGAGCCGGATCAGCTACAAGACCGAGCGGCGCTTGCGCGTCTTCTCGCACAGCCAATATCTCAACTGCGATCTGGGTGAGCGGAAGATCTTCGGCTACAGCCTGTGCGGCGATCCCATGACCGAAGGGCTCGCGGCTATCGCCACGGACACGGTGGACATTCCGCAGGAAGACAGCCTCGGCAACGAGATCGCCTCCTTCCTGGACTGCGTACGGACCGGGAAGAAGCCGTTCGTGGACGGCTATGCGGGGTCGGAGGCGTTGCGCGTTGCCGTGATGATCAACGAGAGCATCGATGCGCAGCTCAAGAAGGTCCAGGCCTGGCTCACACCGGGCTCGCCTGTCTCCGTCTCTGCCAAAAGCTAGGCGGTTCGCGCTCAGGTTTCGCGGTTCGCGATAAGATCGAGCACGACTTTTGCGGCGCGCTTGCTCGGCGGCGGATCGGCGTCGCCGAGAACGTGCAAGCACCGTCGGCGAGCCTCCTGCTGCGCGGCGCGCGCCTCGGGAGAACCTAGCAGAGTTCCGACTTTCTCCGCGACGGCCGCGGGTGTGCAGTCTTCCTGTATGAGTTCGGGGACCACCTCGCGATCGGTGAGCAGGTTCACGAGCGAGGCGTATTTCACGGCGATGGGCATGCGGCGCACGATGAACACGGTGAGGGCACTCACGCGGTAGGCCACAGCCATGGGGACGCGCGCGAGGCCAAGCTCCAACGTCACCGTGCCGGATTTCGCCATGGCGACGTCGCTTGCCGCAAAGGCATCGAAACGTTCTGCAGGATTCTTCACATGCAGGACTGGCAGCGGCCAGTCCTTCGTTTGCTCTTCGACTTGTTCCGCAACATTGGGCGCGACGGGGATCACGATCTGAAGGTCCGGATAGCGCTCGGCTAAGAGCGACACCGCCTCGGCGAAGACCGGCAGCATGCGCCGCACTTCGCTGTTCCGGCTTCCCGGCACCACGCACAGCACGGTTGCTGCATCCGCGATGCCATGCGTCTTGCGGAAGGCCTTGCCGTCGCCGGCCAGAGCGGATTCGATCGCGGGGTGGCCCACATAGCTCGTCGGCAGTCCGTGTTCGGCGAAGAACGGTACCTCGAAGGGCAGCAACGCCATGAGATGGTTCACGCGTTTGCCCAGTGTCTTGGCTCGGCCCGCGCGCCAGGCCCAGGCTTGCGGCGCCACGTAGTGCACGATCGGAATGCCCGACCCGCGCAGCTTGTCCGCGACGCGCAACGTGAAGCTCGGCGCATCGACCGTCACCACGATATCGGGCTTCATCTCGCGGATCGTCGCCGCGGTCTCATTCATCCGCCGAAGGAGGCGCGGAAGATGCGGCACGACCTCGGCAATGCCGATCAGTGCCAGCTCGCGCATGGGAAACAGGCTCTTCAGCCCTTGCGCCTCGCTTTGCGGGCCTCCGATGCCGGCGATCTGGATGCGGCCGCCGGTCATTTCCCTCAGGGCGGCGATCAGTCGTCCGGCGAGATTGTCGCCGGAGGGTTCGCCCGCGATGATAAAGACCAGCGGCTCCTGCCGATTCATGCTATGCTCCGATTTGTATTCGTCAGCCCTAGGACTTAGGGCAGGCGGGGGCCGTTGTTCCAGAAAAATTGGCCACGACGCGTGTCGTATCCCCGACAACCCATGTCGTCGGCATGCTGTGGCGGTCCCACAAGCCTCTGAAATGTTGGTGAGATTTTCCGCTGGCGCAAACCTTGCTCCACAGGGCGGAAACTCTTGTAGCGAGAAGGACGTCAGGACGAATGGCGAAAGTAATCTTCTATGAAAAGCCCGGATGCGGCGGAAATGCACGGCAGAAGGCCCTGCTGAAGGCGTCGGGCCACGAACTGGACGTGCGCGACCTTCTGAGCGAGGCCTGGACGCCCGAAACGTTGCGGCTTTTCTTCGGCACGCGCCCCATCAGCTCGTGGTTCAACCCATCGGCGCCGCGAATCAAATCCGGGGAAATCAACCCGGACATGATTGGGGCGAGCAAGGCGCTCGCGATGATGATCGAGGATCCGCTGCTGATTCGCCGGCCACTGATTCAGGTCGGCACGCGCCGCGAAACTGGTTTCGAACAGGATCAGGTGGATATCTGGATCGGTCTATCGAAAACGCGCGAGCGGGTGGATGAAACCTGCTTGAAATCGAAAGCAGGCGTCTAGGCTTCAGCGGCGGCGAGGCACGGCATTGGGCGTGCCGGGGCTGCTCACTCGACGCGGATGCGGAATGTCGCGCTGAACGTATCGCCGGGGGAGACGAGCCGCAGCCCGTCTTCGCTGATGAGCGCGTTGGCGGGCGCCGTCATGGGCTCGAAGGCGAGGTAGTTCTGATCGTGCGGCGCATAAACCTGCGTGTGCGTGTAGCCGTCGAGCAGGTCCACGGAGATCTGGTGGCCGCCATAGGCAATCGAGAGCGTCGCCTGGGGTTCCAGGAGCGCGAACCCGTCGTCGAAGCTCCGCATACCGAGCAACGCATCGAGACCTGGATAGGGCTCCGAGGCGCCGGTCGGAATCTGGCGGGCATCCAGCGTGAGGTGGCGCATTTCCGGCAGACGGATATGCCAGTTCGCGCGATCTTCCTCGAAGCCGAAATAGGGGTGAAAGCCGAAACTCACCGGCACATCGATATCGCCCGTCGCCGTCAGCGCGGTCTTGATGCTCAAGCTGCCGGGCTCGACGGTAGCGCTCAGCGTCAACTGACAGGGATAGGGAAACACGGCGAGGCCCTGAGGATGGGACCAGTCGAGCCGTGCCGTCAGTGTGGTGTCCGAAACATCGGCGACGGCCCATTTGAGGTGCGGCCACATCAGCCCGTGCATGGGCAGCCCGTTCTCGTCGTAGCGCAACACGAGCGAATGCGGCGGCAGCGTCACGCCGCGCCCCGCAACCTCGTATTGAAAGTCCGCGAGCCGGTTGGCGAAGGGAAACAGGAACGGAATGCCTACGGTGCGATTGGCAGCTGCGGCGACGATGAGGTTGTCGACGCGCCGCAAGGCTTCCAGACCATCTCTCTTCAGCGAAATGCCGATCATGCCGTAGCTGGGGAGAAAGACAGCGTCGGTGTCGCCGGCTGCGATGCGGGTGGCATTGGGGTCGCCGAGAAGGTTGGGGATGTGCGTCTCAGTCACAAGCGTTTCCTTCCGCGTGACGCGACTATCGGACCGTCAGTGTCCCGCTCATCACAGAGATACACCGTCCACCGACCTTTGTCGCCGTGACAACGCCGCCGCGCTTCGCGGCCATCGCTTCCACCAAGCTCGGACGCCCCATATCGACGCCTTGCCCGATCCGTGCTTTCAGGACGAGGTCCGGCTTGCTGTTAAGATGCGCCAAGAGACCGATCAAGGCCACATTGGCCGAGCCCGTCGCCGGATCCTCGGGAATGCCGTGGAGCGGCGCAAACATGCGGGCCTGGATAGGCGGATCGTTCGAGGGTTCGCGAACATACAGAAACAGACCGTCGGCCGTCTCGCGCGGGAGCTGCGCCTCGAACGCGGCTTCGTTGGGCTTGGCTGCCCGCAAGGCGGCTCGGTCCCGGAGCTGCGTGAACACGAACGGGTTGCCCGCGCTCGCAATCAGCGGAAGGTGCCGGCTCTGCTCGATGGCATGGGTGGGCAGTCCGCACAGCGCCGCGACGACGCCCGGCGCCACGCCCGACCCAATCTTGAGCGGGCTGCGGGGCCGCCACATGGGCCCCGACGATACCGGCGCCGTTGCGCAGCACGTTGATCGTGACCAGGCCGCCAAGTTCCTCGACGTGAGCTTGTCGTCGGCGTAAGCCTTTCCCCGGCGTTCCGCCTCGGAGGCCAGGACATAGGCCGTGCCTACATTCGGATGGCCCGCGAAGGGCAGTTCCGCGCGCGGCGTGAAGATGCGGATACGCGCCGTGTGGGCCGGATCCTGTGGGCGCAGCACGAACGTGGTCTCGGACAGATTGAACTCGGCCGCCACCGCCTGCATTTGCTCCGTCGTGAGCGCATCGGCGCCATGGACGACGGCAAGCGGGTTGCCGCCGAACTGGTGCTCGGCGAAGACATCGACGGTGTTGAAGCGATAAAGCGTCATGTCAGCGCAGTCCCATACAGATCCGTGCGGCGGTCCCGGAAGAACCCCCAGTCCGCGCGATAGGCGGCGATCTCGTCGAGATCGAATGTCGCCAATATCACGCCTTCGGCGTCGTCTCCCATGTCGGCGACGATCTCGCCTGTGTGATCGGCGGCGAAGGAGTGCCCGTAATAGCGTTGGCGCATCCCGTCATTGTCTTCCTCGCCCACGCGGTTCGCGGCAATGACGGGGATGGCGTTGGCAACGGCGTGGCCCTGCATGACCCGGCGCCAGCGTCCGCTTGTGTTCAAGTCGTTGTCATAGGGCTCCGAGCCGATGGCGGTGGGGTAAAGCAGGAGCTCTGCACCCTGGAGCACCATCGCCCGCGCCGCCTCCGGGTACCATTGGTCCCAGCAAATGCCGACGCCGATCGTGCCGTGCTTTGTGCGCCATGCCTTGAACCCCGTGTTGCCGGGCCGGAAGTAGTACTTCTCCTGATAGCCCGGGCCGTCGGGAATATGGCTCTTGCGGTACACGCCGAGGATTGTCCCGTCCGCATCGGCGATGGCGACGCTGTTGTAGAAATGGGGCCCGTCCTTCTCGAAGAAGGAGATGGGAATGACGACGTTGAGGTCGTTTGCGAGCGCAGCGAACGTCCGCACGCACGGGTGCTCGTTCACGGCATAGGCTGTCTCGAACCATTTCGGATCCTGGCGGGTCGGGAAATAGATGCCCTGAAACAGTTCGGGCGGCAGAACGACCTCAGCACCCTGGGCAGCCGCCTCGCGGATTAGGGCTTCGACCCGCGCGATGTTGGCGGTCATGTCAGGACCCAAGGCGGCTTGAACCGCTGCAACTGTCACCTGGCGCGCCATGACCTATTCCTACTGGCCTGTCCTTACGGCCCGTTCCAACTATCCGACCTGATCGGTCCCTTGCTGAGATAAGAGACGCCCGCGGGTGAAGTCCGGTTCCTCGCGGGTGATGCAATGGAAGGCGCCGCCGCCGGCGTCTCCTGCTCCGAGAAGCCCTGAAGCGGGAAGCCCGACAACCTTGCGGTCCGGAAACACGGCTTGCAAGCGCTCGAGCGCGTCCGCTTGCGTATTTGTGTCGAAGACCGGCACGACCACAATGCCGTTCGCGATGGCAAAGTTAAGGTGGGATGCGGGCGCCACCTCGCCGAGCGCGTTGAGAACGAGGCCGGGGCCGGGGATCTCTATGACCTCGATGGCGCGCCCGTCGGCATCGGTTGCGCCTGCGAGGTTACGCGCGATCGCCTCGAACACCGCGGCGTTCGGGTCGTCCGGGCCCGCCGGTTCTTGGATGACGATGCGGGCCGGCCCGACAAATCTGGCAATGTTGTCGATGTGACCGTCAGTGTGGTCACCTGTGAGCCCCTCGTCGATCCAGAGAATTTTACGTGCACCGAGGCTTGTGCGTAGCGCCGCTTCGGCATCGCCTTGCGACCAGCCGTTCCGATTCAGGTTCAGCAGCGTTTGCCTTGTGGTGAGGATCGTGCCCGCCCCGTCATGGTCGATGGCGCCGCCCTCGAGCACGAAATCGAAGCCCTGCGTGGCAACGCCCGCGAGCCTTGCGATGTCGTCACCGACGCTCTCGTCGCCCGGGAGCGAGAATTTCCCGCCCCAGCCATTGGTGCGGAAACGCAGAGCGAAAGGCTCGCCCCGCGCCGTGGCAAAAAGGGGGCCGGTGTCGCGCAGCCAGATGTCTCCGTACTTCGCGGGAACAATGTCCGCGACGTCTCCGACCGCGCTCTCGGCTGACTGCTGCGCTTCCGGGCCGTCGACGAGGAGACGAACTTGGTTGTCCGGCGCGAGTGCATGTACCAGCGCCGCCACGTCTCGTCGGGGCGAATCGAGGTCGCCGTTCCATTCTTCGGCCGCAGCCGGCCACGCGGTCCAGATCGCCTTCTGCGGCGCCCATTCGGGGAGGAGGTGGATATCGGCCGAGGGCCAATCTGTCGTCGAGGGGTGCAAAGGCGGCCGAGCCTGTGAATTGTAGGTGGGAGCGGCAGGGCCGTGTTCGGGGCGCGCCGGAGTCCATGAATACCGGCGCGATGTTTAGGGCGCGGAATTTGGCCCCGCAAGGGCCTCGTTGCTCAGGTGGCAGCGATCAGTCTTGGATTGCCCGGCAGGATGTGCGGCCGAGCCGAAGGGCCTCAAGCCATCGTGCAGGCGCAAAGGAAGCGCGCCACGCGCCCGTTCATAATTTGAAATTGCGAATTCTAGGCTGAAGCCACCCACTGACCGGCGACGTAGCCGAATGCCACGGCGTCAGGGTTCTTCTGCGCGGCCGCTAACAGCCGATCCTCGGCGCTGACCTTGAGCCGATAGTCGCCGAGCCGCTGCGCTTCACGAATACCCTTGAAGTCGTCCTTGCAGTAGCCGCTCAGAAGAATGACCTTCTTGCCGCGAACGACAATCCTGGGGAGTGCCATACCCGCCTCCAACTGCGCCATCCTCGAGATGCGCCCCGCTCGTTAAAGCGTCGGAGACGTTTTCATCATCGCAGACAGCGATTTTACAACAGCGACCCCCACGTCAGCCTGCAAACACTATAGGCGGAGAATGCGACATTGATAAGACGTGTAATCCGAAAAGTACTTAAAAATCCGAGTGTTGCGCGCTGCAGCATCGATGCGGTGCAGCAATTCCCGAATCGTTGGTCAGCCGGGCATTTGCCGGGCGAGTGCGGCCAAGCCCTGTTGCGTCGCAACAGGCGGCGCCCAGTTCAGCGCGCGTAATGCGGCTGGATCGGCCACGAGGGAGTTGAACAGCGGTCCGGTTTCGACCTGTGGCCCGACGGCGGCCAAGAGCCTTGAGCAGAGATGGCGGCATGTAGAACAGCCCGGCCCTGCGCCCGAGCCCCTGGCGCAAGGCGCGAACAATCTCTGCCACGGTGACCGGGGCCGGGTCGGCCACGATAAAGGGCCGGTTCAGCGGTTGCGGCGCCGTCAGGATCCGGTCCACGGCCTCAACCAGATTATCGAGCGCGAGGAGCGAGTGCCGCGCCTTCAGACCGGCGAGCGGTAGCGGGTAGGGTGCGCGCGCCAGCTTCATGAGCCTGGCGATATTGCCGCCGGCTCCCGGACCGTAGACGAGGGCAAGGCGCAAGGCGGCCCAATCGAGGCCCGTCTCGGCCACACCCAATTCCGCTTCGAGCTTCGACCGGCCGTAGGCATCCGTGGGGCGCGCCTCCTGATCCTCGGTCAGAACACAAGATGCCGCCGGTCCCGATTGGGCGCGAATGGACGACAGGAACAGGAAGCGCTTGACCCGGGCGCGTTTGGCCGCCTTGGCGAACCGCACCGTCGCGTCGGTATTGAACAGGCGGTAGTCGTCCTCGGGCAGGCCGGTCATGGCGCGGGGAATGCCGGCGGTGTGGATCACGGCATCGACCTCCGCCAGCGCCTCGGACATGTTGTAGGGCTTGGCGATGTCGCCGATGAGGACGCTGGCGCAGGACTCCGGCATCTGGGTGGGGCGCCGCAACAGAACGCGGACACGGTAGCCGCGGTCCGTGAGGCCTTTCAGAAGATGCTGGCCGATGAAACCCGTCGCGCCGGTGAGGGCCACCAGCGGTTTGCGGTCCGGTTCTTGAGCCTTTGCGCCCGGCATGCTGCTCCACGCTTCACGACGGGCGCGCGCCCGTCCGTCAGAACACGGAGTTCACAATCACAATTGGGCTAGAGCAAGCCCTTCGCCGACGCGCGCTGTCCGCGCAGGACCCATCCGCCGGTCTCGAAATCTCAGAATTTGAAGCTCACCGCCGCGTCGAAGGTTTCCCCTTCGAACGTATTCTTGGCGTCGAACTCCTTGTAGTACTTCACGATCACCGTCAAGCCTTCGTCGGATCGGGGCTGGTGGTGAAGGTGACGATGGGCCGACGCCATAGACTTCGGACTCGACGCCCCCAAGCGCGCGCCCGCGCCGCTGTCGCCGGTTACCTGGATCATGCCGTAGCTTGCCACGCCCACGCCCAACGGTCCGAAGTTCTTGGTGATCGTGCCTTCCACGTTGACGATGTCGCCGGTGAGGTAGTTCGTTGCCGTGTTCTCGGTGTTCCAGGTGTAGAGCACGGCGCCGGTCGCCTGCCAGCCGGTCTGCGGATCGAAATAGGTGGCGGCGAAACGCGGCATGAACGCCCAATGATTGAGGCTCGTATTCGCGAGTTGATCGGTGCTGTAGTCGCCCGTCGGCGCGAGGATGAACATGGCGACGTTCCAGTGCCAGTTGCCCTCATCCCAGCCGAGGATTGCCGGTGCGAAGACCATGTCGCCAAGGGCAAAATTGTTATCACCCCGGTTGACGGTGAACCCGCCGACCGTGTTGCCTAGCGGCCCGGTGAAGGTGGGGATTCCCAGTCCGACATCGACGTCCATGGCGACGACGGTCGGGGTGACGTTCACCGCGAAGGTGCCGCCGAGAGGCTTCCACGGTGTCACATAGGTCAGAGAGCCAACCGTTGCGGTGAAGTTCTGGTCGACGCCAAGGTCAACACGGCCATTCAAGATCGTAGTGTCGGCGCTGCCGCTATAGTCGTAGACGTCAGTGCGGAGATAAAATCCGGGTACGGAGGGGATGACCCCGCCAAAGACGTCCGTGTAGCCCTTAAGCCAAGGGCTGGCGCCGAACTCGGCGCTTTGCGCAGCACCTGGCGCCGATACGGCGGCAAGCAGTGCCAAGCCACCGGCAACGAGACTTTTTCTGGCCATCGATCATGCCCCCCGTTTGCTGCCTTTTGGCATTCTTGAGGGGAGTCTATCCCGGGCATGGCTCGCATCGCCATGGCATTTTGCGTCAGCGCGTGCGGATGACGGGCGGCCGTGCATATTTGCAACAGGCTATGTTCTAGGGGCCGCGAGGCGCCGCCGCCAGCGTCAATCGTGGATGATCTTCTGCAGACCCTTGCGGTCGACGACTTTGACCCGGCCATAGCCTTGTTCCACCAGTCCGGCGTGCGCCAACCGTCCGATCGTTCGTCTCAGGGTCGGGAGGGAGACAGCTAACAGCTGCGCCAGGTCAGGCTGGGACAGTTGAACCCAACCATCGGCTTTTGGATGGGCCGCCGTTTCGAGGAGCAGCCGGTCGGCCACGCGCTTGTCGATGGAGACAATCGCCAAATTCGCAATGAGGTTCAGGGCGGTTCTGAAGTTCTCGTATGTCAGCGCGTAGAAATCCGTATGCAGCTGCGGATCGTCCTGTATGAGCCGCAAAATTCCCTGAGGCCGCAGTTGGACCATTGTTGTCGGCTCGGCGGCGTGGATCGAGACGAGGCGGGGTGCGTTGGCAAAAAGCGCGAGGTCGCCGATCCAAAAGCCCGAGCCCGCGTGGTGGGCAATGTAGTCCTCACCATCGTTCCTCGGAAAAGCGACCTTGATCGATCCGTTCACCAGACCGAAGACGCCGTTAGGAACCTGCCCGCTAGAGTAGACCGGCTCGTCGGTATCAAAGGTCCTGAGCCTCGCGATCTCCGCCAGCCGCTTCTGGGTCTCTTTGCTGCGTTCGGAGTACCAACCGCGCGACCGCAGGACCTCCAGAGCGCGCTCTAAATCCCAAGCGTCCTTTTTCATCCGGGAATCTCGTCAGGTGAGCAGTTTTTAATCGGGCGGGCAGAGTAGCATCCGGCTATTCTCACCGCGAGGGGAGGAACTAGAGACGGCTCGTCATGCGGTACAGGCCGCCATCTGCGACTCTCTCCTTCGCGTCTCCAAAGCTTGCGCAACGTGCATCAAATCTAGGAAGGAACGCTATCATGAGTCTCGGCTTGTACAGGCAGTTATGCGGCCTATCGGTAGCCGCATTGGTCGTCTGCGGTGGTGTTGCCCACGCGCAGGATGCCGACGCATCGGCAGATGCGAAGAACAAGAAGCCCAACATTCTTTTGATCGTTTCGGACGACACCGGGTGGGGCGATCTCGGTCCCTATCTCGGCGGCGAGGGTCGGGGCATGCAGACCCCGAATTTCGACAAGCTGGCGAAGGAAGGCATGGTCTTCACCAACTTCTATGGCCAGCCGAGCTGCACACCGGGCCGCGCCGCAATCCAGACCGGGCGTATCCCAAACCGGAGCGGCATGACCACGGTGGCCTTCCAGGGCCAGGGCGGCGGTCTCCCGGCAGCGGAGTGGACGCTCGCTTCCGTCCTGAAGAAGGCCGACTACAACACCTACTTCACCGGCAAGTGGCATCTGGGCGAGTCGGACTATGCGCTGCCGAACGCTCAAGGCTACGACGTGATGAAGTATACTTTCCTCTATCACCTCAACGCCTACACCTACCCCGACCCCAAATGGTTCCCGAACATGACTCCGGAACTGCGCGAAACGTTCAAGAAGGCGACCAAGGGCTCTCTGTCCGGCAAGGCCGGCGAGAAGCCGGTGCAGGACTGGGAAGTCAATGGCGAGTATGTGAACACGCCGGAGAAGGGCGTGGTCGGCATTCCGTATCTCGACGAATACATCGAGAAGGCCGCGATCGAATTTCTCGACGAGGCAGCCAAGTCGGACAAGCCGTTCTTCATCAACGTCAACTTCATGAAGAACCATCAGCCGAACCTGCCGGCGCCGGAGTTCGAGCATAAGTCGATCTCGAAGTCGAAATATGCCGACGCCGTCGTCGAACTCGATACCCGGGTAGGCAATGTCCTGAAGAAGCTCGACGAGCTCGGTCTCGCCGACAATACGATCGTGTTCTACACGGTCGACAATGGTGCCTGGCAGGATGTCTATCCGGATGCCGGCTACACGCCGTTCCGTGGAACCAAGGGTACGGTGCGCGAAGGCGGCAACCGCGTGCCGTCCATGGTGCGCTGGCCCGGTAAAGTGGAAGGCGGCTCGAAGAGCGACGCCATCCTGGGCGGTCTTGATCTGATGGCGACGTTCGCTTCGGTCGCGGGCGTTGAGCTCCCGACGGAAGACCGGGACGGCAAGCCCATGATCTTCGACAGCTACGACATGACGCCGGTCTGGACCGGTTCGGGCAAGTCGAAGCGCAATTGGTGGTTCTACTTCACCGAAGATGAGCTTTCGCCCGGTGCTGTTCGTCTGAACCAGTTCAAGTACGTGTTCAACCTGCGCGGGGACGATGGCGCCGACACGGGTGGACTCGCGGTCGATACAAACTTGGGTTGGAAAGGCGCGAGCGAGTATGTCGCGACTGTACCGCAGGTGTTTGACCTCCTGGCCGATCCGCAGGAGCGTTACGACATCTTCATGACGACGTTCACAGAGAGCACGTGGGCCGTGGTTCCGGCCAACGAGTCCGTGGCGAAGCTCATGAAGTCCTATGTGAAGTATCCACCGCGGAAGCTTCAGAGCGAGACCTATACCGGTCCAATTACCATTTCCAAGTACCAGCTGCTCAAGTCGCTTCAGTCGCAGTTGGCCAAGGAAGGCTTCAGCATCGGCTTGCCCACGGGCAACTAGGCTCGAGCGCTCGCGGCTGCGTCTAACGAGGCTTCGGCCAATAGGCTATAAGAGGGGCGGCCCAACGATGGGCCGCCCCTTTTTTGCGCGTGACGGGAGTGACAACATGATCACGACGGTTCGCCTCATGGCTGTTGCGGCCCTGATCGCCGTGTGGGTGGGAGCGTCACCCGCTCGGGCGGACGATGCGCCCGACCCGCTGCCGTCCTGGAACGACGGTTCGCTCAAGTCGAACATCCTCGACTATGTCGCGCGCGTGACGACCGAGGGCAGTCCCGACTTCGTACCGAAGCCTGAGCGCATCGCTACGTTCGACAATGACGGGACGTTGTGGGTCGAGAAGCCTGTCTACACGCAGTTCGTTTTCGTCGTCGATCGGGTGAAGGCGGTGGCGAACCAGCATTCGGAATGGAAGACGAAGGAACCGTTCAAGTCCGTGCTCGACGGGAACACGCAGAAGCTTCTCACCTACGGCGAGAAGGGCGCCATGGCGCTCGTGACGGCCACCCATAGCGGCATGACCACGGTGGAGTTCAACGACATCGTGTCCGCTTGGCTCAAGACGGCGAAGCATCCGAGGTTCAAGCGCCTCTATACCGACCTGACCTACGCGCCGATGATCGAGCTGTTGGAGTATCTGCGCGCCAATGGCTTCACGACGTTCATCGTCTCCGGGGGCGGGACGGCTTTCATGCGCGCCTATACCGAGCAGTGCTACGGCATCCCGCCCTGGCAGGTCGTTGGCTCGTCCGGGGAGACTGAATTCCGGTACTGGGATTCCAGCCCGACGCTTGTGAAGCTGCCGGACCTCTTGTTCTTCGACGACGGGCCCGGCAAGGCGGAAGGCATCAATCACTATATCGGCCGGCAGCCGATCCTCGCCTTCGGCAACTCCATCGGCGACAAGGAGATGCTGGAATGGACGGCGAACTGCAAAGGCCTTTGCTTCATGGGTCTTGTTCATCACGACGATGCGAAACGCGAATACGCCTACGGGCCTGATTCAGATGTGGGGCGCTTCCCCGTCGAGTTGATGGAAGATGCCTTGGCGAACGGCTGGAATGTCGTCAGCATGAAGGACGATTGGAATCGGATTTTCGCCTGGGGCGCGCCCGAGGCGGCGGTGCCCGCGCCGGCACCGCAGGACTGAGCGATAATCGAGGGGGGGTAACGATGACCGCTTGGCTTGTCCTGATATCGGGCTGCATCGAAGTTCTGTTTGGCGTTTCGGCCATGCTCGCTCCGGCCCTGGTCGTGGCCGGTGTCGGCGGGACCGATCTGGACGGCCCGGCCATGGCGCTCATACGCCTTCTGGGTGTGGCGACGCTGGCGGTGGGGGCCGGCGCTTTGCTGGGCCGGACCTGGGCGGCGCGCTCTCCGGATCCCGAACGGGCGTACGGCCTTGGCTCCTACGCGGCCGTCTCGCTGGCGATCTACAACATCGTCGCAGCGCCTGTGCTTCTCCTCGGGGCCATGGCCACCGGCAGCAGCGGCTTGTGGGGAGGGGGCGCCCTTCACGGCGTCATTGCTCTGCTGTTCGTCTACGTGCTCGTGGCGCGCCGCTGACGAACCCCGCTACCTTGCGAAAACATGCCTACTAGCAAGACCTGGCATGTTTGCTGTAGGTTCTTGCCGGATAAGGGAAAACGCGTATCTCGGCGGTGCTTCCCTGGGGGAAAGTCTTGGGGAAGTTTCGTACCGCGTTCGCCTGCCGTAACCTTGCGCGGGCCCTTGCTGTTCTGACCATTGGAGCGTTGCTCGGAGGGTGCGCCGTTGCCGGCGCCCGCAATGCCGTTCCGGTTGGGCTTGAGGACAGCGCGAAGGTGTCCGGAATGGGATCGGAGACGATCCGCTTTTGGGGCGATGAACTGCCGCCGAACGTGGCCGCCTATCGCGCCAAGCGCGCCGCGCAGCTGAGACAAAGCAACCCGAAATTGCGGCAGGGCGGGCGGCCCGTGTTGAACTCCTTGGCGCTGTCTGGCGGCGGCCCCTATGGCGCCTATGGCGCGGGCCTCTTGGCCGGCTGGACGGCGGCCGGGACGCGGCCGAGTTTCGATGTGGTCACGGGTGTGTCCACGGGGGCGTTGAGCGCGCCGTTCGCATTTCTCGGACCGAAATACGACCATGCCCTCAGGCATGTCTTTACCGAGACGCAGACGAAGAACGTCGCAATCCTTCAGCCCGTGAAAGGCCTGCTTGGCGGCAGCGCGATGTCGAGCAACGCGCCGCTTGCGAAGATCATCGCTCACTACGTGACGCCGTCTTTTCTCGCCGAAGTCGCGGCCGAGCATCGCAAGGGGCGCCGCCTCCTGATCGGCACGACGAATCTCGACGCGGGCCGCCCGGTCATTTGGGACATGGGCGAAATCGCGGGGAGTGGCCGCCCCGAATCCGTCGAGCTCTTCCGGAGCGTCCTGCTTGCCTCCGCCGCCATTCCCGCCGCCTTCCCGCCGAGCTTCATCAAGGTCACCGCGGACGGCTATAGCTTCGAGGAGATGCACGTAGATGGCGGGACGACGCGCGAGGTCTTTCTCGCGCCGACGCAGCTCACGGTGGGGAGCGTGGACAAGGATCTCGGCGTTTCGCCGATCCGGCGCTTCTACGTCATTCTGAACGGCTATGTCATGCCGCACCCGAAGGCGGTGAAACCGTACACGATGGACATCGCCGGCCGCGCCATGTCGACGCTCCTTACGAACCAGGGGGTCGGAGACCTTTACCGGCTGTACGAGTTCTGCCAGCGTAACGGGATCGCCTATAATCTGGCTTACATTCCCGAGGGCATTCAGGATACGAGCACCCAGCCGTTCGACCCGGTGTATATGACCGAGCTCTACGATGCTGGCTTCCAGATGGCCCGGCGGGGCTATCCTTGGCAGAGCCAGCCCCCGGGACTCTAAGTCCCCAGCGCGTTTTGCCCTTGCCGAGAATCCCCGGCGAAAGCAAGAATCGTGGCTTGTAACGCGCGCGCCAGCATGGCTTATGGGCTGCAATACGCGCTGACGTTCAGAGTGACAGGGAGGAACGACATGGATCTTGAGGCCTTGAACAAAGTCGCCACCGCCATGACCCAGCCGGGTAAGGGGCTTCTTGCGGCGGACGAATCAAGCGGGACGATCAAGAAGCGGTTCGACGCGATCGGCGTTGAATCGACGGAAGAAAACCGGCGCGACTACCGCGAATTCCTGTTCCGCACCGAGCCGGCCATGAAGGACCGGATTTCGGGTGTCATTCTGTACGACGAGACCATCCGCCAGAAGGCGGCCGACGGCACGCCGCTGGTCAAGGTCATCGAGGCGGCGGGCTCCATTCCCGGCATCAAGGTGGACGCCGGCGCCAAGCCGCTTGCCTTCTGCCCCGGCGAGACCATCACCGAGGGCCTCGACGGCCTGCGCGACCGGCTGATCGAATACCGCGAACTCGGCGCCAAGTTCTGCAAATGGCGGGCCGTGATCAATATTGGCGATGGCATTCCGAGCCACGACGCCATCAATTCCAATGCCCACGCACTCGCCCGCTATGCGGCGCTGTGCCAGGAGCAGCAACTGGTGCCGATCGTGGAGCCGGAAGTCCTGATGGACGGCGACCACACCATCGAACGCTGCGAGGCCGTGACGATGTGGACGCTGAAGACCGTGTTCATGGAGCTGTACTACGCGAAGGTGCAGCTTGAGGGCATGGTGCTGAAGCCCAACATGATCGTGCCGGGCCAGAAATGCGCCACGCAGGCGTCGGATCAAGAGATTGCCGACCGGACCATCCGCGTCTTGAAGGACTGCGTGCCGTCGGCCGTGCCGGGTATCGCCTTCCTGTCGGGCGGTCAGGACGATGTGGAGGCTACCGCGCGCCTCGATGCCATGAACCGCATCGGCGGGTTCCCTTGGCACCTGACCTTCTCCTATGGCCGCGCGCTGCAGCATGCGCCGCAGGTCGCCTGGTCAGGCAAGAAAGACAATGTGCCGGCGGCACAGGCCGCGTTCTCGCATCGTGCGGAGATGAACGGTCTCGCGACGCTCGGCGAATGGACCGATGCGATCGAGAAGAAGGCAGCTTAAGACCGGCTCCCGGTACAGCTTGGAAACGCAAAAGGCGGGAGCATGTCTCCCGCCTTTTTCTTATGCCGCTGTTTCTGATGCTGCTGTTTTTGGGGCCGCTGTTCTGCGCCGCGCGAAGAATCCGAAGATCGACTTCTCCAGTTCAACCAGGATCAGGAGCGCCGCGCCGATCCCGACGATCAGCAGTCCGTCCTGCCAGGCGACGGGCTCGGTCGCGAAGATGGACTGCAGCGCCGGCAGATAGGTGAAGGCAAACTGCGCGAGAACGGTAATGCCGACGCCGATCAGGACGGCCGGCGTGCCGAGCATGCCGCGCCATGTGAGCGAGCCGCTATACACAAAACGCACGCTGAACAGATAAGCGATCTCCATCACGACGAGTGTGTTGACGACCATGGTGCGCGCCATGTCGACGCTCTGGCCGCGTTCGATCGCGTAGAAGAAGATCCCGAACGCGCCGATCGCGAATAGAATCGAAACGAAGCAGATGCGCCACAGCAGCGTGCCCGAGAGGAGCGACTCCGTCGCCTTGCGGGGCGGTCTTGTCATTGTCCCGGGTTCGGTCGGCTCGAAAGCGAGGGTGAGACCGAGCGCCACGGCGGTGACCATGTTGATCCAAAGAATCTGGATGGCGGTCATAGGCAGAGTGAGCCCGAAGGCGATGGCGCCGATCAGGGTGGCGCCTTCGCCGCCATTAGTGGGCAGCGTCCAGGCGATGACCTTGCGGATATTGTCGTAGACCGTGCGGCCTTCGCGTATCGCCGCGACGATGGACGCGAAGTTGTCGTCCGCGAGCACGATCTCCGCCGCTTCCTTGGCGGCGTCCGTGCCTTTTCGTCCCATGGCCACACCGACATCGGCCTGCTTGAGGGCAGGAGCGTCGTTGACGCCGTCGCCGGTCATTGCGGTCACGTCTTGGTCGATCTGCAGGGCGCGGACGAGGCGCAGCTTGTGTGCCGGGGTCGTCCGCGCGAAGACCGTCATCGTGCGCACGATGTCGGGCAGGTCGGTATCGTCGATGTCGTCGAGCTGGTCCCCGGTCAAGGTCTGCGGTTCCGGCGCCAGCGCCAGCTCGCGGGCGATGGCGGTCGCCGTGGCGGCGTGATCGCCCGTGATCATTTTGACGTCGATGCCGGCCGTTCGGCATTCGCCGATCGCGGAGAGGACCTCCTCGCGCGGCGGATCGATGAAGCCCACGAGACCGATGAGGACGGCGCCTTGCGAGACGTCAGAGACGCTTAGGTCCTGTGTGCCCTTCGGAAGGCGCTTCATGGCAAGCGCCAGCATGCGCTGGCCGTGCCGGGCGGTGAACGCGGTCTTCTCGTGCCAGTCTTCAGCGTCCAACGGTGCGATCTGGTCCTGATCGAGTTGCCGGTCGCACATACTGAGAATCTGCTCGGGCGCCCCCTTGATATAGGCGATGGCGCTTCCGTCTTCGTGGCCGTGATGCAGCGTCGCCATGAAGCGGTGCTCGGTGTCGAAAGGAATCTCGTCGGTTCGCGGCAGTTGCTTACGCAGGAGCGCGGGATCGAAGCCGGCTTTCATGCCGAAGCAGACGAGGGCCCCTTCCATGGGATCGCCGTGTGCCGACCAGTCGTCGTCGCTGTGCTGCAATTCGGCGTCGTTGCACAGGATGGCCGCGCGGGCCGCTTCAGTCAGGGCCGTGTTGCTGCCGGGTTGGACGGGCGCGCCGTTGTCCGTGAAGCCGCCTTGCGGACGGTAGCCCACGCCGGAAACGTCAAGCACGCCCTCCGGGGTTACGACGCTCCGGACCGTCATCTCGTTGCGCGTGAGCGTGCCCGTCTTGTCCGAGCAGATGACCGAGACCGAGCCGAGAGTCTCCACGGCCGGCAGGCGGCGGATGATGGCGTTCCGGTCGGCCATGCGCTGGACGCCGACGGCGAGCGCGATTGTCATCACCGCGGGCAGGCCTCGGGGTGGCCGAGACGGCAAGCCCGACGACCATGAAGCTTCCTGCCAGGGATAGTCACGCACATAGACCGCGAACAGGAACACGGCCGCGCAGGCGGCAAGGATGAAGACGGTGAGCAGGCGGGCGAACTGATCCATCCGCCTGATCAGCGGGGTGGTGAGTTTTTCGACCGTTCCGACGAGCGCACTGATGCGGCCGAGTTCGCTTTCCGGTCCGGTGGCGACCGCGATGCCGGTCGCCGTACCGTTGGCGACAAACGTACCGGAGAACGCCATGGAGGTGCGGTCTGCAAGGACAGTTTCCTGCGGGACGGGGCGGATGGCCTTGTCGACGGGAAGCGACTCGCCGGTCAGCGCCGCCTCGTCGATCCGCAAATTGCGGGCCCGGGCCAGACGCAAGTCTGCCGGTACGCGCGTCCCCGGTTCCAGGAGCACCAAATCGCCGGGGACGATGTCCTCGGCGGCCACGTCTACGCGCTGTCCGTCGCGAATGACGGCCGCGTGGGGGTCGATCATGCCGCGGATGGCCTCGAGCGCCCGTTCGGCGCGTCCTTCCTGGATGAAGCCGACGATCGCGTTGAGGACGACCACCGCGACGATGACGGCGGCATCGATCAGGTTGCCGATAGCGGCAGCCAGCACCGCCGCGCCGATCAGGACATAGATCAGAAGGTTATGGAATTGCAGCAGGAAGCGCATGATGGCGCCGCGATGTTCGACATCGGGGAGCCGGTTCGGACCATAGCGCTCGCGGCGTGATGCGGCTTCGGTTGCGCTCAGGCCACTATCGAGCGCGACCTGCTGGGCGGCCATGACCTCGGCCGCCGTTTGCGCAAAGGGAAGGGGCGCATCGGCCGATGGTTGCACATCGCGTTTTGCCAGAGGTCGTGCCAACGGTGTTGCCAAGAGTCGTGCCTGAAGTCCTGCCCGCGGTTCAGCAGGCCGATGTCGTCAAGATCGTCTCGTGCCGCAGACGCCCGCCGTGCTGGGCACAGTCAAGTCTATCGCCGCCCGGCCGCGTTGACGCAGATCATGCGCGGTCCATTCGACACAGTGTTTGCCGCTACTGCGTGGCCTCATCAGGCTCCGGCGGCATCGGAAGGCCGTCGAAATCGGCAGGCGCGTCCTCAGGCGGCATGTCCTCCGGCGCCATGTCTTCGGCCGGCATGTCTTCGGCCGGCATGTCTTCGGCCGGCATGTCGGCTGCTCCGGCATCGTCTGCCGGGGGAGGCGGTGGCGGCGCTGAAGCCAGCGTCGTCGTGCTCCAGTCGAGAATATCGAGTGCGACCTTCTCAAAGGCCGCGCGCAGCGCGTCTACATAGTCGCGCGGCTCGTTCCCTGTGGCGGGCTCCGTCACGTCGAACTTCTTGGATCCGATCACGCCGCCGGCAGGATCCTGAAGTTTCGCCAGGATGACGATCGTGGCCGTCGGGTCGTCGCCGGCGGAGACGTCGAAGCGCCGAATGTCGATCGAGAGCTGATCGCTGTTGGGGAAGTCGCCTAGCGTGCGGGTGACGTCGTCGGTGTAGCCGGCGTTCTCGAAGGTCTCGATCAGCTTGGCCTGCACCAGGATGGGCAGGCTGTCGTTCCAGCGCGGTCCTTCCAAGGCCCGGCTCTCGTCGGGCGAGGGCCGGGTCATGATCTTGTCGGTGTTGTAAGCGAGCAGCGTGGTCGGCTCGGGGATCGTGAGCTTCCAGCTCGGCGGCGCCTCGGGCGCCGGCGGCAGATCGGTCGCAGGCTTCAGCGAATAGAGCAGGGAGGCTTCCTTGCCGCCCCCCGTCATCCGTTCGATGCCCGCGAGAATTCCGTCAACCTTGTCGGAGTTGCGGGCCAAGGCGTGGTGAAGACCTCGATGTTCTTGATGGCCTCTTGGACCGGAACCCGGTTCTCGTCCAGGATTTGCTCGACCTCCTGAAACGCATCGCGCGCACTTTGCGTCCAGTCGCGCCCCACATCCGGGGGCGCGACTAGTGTCGCAAGGCCGTCATTTTCCGCCAGCGGTTGGGTGGACGTCCCGCCCGTGAGCGTCACGGCTACGCCGCCGGTCAGCCCCTGCTGCTCAACGTTGACCACCGTGTCCTCGCGGATGGGCGTATCCTTCATCACCGAGATCGTCGCCAGCACTTGCTGCGGCTGGGCCGGATTGAGACTGACGCTCGCCACGTCGCCGACGCGGATGCCGTTGAAGAGAACGGCCGATCCGACATAGAGGCCCGGCACCGCGCTCTCGAACTGAAGGCGATAGGTCTCGCGCTCGCCGAAGCCGCCCTTGTTCTCCAGCCAGTACACAAAGCCGAGGCGCGCCGAACACGGCGAGGATGAAAAATCCGATCAGGGCGTAGCGGGCACGGGTTTCCATCGATCAGCGTCCTTCTCGTTCGGTCACGCAGTTATTGTGTCAGTTCACGGTCGGCGAGGCTGCTGCCCCGCTTTCCTTGGAAATAGGTCTTCACCCAGGGGTGATCGGATTCCAGCATGGCGGAGATCGGTCCTTCCGCGGCGAGCTTGCCGTCGGCGAGGACGGCGATCCTGTCGCACGCCGTGTAGAGGCTCTCCAGATCGTGGGTCACCATGAAGACGGTGATCTCCAGGGTCTGCTGCAGCGTCCGGATCAACTCGTCGAAATCACCGGCCGAGATCGGGTCGAGCCCCGACGTCGGCTCGTCAAGAAACACGATCTCCGGGTCGAGGGCCAGAGCGCGGGCGAGCGCCACACGTTTGGTCATGCCGCCCGACAGCTCGGATGGATATTTGTCCCCGTCCCGTGGCGACAGCCCGACCATCTCCAGCTTGGCGTAGGCCATCTCGTCCATGAGGCGCTGCGAGATCTCGAGGTTCTCGCGCATGGGGAACTGAACGTTCTGCTTCACGGTGAGCGAAGAGAACAGGGCGCCTTGCTGGAAGAGCACGCCCCAGCGGCGCTCCATGGCACGCCGTTCGTTCTCGTCGATCTTATCCAGGTCCTTGCCGAGCACGTCGATCGTCCCGTGGCGCCGTGGGATGAGTCCGATGATGGTGCGCAACAGGACCGATTTTCCGGCGCCGGAAGCGCCGACAACGCCCAGGATCTCCGCAGGACGCACGTCCATATCCAAATGATTGAGGACGGTCTGTGTGCCAAACCCCACGACGAGGTCGCGCACTTTGATGACCGGCGTTTTCTCACTCATAGGCGGATCACATCCCAATCGAGGCGAAGAAGATTGCGAACAGACCATCCAGCACGATCACCAGGAAGATCGATTCCACGACGGACTTTGTCGTTTGGATGCCGAGCGATTCGGCGCTTCCCTTCACCCGCAGTCCCTCGGCGCAGGCAACCAGACCGATGACGAGGCCCATGAACGGCGCCTTGATCATGCCGACCTTGAAATGCGTCAGCGAGATCGCGTCCGTCAGCCGCGCGATATAGATGTCGAGGCTCATGCCGCCATAGAGCCAAGCGACGAGACCGCCGCCATAGAGCGCTGCCATGCAACCGATGAATGTCAGCGCCGGGAGCGCGAGTACGAGCACGATGATGCGCGGCAGGACGAGCACCTCCACGGGGTCGAACCCCATGGTGCGGAGCGCATCGAGTTCCTCGCGCATCTTCATCGACCCGAGCTCGGCGGTATAGGAACTGCCCGAGCGTCCCGCGACCATGATGGCGACGATCAGCACGCCAATCTCGCGCAAGACGAGGATGCCCACGAGGTCGACGGCGTAGAGTTCGGCGCCGAACTTGCGGAAATGGAAAATGCCCTGCTGGGCGACGATGGCGCCGATCAGGAAGGTGATGAGCGCGATGATGGGCACGGCCTGCAGCGCGACCCGGTCGAACTGATGAACCGTAGAAGTAAGCCGGTACTCACTCGGGCGGAACAGGACCCGGGCGGCCGCCATGCCGGTCTCGCCCAGCATCTGTGCGAAGGTCTGGAAGCTGCCGGCGAAGCCGGCGGTGCCACGCCCGATGGCGGCAAAGAACGAGACAATCGGGTTCTGGCGCTCCTGCGGCGCGGGTGCTTCGCGATTGACCGCGTGCATCTCCTCGACGAGGTCGGCGCCGTGTGCGGGCAGGCCGACGACCATCGCGTCGCGCCCCGCGCTCGTCCATTGGCGGGTCAGGCGCTCGAGAAGCCAGGCGCCGAACGTGTCGAGTTCGCGGACCGCGGCCATGTCGATCGATACGTCCGTGGTCTTGGCCGACGCCGAACCATTGGGGCCACTGGCGAGCCGGTCGATCTCGGTCTCAAGCTCGCCCGCGTGCGGGGCGGTCCATGAGCCTCTCGCGGTCAGCTCCAGCCGATCGCCTACCAGCTTTTGGGTCAGTAACGCCTCGGCCATGGCCGTCTGCTCCTTGTTCCCCGGTTCGCGCCGTCCAACCTGTCGCCCGAGAGGCCCCGAAAAGGGGCCCCTGAACGCCGTACACTATAGGGAAACTCGGAAGGCGGGGCCGGGAATTAGCCGCTGCGGCTCAGCGACATGGAAACACCCCGCAGCGACGTGCCCGTCGTGGAGATCGAGACGCTTTGCCGGGACTGCGTAAAGTTGACGGTCATGCTGCCGTTGACCGTACCCGAAATCCGAATATTCAGCCGGCCTGGAGTCAGCGAGCCTGAGGCGCTTCCCGCAGCGTTGTAGGTGCGCTCCTCCCAGCTGCCGGAAACCGAATTGCCGCTCACGCGAAGATTGCTCCGGATGTGAACCTTGGACGTCGGTGAGTTGCAGATCACGGAGAGGCCGAGACTGGACCCGCCGCCCCGGTAATAGGCATTGCAGCTAAGGCGTTCGGACCCGGAAGTGTACCTAGCCGTGCCGCCGCCACGCCATGACCCGAGAAGTCCGTCGACCGCGCTGGCCGAGGCCAGTTTCGACGGCGTGGACATGAAGACGCCCGCAAGCGCCGCGGTGGCGAGCAGAACGGGGGCAGCTTTGCGAATCAAAGGTTTCATGTGGTCGATATTCCCGCAGTTTTGACGTCTGAAGCAAGTCAGGATGGTAGTGTCAGGCGATGATGGGGCAAGAGTGTTGCTGCATGAACAAGGCTGTTACGGTCGGCAAACGTGCTTCTTGGAACAGTGTTGTTGCGCGCAGGTGACACCCCCTCGATTTCGCCCTCAAAACGGTAAGCCATTCGCCGGCATGGTTTACCAGGAATGAGGCTGGAATCGGTCTCGGGGCCCAGTCTACAGTCTCTTGAGGTTCTGCGCATCCTCTCGAAGATAATAGTCGGAGACATTAGGAAGGGCCCCGGGAATGGCACCGCCGAAACCGCATATCGTTATCACGTACTGCCGCATGTGCAATTGGATGCTCCGGGCCGCTTGGATGGGGCAGGAGCTTCTGTCGACCTTCGCAGGAGAGGTTGGCTCGCTCACGCTGATTCCCGACGATACCGGCGGCGTTTTCGAGGTGCGCGTCGATGGAGACCTCGTGTGGTCGCGAGGCGAGCACGGCCGGTTTCCCGAGATCACCGAGCTCAAGCAGTTGGTCCGGGACCGTATTGCGCCCGCCCACGATCTCGGCCATGCCGACCGCCGAAACGGGGAGCCGGGAGACGGCTAAGCGGCTGTAATCGCTGGTTTCGTCGAGCAACTGCCGTTCTTGGTCTGGCCACGAGTGTCCTTAGGTCTTGGGACGTTCGGTCGCAACGGCCGTCGCCACGGCCCGGAACAGAGGCCGATCGTTCAAATCCTCGATGGGAACGGCGATCTTGCGCCGCCAATTGGGGTGCTCGTCGATGGGCCGGGAAGGTTGGCCTGTTCGACCGTACCCAGCGCATCGTCCAACTGGACCGCGAGCAGGCGGCATGGTGTCGCCGCCAGGAAGCGGTGGACCGCGACAATCACGTCGTCCGGCATTTCACTCGCCTCGATGTAGGACGGATCGGGCTTGAGCGCCTGTGCGCCCATCAGTGCATCCAGAAGGCGCTTGCGGTCGCGTTTGCGGTCCTGGCGTTGAATCACGGCTTCGGTTTCCGTGGCGCGGGCACTTTTGACACGCCAATTGACGTCATTGCAGATCCACCAACCACGAAGTGTGGGCAGGTCGTGGGTGGACGCGCAGACCATCGCTTCGCGCCGATAGGCGTGCGGTGCGCGCCAGACGCCGTCCTCGTTGCTGAAGTAGAAGACCTGGTAGCTCAGCAGACCCGCCCGGACCATGGTGTCGGTGAACCCAGGCGGCACCGTGCCGAGGTCTTCGCCGATGACGATCGTTTGCGAGATCCAGGACTCAGCCGCCACGCCCTCCAGCAACTCGCGGAAGGGATAGGCGACATAGGCGCCGTCCACCGCCGTGTTGCCATCCGGAATCCAGTAGAGCCGTTGTAGGCCCATGGCATGGTCGATGCGCAGCGCGCCCGCATGGCGCATGTTCGCGCGCAGCACCGCCTTGAAGGGCTCCAGGCGTTCAACCGCAAGGCCGACGGGCGAGAAGGGGACAAGACCCCAGTCCTGACCTTGCGTGCTGAAGGGGTCCGGAGGGCAGCCGATCCGCGCGGCGCGCGCAATCGCAGGCCCGCCCTGCCAGCAGGCGGAACCGTCCGGCGATATGCCCACCGCCAAATCGAGATACAGGCCGATGCGCATGCCTGCGGCGCGGGACCGTGCTTGCGCGTCTGCGAGTTGTTTCTCCGCCGTCCATTGCAGCCAGGCGTGGAAGGCGAGGCGGGTCTGGCGGCCCGGGCGAAGTCGCGCACGGCGATATTGTTTGGGTCCCGATAGACTTCCGGCCAGGTCGTCCAGGCCGCGTTGTACCCTTGTGCGACCATGTGTTCGGACAAGGCTTCGTAGAGCGCGTGAATCTCCAGCGCCTTGCCCTGCTCGTAGCAATAGTGCTCGAAGATGTCCTTGGTTTCGGTCGGGGCAGTCTTGAGGAACCGTGCGAACAGTTCCTCGAGGACCGGAATCTTGAGGGCGGCGACGCTCGCGTAGTCGATCAAGTCCGTCTCCCGAAGCACGGCGCACTTGGCCGCCAGGTCGGTCGTCACGACATCGGCGAACCCCGGCACCTGGTCCGGGGCGATCAGGAGCGGATTGAGGAAATTGCGCGACGAGGGGCTGTAGGGGCTGATGCGTTCCGGCTCGGCGAGAAACAGTGCGTGGAGCGGGCTGACGCCGACGAAATCCGCCCCGAGCGTCGCTGCATATTCAGCGAGCCGCGCCAGATCCTCGAAATCGCCGATGCCCCAATTGCGCGCCGAGCGCAGCGCATAGGCCTGCACGGAAAAACCCCAGGTACGCTGTTCGACCAGGAAGGGCGGCCAGAAGGCGGAGTCCGACAGGCCGGCAATGTCTTCCATTCGCGCAGGCTTCGGCAGGACGCCGTCGCCGTCCAGCGGTACGCCCATCGCCTCCAGAACCTTGGCCTTGGTCTCGTCCGGCGTCGTGACCCAGTCGCCCTGTTCGCTGATATAGCCCTCGGCAATGCCGAAGCGTTTCGCCAGTTCTTCGATCCGATCCGTCATCGGGACTCCTAAAGGCTCAAGCTGGCAACAACAGACCACGGGGGCAGCGGGCCGTCACCGGGGTCTACGCCAGGAGGGGTCGTGAAAAACGGTTTGCCACCGGCGTCGAAGGGAGCGTGACGGGGGCATCCGACAGATTGGCGGTCAAGGCCAGCGTGCCGCCGTCGTCCAGGTCCCAACTGACCGTGAAGGCGGGGCCCTGACGCGCGGCGACGGTGCCGGCGTGTCCGCCGATGGATGTCATATGCGGAATGACGTGTGCCTTGCGGGCGGCAAGTAGTCGCTTGACCAGGTCCAAACGCGGCGTGTCCGCCGGCGCAAGAACACTGCGCTCGAACGTCTCCAGCGCATTCGGGTTCGGGATCTCTTTCCCGGCCGCGGCATTGGCATAAGATTCGTGGCTGCCGAAGTCGGCACGCCGGCCCTTGACGACGGCCTTGGCCAGATCGCCCTGGAAATCCGTGAAGAACAGAAACGGTTTCGTCTCGCCGTATTCGTCGCCCATGAACAGCATAGGAATGTGGGGCGCGAGCAGCAGCAGCGTCAGGGCCGCATCCACGGCCTCGGCCGGTGCCAGCGATACGAGCCGGTCGCCATGCGCCCGATTGCCGGTTTGGTCGTGGTTCTGAACATAATTGATGAAGACCGTGGGCGGCAGATGCGCCGACGGCTCTCCGCGCATCTTGCCCGCGGAATGCCGAATCCTCGCCCTGGTAGTCGTAGCCTTCGGCCATCGTCCGCGCGAGCGCCCGACAGGGTCGTCGATGTGGTCTTTGTAATAGCCGGTCTTCTCGCCGGTCAGGATCACGTGGACCGCGTGATGCCAGTCGTCGTTCCATTCGGCGTCGTAGAGACGCGGCGCGCCCGTTTCGTCGAACTGGAACAGCCGTATCGAATTCTCGTCGTCCTCGATGGAGAGGTGAATATGCCGATCCGGAATCCGGGTACGGATTTCCCGCGCGATCTCGGCGAGAACCTCTTCCTCGGCGGTGTCCTTGATGTGATCGACCGCGTCGAAGCGCAGCCCGTCGCAGCGGAACTCTTGGAGCCAATAGAGCGCGTTGTGCACGAAAAACTCCCGCACCTGCGGGCGATCGAAGGCGATGGCTGCACCCCAGGGCGTGTTCCGTTGGGGATCGAAAAAGTTGGGCGCGTAGTGACTGAGATAGTTCCCGTCCGGCCCGAAATGATTGTAGACCACGTCCATCAGCACCATCAGGCCGCGTTCGTGACAGGCGTCCACAAGCCGCTTGAGGCCCTCCGGGCCGCCATAAGCAGCATGGGGCGTATAGAGCAGAACGCCGTCATAGCCCCAGCCGCGATTGCCGCCGAACTGCGCCACCGGCAGCAACTCGATCGCCGTCACGCCCGTGTCCACGAGCCTGTCGAGATCGCGGGCGATGCCGTCGAACGTGCCTTCCTGCGAGAACGTTCCCGTGTGGAGTTCGTAGATGACGGCTTCCTGCCAGGGGCGGCCTTGCCAATCCGGCGTCTGCCATTCGTAGGCCTTCGGGTCCACGAGGCGGCTGAACCCATGGACGTCGGACATTTGGGCGCGGGCAGCCGCGTCCGGGACACACATCCCGTCTTGGAGAGCGAAGTGATAGCCGCCGCCAATCGGGATGGCATCGGTGTGCGCTTCGAACCAGCCTTCGGCGGATTTTGTCATCGGGACGGTGGCGCCTGTCTCGGCAACCAATGATACGGTGTCTTGCGCGGGCGCCCAAAGCCGGAAGCGGGCGCCGTCGTCCGTGATCTCCGTGCCCCAGGGGAGCGTATGGGCGAAGCGCGCGCTCATCGTTCCGTCCTTTCGAACAGGAGAAGCCCGCTGCTCGGAAGGGTCGTCTTACCCGTGGCGATCGGTACGTCCTCGGGGCGGATGAGACCATTCGCGGTGTCGCACAGAAGTTTCCAGTGCAGATGGCGCTTGCCGAAATAGGGGAAGATGAAATCGATCTCGTCGATGTCGGCGTTGAAGAGCATGAGCAGGATGTTTCCGCCGCCAGCGAAAGAAGCGCCGATGCATTTCGCGACCGGATCTTCCCAATGTTCGGGCTGCTGTTCCTCGCCGTCGGGCTTGAACCAGGACACATTTTTGATGCGGGGCGCCACGGGTTCGCCGTGGAGAAATTTCGGCGACCGCAGCAGCGGCAATTGCTGCCGCAGGGCGGCGAGCCCCTGCACGAAGTGGTGGAATGCGCGGTCACGCTCGGAGATGTTCTGCCAATCCATCCAGGAAATCATGTTGTCCTGGCAAAACGCGTTGTTGTTGCCGAGTTGCGTGCGGCCGATCTCGTCACCCATGTTCCACATCGGCGTGCCGTGGCAGAACAGCAGGCTGGCGGCCAGGGCGCGGCGGACCCGGTCGCGCTGGTCCAGGATGTCCGGATCGTCGGTCGGCCCTTCGACACCCCAATTGTAGCTGCAGTTATGCGAGTGGCCGTCCTGGTTGTCCTCCAGATTGGCCTCGTTGTGCTTCTCGTTATAGGAGACGACATCGTTCAGCGTGAAGCCGTCATGGGCGGCGACGAAGTTGATACTGGCCCAGGGTTTGCGGCCGCGGCGGTCGAAGATCTCCGCCGATCCGGAGATGCGCCGGCCGAGTTCGGGAAGCCTGCCCATGTCACCCTTCCAGTAGGCACGTAACCCATCGCGCCACTGATCGTTCCATTCGGCCCAGCCCGGCGGGAACATGCCGAGCTGATAGCCGTCCATGCCGACGTCCCAGGGTTCGGCAATCAGCTTGGTGCGCGCGAGGACGGGGTCCTGGCCGATGGCATCGAGAAAGGCCGCGCTCGGATCGAAATCGTCGCCGTCACGGGCAAGCGCGGGCGCCAGATCGAAGCGGAATCCGTCGACGCCGCACTGTTCGACCCAATAGCGTAAGGAATCCATCACGAGCTGCAGCACACGGGGATGCGCCACATTCATCGTGTTTCCGCAGCCGGTGGTGTCGTGATAGTGCCGCTTGTTCCCGGCGAGCTTGTAGTAGGTCGCGTTGTCGATGCCGCGGAACGAAAGCGTCGGTCCGAGCTCGTTGCCTTCGGCCGTGTGGTTGTAGACCACGTCGAGCAAGACCTCGATGCCGGCCTCGTGCAGCCTGTCCACGGTGGTGCGGAACTCGCCGATGCCGGCGCCCGGTGAGACGTAACGCTCGGCCGGTGCAAAAAAGCCGACGCTGTTGTAGCCCCAATAGTTGCTCAGTCCGTGCTCGACCAGATGGCGGTCGTTGACGATCGCATGAACGGGCAGAAGCTCGATGGCCGTCACCCCCAGCTTCACGAGATGGTCGATCACGGCCGGGTGCGAGAGGCCGCCGAACGTGCCGCGGAGCGCTTCCGGGAGATCCGGATGCAGGGCGGTCATGCCCTTCACATGCGCTTCGTAGATGACGGTCTCATGCCAGGGCCGGTTGGGCCGGTTGTTCAGCGGCGCATCCTCGGTGCCCGTGACCACGCATTTGGGCATGAAGGGCGCGCTGTCGGTCCGGCTTTTGACGAGATCGCCGCGCTTGGCGCCGATCTGGTATCCGAACAGGCTGTCGTCCCACTGCAATTGCCCGGCATAGGCCTTTGCATAGGGATCGAGGAGCAGCTTGTTCCGGTTGAAGCGATGTCCGTGACGGGGAACGTAGGGACCGTGCACGCGGTATCCGTAGTGCTGGCCCGGTCCCAGGCCCCGGACATAGCCGTGCCAGATCTCGTCTGTGTACTCGGGCAGAGTGATGCGGTCCGTTTCCGTGCCGCTCCCGTCGAACAGACATAGATCAACCCGCGTGGCGTGGGCGGAGAACAGCGCGAAGTTGACGCCCTGGCCGTCGAAGGTCGCCCCAAGCGGATGGGGTGCGCCGGGATCGAGCTTTATCGGCATCGGCGGCTACCCCAGGTCTTGAGAAGCGGACAGGAGGCAATCACGCGCCGTCCCCGTCCGTCGCTGTATCGAGAGGTGCGACGAGTTCCAGCGCCGCGCGCAACGGCGTGCCGAGGTAGACCGGCCGGTTCGCCGCTTCGTAGATGATTTCCTCGAACAGCTTGTCCGCAAGGAAGAGCGGCAGGAGTTCGCCGCCTGCGAGATGCGAGCCGCCCGAAGCGTCGTCCCGCGCCATGCCGTAGGCGCGCAGGAAGCGCCGCTCGGCGAGAGAGCGCCAATTCAGGCCGCGCGTCTCGATTTCTTCCAGATGCGTCGCGCCGCGCTGACGCTGGCGGTCCATGGCCGTGCGTGCGGCGTAGTCGAAAGACCGCAGCATCGTCGCGATGTCGCGCGAGGCCGGCGCCTTCTGCCGCCGCTCCTCCACCGGCCGGTCGGGCTCGCCTTCGAAATCGATGATGTAAACATCGTTCGCCGCGACGAGAATCTTGGCGAGGTGGTAGTCGTTGTGCAGCCGGAGCTTGTTGCCGCGCGCAATTGTCGGCACCAGCGTTTCGATGCGCCGGAGCATGGCTTCGCGCAGGGTCAGCAGCTTTTCCGCGAGCTCGCGCGTTTCTGCGTCCGTCGTGTCCGGGAGAGCTTCGAGAGACTCGAAGGCCTCGGTCGCCCGGGCGATCGCCCGCTTGAGCCAGGCATCAAGGTCGTCCTGCGTGACGGGTTCCGGCACGAAAGCGGCGTCTTCCGGCTCGGCCGCGGCAAGCGCGCGGTGTAGTTCGCCCGTCCGCCGTCCAATGGTTTCGATCAAGGTCAGGGAATAGGGGAGGCCACGATCTTCTCCGCTCCCTGAGAGAGACTCGTCTTCGAGCTCGCGGTCGAGCGCATCGACGACGACCGACCAGCCGTCGCCTTGGTTACCCACATACTCGGAGGCAATGGCGAGCGCCGTAGGGGTGCCAGTCTCGTCGACATGTTCCAGGGTCCCCAGCAGCGCGGGACTGTTGGTGAATCCGGACCGTGACAGGAAGTGGCCCATCTCGATGCCGGGATCGATGCCCGAGCGCAGGCGCCGCGCCATCTTCAGGAGAACCGCGTCGCCAAGCGTACGCACCGTGTGGGCGTGCTCGCCCGTCGCCACGCGCCGCACATCGAGCGGCCTCGACATATCCAGTTCACGGAGCTTCTCGGTCGCACCGAACCGGAATGTGCCGCCGACCGCCGGCAGGGTCGCGTGCGTGCGCATGGCGTTCAGCAGCGCGCGCGGGAAAGTGTCGCCATGGGCCGCGTCGAAGACGATGCCGGACTTTGCACCCCGGCGGATCTTGCCGACCACGTAAGGCAGGAGCGGGCTATCCTGGCGCAGGACCTCTTCGCCCCATGCCAGCTCGAGGGGAATGAGGTAGCGCTGCGTGTCCCCGCCGTCCAAGGCCACGCGCCCGAACAGGAGGAGGAAGCTTTCGCGCCCCTCTTGCGGGATCTCGCCCAGGACGTTCCGGAGCATGCGTGCGGCGTCCGCTGGTCCGAACCAGCGTTGCCGCGCGATATAGGTCGGCAGCATTTCCTGCACGATGCGATCGGTGCGCGCGGTGTCGCGCCGCTGGCTTTCGACGAGCATCCACCCTTTGCCGAGCACGAAGGTCTCAAGCTCGGGCAGCGACTCCGGCTCTTGCTCCGGATGCGAAGCGAGCTGGGCCGGATCGGCGAGCATGAACCAGTAGAAGCCGTAGGCCGGCAGGGTCAGCAGATAGGGAAGCGTGCCGATCGGCGGGAAGGCGGACGCGCCGGTCAACTCGACCGGAACCCTGCCGCGCTGGCTCGCCAGGTCCAGCTCCACCGCCTGCGCCGAGCGGGCGAGATTGAAGACGCACAGAATGACCTCGCCGTCGTGCTCGCGCAGATAGGCGAGAACCTTGCGGTTCCCCGGCCGCAGGAACGTCATGCTGCCATTGCCGAAGGCCGTATGGGTCTGGCGGACGGCGATCATGCGCTTCGTCCAGTTGAACAGGGAGCTCGCGTGGGTCTGCTGGGCTTCGACGTTCACGGTCTCGTAGCCGTAGATCGGATCCATGATCGGCGGCAGGTAGAGGCGCTGCGGATCGGCACGCGAGAAGCCGCCATTGCGGTCGGCGGACCATTGCATCGGCGTCCGCACGCCGTCGCGGTCGCCGAGATAGAAATTGTCGCCCATGCCCAGCTCGTCGCCGTAATAGAGAACCGGCGTGCCGGGCATGGACAGAAGCAGGCCGGTGAGGAGTTCGATCTTGCGCCGGTCGTTGTCGAGCAGTGGGGCGAGCCGTCTGCGGATGCCGAGATTGAGCCGGGCTCGCTGGTCGGTGGCGTAGGTCTCCCACAGATAGTCGCGCTCCGAGTCGGTGACCATCTCGAGCGTGAGTTCGTCGTGATTGCGCAGGAAGATGGCCCATTGGCAATCGTCCGGAATCGGCGGGGTCTGGCTGATGATGTCGGTGATCGGGTAGCGGTCCTCGCGGGCCAGTCCCATGAAGATGCGCGGCATGAGCGGGAAGTGGAACGCCATGTGGCATTCGTCGCCCTCGCCGAAATAGGGACGCGTGTCCTCCGGCCACTGATTGGCCTCCGCCAGCAGCATGCGGTCCGGGTAGCGCTCGTCGATCTCCTCGCGGAAGCGCTTCAGGATCTCGTGCGTCTCGGGAAGGTTCTCGTTGTTGGTCCCGTCGCGCTCGATGAGATAGGGCACCGCGTCGAGCCGCAGGCCGTCGACGCCCATGTCGAGCCAGAAGCGCAAGACCCGCAGGATGTCCGACAGCACGCGCGGGTTGTCGTAGTTGAGGTCGGGCTGGTGAGAGTAGAAGCGGTGCCAGAAATAAGCCTTGGCCACTGGGTCCCAGGTCCAGTTCGACGTTTCCGTGTCGAGGAAGATGATCCGCGTGTCGGGGAACTTCTGGTCCGTGTCGCTCCAGACATAGTAGTCGCGCCAGACGGAACCGGGCTTTGCTTTGCGCGCCCGCTGGAACCAGGGGTGCTGGTCCGAAGTGTGGTTGACCACCAGCTCGGTAATGACCCGAATGCCGCGATCGTGCGCGGCCGCCACGAACTGGCGGAAATCACGCATGGTGCCGTAGGTCGGATTGATCGACGTGTAGTCGGCGATGTCGTAGCCGTCGTCGCGCAGCGGAGACGGGTAGAACGGCAGCAGCCAGACGGCGGTGACGCCAAGGTCTTGGAGATAATCGAGTTTTTTGACGAGACCGCTGAAATCGCCAATGCCGTCATTGTTCGCATCGAAGAACGCCTTGATGTGCAGTTCGTAGATGACGGCGTTTTTGTACCAGTGCCGGTCGTTGCGGTCGATCATGAGGCGTGGGCGATGTGGTGAGGGTTGGTGATAGAGAGTTCCGGAGCGTGCCCTGATAGGCCATCGTGCCGGTGAAAGTAAGAGGGTTCAACAGCCGGGACTAGGGCCAAATACGCGCCGCCCATCGGTCGTTTCGTCCCACCTGGACGAGCCTGGTGGCGGCATGTGCCAAAGGGGCGTTGTTCTTAGGCAGCGCCAGCCTCTTTGGGGAAGAGGTTCACCGGGTTCGTGTCGGACTCGGCGAAAGACTGGATGAAGCTGTCGCGCCAGTTGAACAGGTCATAGGTCTCGATGCGCTGCCACAGCCGGTTGTGGCGGGCCCAGCGCTCCTGGCGGGGCATGGTCAGGGCCCGGTCCAGGGCCCGCGCCGTTTCCTGAATATCGTGCGGGTTGATGAGCAGCGCCTCGCGCAGCTGCTCCGCCGCGCCGGCGAAGCGAGAGAGCACCAGCACGCCGGGATCCTGAGCGGCCTGCGCGGCGATGTATTCCTTGGCCACGAGGTTCATGCCGTCGTGCAGGGGCGTCACGAGACCCACGTCACTCCGCCGGAACAGTCGGACCAGGATGTGCTGGGCGACGCCGCGATGCATGTAGATCACGGGCTGCCAGCTCAGGTCGCCGAAGCGGCCGTTGATGCGGCCCACCAGACGTTCCACGTTCTCGCGGATTTCCTGGTAGACGGGCAACCCCTCTCGCGTCGGCGGGGCGATCTGCACCATTCGGACCTTGCCGTGATGCTCGGGAAACTGTTCGAGCAGAACCTCGAAAGCGCGCAGGCGTTCGGGCAGTCCCTTGGTGTAATCGAGGCGGTCCACGCCGATGATAGTCTTGATGTCGTTGCCCACGTCGGGAAGGAGCGGACCCTTGGCGTCTTCCTCGTCGGCGAGCTTCGCGAAGTGCTCGACATCGATGCCGATGGGGAAGACGGACGCCAGCGTCGTCTCGCCTTGCGCGGTCACCCGGTCGCCCTGAAGCTGCTCGCCGTCGAGCGAAGCGGTGACGTAGCGCCGGAAGTTGTCCCGGTCCGACGTGGTCTGGAACCCCACCACGTCATAGACCATCAGCGCATTGCCGAGCCGCTTCTGGCTCGGGACCGCCGCGAAGATTTCCGGCGAGGGAAACGGCGTGTGCAGAAAGAACCCGATGCGTGCCTCGCAGCCGCGGCCGCGCAACTCCTCCGCCAGGGGGATCAGGTGGTAGTCGTTGACCCAGATGATGTCGTCCGGCGTGATCAGCGGCATCAGCGCGTCCGCGAAGCGGGCATTCACCTGGAAGTAGATCTCGCTCTGCTCTTCGTTGGACTGGGCGAGATCGAGCCGGTAGTGCAGGGCAGGCCACAGGCAGCGATTGGCATAGCCGAAATAGTAGCCCTCAGCCTCTTTGTCCGTGAGGTCGATGGTGGCGACGGTCAGCCCTGCAACGTGCTCGACATGGGGCGGTACCGAGAGAGCGTCGTCACGCGTGTCGCCGCTCCAGCCGAACCAGAGCCCTTTGGACGCCTTGAGCGCATCCCCAAGGGCGACGGCCAGGCCGCCGGTTTGGAACTTGGCTTTGAAATCGGCCACCCGGTTGGAAACAACGACAAGGCGGCGCTTATTTTCCGTCTTCTCAGACATCAGCTCTCGAGTTCACCCTGATCGGCTTGGTGCACCATCGCGAATGGGAGTGTGGCCGAATCAGTCGTCGGTTGACTTGCGTGCGTCATATCGCTTGTGGATGACGCGGCCATGTCCCCCTGAAGATTGGCGTTCGGTCGTTCACAAACAATGTGCCGGCGGTGCGGTGCTTCGCAGCCGGGCATATGATCCTAAACCGGAATCGTCACCAAGGGTTCGGAACATATAGAATAATTTTCGCCCTGTTCGGGGGCTAGTCCGAGTTTACCAAATTTTTTGCCGATTGGCCCATCGGCTTCCTGTTCAACATCGTGCCGATGGAAATCAATGACCGATAATTTGCCGGATATTCCGCCCGAGAGCGCCTTCTTCTTCGATTTTGACGGGACGCTGGTCGAAATTGCTCCGCGTCCGGAGTTGGTTGCCGTGGAGCCCAAGGTTCGCGAGGTGCTGGAAGGGCTTGCCGTGAAATACGACGGCGCGGTCGCCATTGTCACCGGCCGCCCCCTGGACGCCGTGGACGGTTTCCTGGCGCCAATCCAGTTGGCGACGGCGGCGGAGCACGGCTCGATCCGGCGCGATGCGACAGGTGCCCTGCACGTCGATGAGGGGAACGCGGAGGCGGTCGAGGCGGCCTATGCCATCCTGCGGCCCTTCGCGGAAGCGAATGACGGCATGATTCTCGAGCGGAAGCGGTCATCCATCGCCATACACTACCGGCAGCGGCCGGACCTTGCGGGTCCTTGCGAAGGCCTGGTCCAGGAGGCGGTGGCGCAGAATCCCGCCCTCGTCATCCTGCCGGGCAAGATGGTGTTCGAGCTGAAGCCCAAGGGTGTCGACAAGGGCGAGGCCGTGCGGGCCTTTCTCGGGGAGGCGCCTTTCCAGGGCCGGACGCCTGTCTTCATGGGCGACGACGTCACCGACGAGCACGCCTTCGAGGTCGTGAACGCGCTGGGCGGGCTCTCCATCAAGATCGACGACGGGGAGACGATCGCCAACTACAGGACGGACCGTAAGGGTCTGTTCGATTGGCTTTTTCAGCTCGTCGACGCCCGTTAGAGCCTCTGCCGCGCCGGCTGACTTACATCCAGCAGTCGCTATTCCTATATATAAGGCCGGTGTGTGAAGGGCCGGGGGGCTCTGCCTTCAGTCAGCTCCGGGTTGTCATAGGAGAGGTGTCATAGGGCATGCTTGACGACGGACAGCGCGGCACCGCCCTCGTGGAAACCTACGACGGCGGCGCGCACGACATGGATGATGTGTCTATCGATTCCCCTGCAAAGGAGGAGTCCTGGCTGTCGCGCGTCACGCGCCGCCGGACTACTCCCGCCGAGAAGCGGGAGCCTCGACCAAGCTGCGCCCCATCAAGCAGAAGGTGGTGAAGACGGGTCCGCTCGGCATGTTCCTGAAGCCCATCGGCATCGCGATCGGTCTGATCCTGATCGCCTATGCGGTGCTGTCCTTGGGGACCACGTTCTACCGCAGTTACTACCGCCATCTGGATCACACGGCCGCCGTCCATCCCGACGGGAGCCTCTTCGACATCTTCAAGCCGGCGAAGACCCTGCCGCCCGACGCGGTCGATCTCGTGGTCAAGGACGTCGACGGCAATCTGCACAAGCTGGTTGTGGGTCAGTCGGAAGCCGACAAGTTCGTCAACGACACGATCCTGATGCTCGACGAGGAGCGTGCAAGGATCAAGCGGGCGGCCCACGAAGATCTCTCGCGCAGCTTCGCCCTTGCCTTCCAGGACCGCGACGAGGCCATCGAGGACTATGCCGACTGGTTCTTCGCGTGGAAGCGCTCCTACATCGTCTTGAAGGAGACGGTGGCGTCGGCGGTCAGCCGGTTTTTCGAGACCGGCAAGTACGAGTCCTTGAGTGAGGCGATCAAAGCCGATGTCGAGGAGTACTTCCTCGAGAACTACACGGACCAGGTCTTGAAGCCCGAGGTGCGCGACCAAGTCATCACCAAGGGCGTAGAGCAGGCCGTCCGGCATGCGCACGACAGCTACCGGCGTGTGATCGCCAACACCGATATGCGGCTCCAGCTCTTTCTCGCAAAGAACACGAGCAATATGGAGGACATCCCCAAGACGACCTCCATGACGAACGTCAAGCTCGACTGGGATGCGCAGAAGTGGAAAGCACCGACCTATCTGATGGAAGACCGCGCCTATGACGGCGTCGTGGGCGTCGGTGCAGCCGCGGCGGGCGGCACGGTCGGTGCACTGACGCTCGGCCGCGCGATCAACGCCATTGCGGCGCGCAGTTTCGGTCAGATGTCCACGCGTATGGCCACGTCGCTTGCCACGCGTGCGGGTCCCGCGCTCCAGGGCGCGGCGGTCGGAACGGTTGTCGAGCCCGTGGGCGGTCAGGTGATCGGTGCGGCGCTCGGCGTCGCGATCGGCATCGCCATCGACTACTTCGTCAACGAGGCGAGCGAGGCGATCAACCGCGAGAGCTTTGTCGCCGCCAATGAAGAAGCGCTCGACGCCACGATCGCCGCTTGGCAGTTGGGCCTCGACAAGAGCGTCGACGATGCCATCGACAGATGGTTCGATGATGCGAGAGCGTCGGTTGTCCTCGCAAACAAGTAGGCGTACCTCAGAAGCGTATGCGTTCGAGTCGGGTCCGGCGCGCCGTCGACGCGCGCCGTCCAGCTGGCTCACGGTGCAGCGGTCGTCTGCCGGCGACACGGCCCCTGACGACCCGGACACCGGCCTGGGATTGCTCCCACGTTCCGGAGACGACGGTACGAACGAAGAGAAGGACATTTCGGCGATGGACCACAGCGCCAAAGCGATCAAGCATCCGGCCGGAAGCCGGTCTTTGCGTGACGCTATCCGCAAGGCAAGGCTCGAGGAGGCCGAACGGCTCGATGAGGCCGCCGACCAACGAGACGGTGAGCTTGCGCGTCTGGATCTGCTGAAAGCGGAGTTGGAAGCGGTCTTCGCCGAGATTCCGAACCACGACGACCGGTTCAACCTGGCGCTGGTGCCGAGCCGTCCGGCCCGGCTTTGGATCGATCTCTTCACCTACGTGACAGTCGAAGACGGCGCGAATGCCTATCTCTTCATGCGCAATAGCGAGAACGGGCGGCGGACCTTGTTCCGTTCGACCAACGTCGCCGAGACGGCAGACCGGATTACCGACTATGTGGCGGCTCAGATCGTGCAGCGGGAACGCACGGAGGCGGGCTTGACCCACGCCGGTGTCCGGTCCCGGTCCGTGCCGGAGGAGGAACGGCCCCGCGTCAACACGCGCATGGTGGTCATGAGCTTCATCGTCGGCCTGCTGACCGGCGCTGTGGGTCTGTTCGCCGCGGTTTGGCTCAGCGTGACCTGATCACCCGCTTTTCGGACTCCTGAACCTCACCTTCGCGCGTGGCGGCACGGCCCGTCATCTCCACCCGCCAGCCGTTTCCGGCCCGCTCGATGGCGTATTCGTTGTAGCGGGCGGCAGGGATGCGGCCATCGACGGCTTCCGATGCGGACGGAGCGCCCACGACGACCGCCGGGCCGCTGACCGTTTCGAATTCGACGAGGCTCTGTTCGTGGTTGTGTCCGTGCAGGACGAGTTCCGCGCCATGATCCCGCAAAATATCCCTGACTTCGGCCGCGTCGCGCAAGGCGCGCCGCCAGCCCGCTTGGCCCGGCAGGGGCGGATGGTGGATCAGCACGACGCGGAACAGCCCGTCGCGTCCCATCCTATCGAGGATATCGCCCAACGCACGGCGCTGCTCGGTGCCCAAGCGTCCGGCCGCAATGAAAGGCGCGGTCGGAATGGCGGAGGACAGGCCGATGAGCGCGATGTCGCCGAATCGGCGCACGAAGGGAAACTCGCCTGGAACCTGCTCATAGAGCGCTTGGCCCGGTTCGTTCCCTTCCATGAAGGGACGCCAATGAGCCGTGGCCTTGTCGGGATCCACGCGCACATAGGCATCGTGATTGCCCGGAATGACCGTGACGGCGTCCGGGGACCCGAGATTGCGCAGCCACTCTGCCGTGAGCGGGAACTCCTGGGGAAGTCCCAGATTGGTGAGATCGCCGGTGACGGCGATGTGGTCGGGGCCGCGCGCCTTCAGATCGTTCGTGAGCAGGTCCAGGATGTCGCGCCGGTGCACGAACTTCCGCCCGCGGTGCCAGTTCACGTAGCCAAGCAGACGCTTGGACAAGAGCTGGCGACCCTTCACCTTCGGCAAGGGGCCGAGATGAATGTCCGACATATGGGCGAGAGTGAACACTGGCTGGGCGAAAGACTATCCTGGGGGGAAACGGCATGGGCACACTAACCCGGCGCGGCGGTGCTGAAAACGCCTCAGTCAATCTCCTTGGACAGGAGGCTCGCCCGGCGGCCGTACGTCAGATCTCGGTGCGCGTGCTGTGGCGGAACTCGGTCGGCGACGCACCGAAGCGTCTACGGAAGCAGCGGTTGAAGTAGGACACTTCGTTGAATCCGCAGGTGAAGGCCAAATCGCTGATCTTGAGCCTGTCATGCACAGGGTCCGCGAGCATCGCGCGTGCCTTCAGGAGGCGCAGTTCGAGGACTCTTGCCGTAAACCCAAGACCCGTCTCCTGCACCAGTTCCTGAACATAGCGAGCTGACAGGCCAAGTATCCGGCCGACGACGTGGGCTGAAAACGTCGGGTTTGAGAAGCCCTCTTGGATCCTTCCAACTATTTCGCGCGTGCGCGCGGCACGAAGTCCTCGTCCTTCGGCGATCTCCGCGACGTCCATATTGGCGCCGAGCGATAGAGCGACAAGATCCATAAGCATGGCGTCCAGGCGACCGCTCAAACCATTGTCGTCCCCAAACTCGTCGGCCGTCAGAAGGAATTCCATATAGCGCCGTAGATGACGGACGGCCGGGCGCGTGGCGTCGATCGGTTTGGCAACCATGTCTTCGGCGCGGGGGACCAGTTGAAGCAGGGGTGTGGCCGGGACAATAAGGGTAACCCATTTGGTTCCAGTCTTATTCCCAACGTCGATCGTGTCGGCGGTACACCCGAGCCACATCTGCTGCGGAGCGTAGACCTGTTCCCGGCCCTGTTGCTTGACCGTCGTAGATGACATGCCGTTGTTGAAGGCAATCAAATACGCGCCGGAGCCGTCGACAGCTTGTTGCGCCGTACGTCTGAACCGCTGCACGGTCGATTCTGATCGCACAAGCCCAAGCGAACTAATCTGCAAGAACTCGGATCGGGCTTTGAATGGCTGATCTGCAAGCCGGGTGAAGTCCGCGGAACCGTAGCGCCAAGCGAAGATTTCGCGCCAACGATTGAACCGGGTGCGGTCGTCGAGTTCGTCGGGAAGATCCCCCGAGGAGAAAACGAGCCTTTTCATTGAGCCGGAACTTCCCCTGCGGCCTGGAGCCGTGCAGGCAAAGATAGGACGGCGCGGGTCGGCCACCTAGACTTTTCGATGTGGCTTGGCGGCAACAAGGGGCGAGAAATGTCCTTGGCCGGGAAATGTTCAATTCCAACAGTGACGAGGACAAGACGGGAGGGCGCCTTCAGGGCGAGATGGACCGATCGGAGATTCCAGTGAGCCGGGCACACGGCGAAACAGAGCACAGACGGACCCATCCTATGATTGTCAATCCGAAGGATCCCATGCGAATGGCTCTCGTGGTGCCCCGTGGGGCGCTCGCTGTCGCCGTTGCGATGGGTCTTCTCGCTGTTTGGAGCTCCCCAGCTGTCGCAGGCTGCGTGTCGGGTCCTGGCGGAGTTGGGACTGCGCTTTCCGATCCCGATTGCGAAGCGTTCGCGTCTGGTGTGGGTTCGCTGGCAGTTGGCAAAGGCGCAATCGCGCCAGGTTTCAACTCTACCACTATCGGCACATTCGCTGGCGGTCTTGCCGCTGCATTTGGGGGCAATACGGCAATAGGTACATCGGCCGGCACGCTCTCGGAGGGAGACCATAATACGCTGATCGGCGCGAGTAGTGGGCAGCTTGCGAAGGGCGACCGCAATACGTGGAGCGGCACCCTCAGCGGATCGGAGGTCACGGGCAACGACAACGCGGCCTTTGGTTTCGCTGCCGGCCAATCCGTGACCGGCAACGATAATGTCGCCATGGGTCATGCGGCGGGGAGCAACATTACTGCCTCCAATACGGTTGCCATCGGTACCCGTTCGCTGGCCAGCGCAAACGGCGCTACGGCGATCGGCATGGACAGCCAAGCGACGGGCGCCAACGCCATCGCCATCGGCTCGAATGCGGTGGCCACGGGCTCCGTCGCAGTCGGCAACGCCGCCACCGCATCGAATGGCGGTGCGGCCTTTGGTGACTTTGCGTCTGCCACCGGCTCCAACAGCACCGCTATCGGCCCGCACGCGAGCGCGGCCTATGCCAACTCGGCGGCATTCGGTGCGGGCGCTACCGCGACGCGGGCGCGCCAGCAAGTGTTCGGCACATCGTCGAACAGCTACACAATGCCCGGCCTCACCTCGAGCCACAGCAAGTCGGCGCAAGGCAGTCCGACGCATGTGGTGACCTCCAACGGTAGCGGCGATCTGGCTGCCTACACCTTCTCCGAGCTGGGTCTTGCGACAGGTGCTGAGGTTGATGCGCTGAATACACGCATCAACAAGGTCGGCGCGCGGACGGACGAGGCTATCGCGGGCGTCGCGCTGGCGATGTCCATCGAAAATCCGGATTTGACCGGCAATGAGCGATTCGGTGTGGCGGCGAACTGGGGTGCTTTCGAGAACGCGAACGCGATCGGCATGTCGCTGATGGGCGTGCTTGGCACCGACTTCGTGGCCAAGGGAGACCGGGTGGCGATCTCCGGCGGTTTCGGCATCGGCCTGGACAACGGTAGGGGTGATGATGTTTACGGCGGCCGAGTCGGTCTTCAGTGGACCCATTGAACGCGATCGCGTGTGAGCAGGTCCAGGATGTCGCGCCGGTGCACGAACTTCCGCCCGCGGTGCCAGTTCACGTAGCCAAGCAGACGCTTGGACAAGAGCTGGTGCTTCTTCACCTTCGGCAAGGGGCCGAGATGAATGTCGGACATATGGGCGAGCGTGAACACGTGCACAATTTGAACCTTTTCAACTTCCACGGGGGGCAAGATCCTAGCCTGATGAAATCATTCAGGGAACAACGGGACTTCAGGCACCTTGAGCCGGTTGCCGGCCCAGGTTCTAACCCTCGAGTTTCGTGTCACGTACCCCTT
Organism: Methyloceanibacter stevinii; assembly: GCF_001723355.1. Taxonomy (NCBI): domain Bacteria; kingdom Pseudomonadati; phylum Pseudomonadota; class Alphaproteobacteria; order Hyphomicrobiales; family Hyphomicrobiaceae; genus Methyloceanibacter; species Methyloceanibacter stevinii. The sequence goes on along the minus strand of NZ_LPWE01000002.1, from coordinate 14,356 downwards.
GGCAATCCGACTGCCGCAAGTTGGTAGTGCACTTGCCTTGCAATCTTGAATCGCATGGTGGAAATTACGAATCACTCGGGTTCGATGTCACGCAATCGCGTTCCTTAGTCTGCGGCGACTTCGCTGACAAAAATCCTACCGCGCCAAGCGCGGGCATGGGGGGGGACGCTTGTGGCTAGCATTTCAAAGATTTTCGCTTGGGCGTTGCTGACGATTGCAGCCGGTGCCATGGTCGTGCCGGACAGAGCCCACGCGGTCGAGTGCTCGAACGGCGGTGCAGGGGCCAATCCTGCAGGCGACGACACCGGCGACGCAACCGCCACGGCGTGCGGACAGGGCGCCAGCGCGGCCGGCAACTCCGCCTCGGCCTATGGCAGCAACAGTTCCGCGGGCAATTACGGCGCTGCCTATGGCGTGAATAGCACGGCGAGCGGCAATAACAGCTCCGCCTTTGGCCTGGGAAGTACGGCGGGCGCCAAAGCAGTGCAGCCTTTGGTACCGGTTCCAACGCGAGCGGCTCGGACAGCGCGGCTCTCGGTCCCGGCGCCGCCGCGACCGGCATCTACAGCGCGGCCGTCGCCACCGGCAGCAATGCAAGCGGCGAAGCCAGTGTGGCGGTTGGGAAGAACAGCCGGGCCAGCCAGACCAATGCTGCCGCTTTTGGCGCTAGCGCGCAAGCAACGGCGACGAATTCCGTGGCGCTCGGGTTCAACTCTACAGCCGACATTGCCAATACCGTGTCGGTGGGGTCGTCCACCAATCAGCGGCGCATCGTCAATCTCGATGAAGGGACGCTTTCGGCATCGAGCACTGACGCGGTGAACGGCAGCCAGCTCTATCAAACGAATCAGCTGGTCGCGAGCATCGCGGACTCTAGCCAGTATTTTAAGGTGGACCCCGCGACCGGGTCGATCTCTGTCGGAATCAATCCCCAGTCGAGCGGCGCAAACTCCATCGCCATGGGTACGAATTCTGTGGCCACTGGCGCGAACAGCACGGCGATTGGGCCTAACAGCAGCGCGACCTATGAGAATTCGGCCGCCTTCGGCAACAATGCCAAGGCGACACGCGCCAACCAGCAGGTCTTTGGAACATCATCCAACACCTACACGATGCCGGGCGTCACTTCGCGGCGCAGCAAGGTAGCGCAGGGCAGCCCAACGCACATAGTCACATCGAATGCGAATGGGGACCTTGCGGCGTACACGCCTGCGGCGTTGGGTCTTGCTTCGACTTCCGACATTGCGGGACTGCAGTCGGAAATCGACAAATTGGGCCAGCGCGATAGGGCCCTTACCGAGGGGCTTGCATCCGTGGCCTCGCTCGCGCAGCCCATCATTCTACCGGGGCAGACCTTTGCCATGCGCGCGGGCTGGGGTGGCTACGACGATGCGAGCGCCGTGAGTCTTACGGCGGCAGGAGTGCTCGCAAGGGATCTACTGCATTCTGGCTCCGGCACACTGATTGCGGATGCGGGCATCGGCGTCGCACGAATGAGGGTGAGGTTGCCGGGCGCGCAGGTGTGACTTTCGGCTGGTAGTCGACTCTTCTCACCGCGTGCCGGAGCTTCCGTGTGCTGGTTATCAACTTTCAGGCCTCGCAGGCGAGCTGAGGCGGGACGGGTCCTATCCTTTGAGGAGGCTGTCCCGTCAGACCGTCGAATACCGTGGCAAAATCGGGAGATAGAGAAGCGCCTGTCTTTTGTGTTGGGTCTCTGTCTTCTTGTATTCTCAGCTGGACTGGCTTTTGCCCAAAGCGAGGTTGAGGTTCAGGTCGCGCAGCAAACTGTGGCCATGCCCAGCGCCGAGAAGATCGTGATTTTGGTGAGGAACAGTCTCATCACCCTCAATGGGGCGTTGCAGACCGGCAATTACACCGTGTTGCGCGATATCGGTGCTCCCGGCTTCCGCGACGCGAATAGTGCGGCGAAGCTCTCGCAGATATTTTCAAACCTCGTCATCCAAAAGGTCGACCTTTCCGCGGTGGCCGTGGTCGCGCCGCAACTTGCGCAACAGCCTGTACTCGATCAGGAAAAGGGTATGCTGCACCTAAAGGGGTATTTCCCGGGGGAGCCCATGCAGATCAATTTTGAGCTGCTCTACCAGGCGGTGAATGGCCAATGGCGTCTGTTTGGGATTTCCGTGCAGCCGGGGACCGCGCAACACGCGGCGCCGAGCGCTGAAGCATCAGGCGCGGGCGAGGCCATGCAAGAGTAGGAAGTGCCGAGAACGGTGCAAGGAGGTTTCTCGCTTGAGCACCAAAGTACCACGCAGCAGTCGCCTGTCCCGGGTCGTGACGGCCGCCATCCGGCCAATCTGGCGCATGCGCCGGGGTATGACGCTCGGGTCCCAGGGCGCCGTGATCGACGAGGCAGGCCGCATTCTTCTCGTGCGGCATAGCTATCGGGCGGGCTGGTTCTTCCCCGGCGGCGGGGTGGAATGGGGCGAGACCCTGGAAGAGGCCCTGGCGCGCGAGCTCGAAGAGGAGGTCGGCGTCACCCTGACCGGTCCACCGGCGCTCTATGCCATGTACTCCAACAGCGCCAATTTTCCCGGCGACCACATCGCCCTCTACGTGGTGCGGCAATGGACGCGCGATGGGGATTACCGGCAGATGGGCGAGATCGCGCAGACAGGGATGTTCGCCCTGGACGATCTGCCCGAGCCACTCGACCCGGGCACGAGCCGCCGGCTTGCGGAGATATTCGATGGCGCGCCGGTCAGCCCCAAATGGTCCGGCTAAGCGAAGCGTTCGCTATTCGTCGCCCGTCATCAGTTTCTTGGTGATCTTCGCGACGTGGTGACCCTGGAAGCTCGCGAGGTTCAGCTCCTTCTGCGAGGGCGTGCGGGAGCCGTCCGGTGCGGCGATCGTGCTTGCGCCGTACGGAGAGCCACCACGAACCTCGCTGATATCCGTCAGGTCGGGCGCGGAATAGGGCAGCCCCACGACCACCATGCCGTGGTGGATCAGGGTGTTATACACGGACACGATCGTCGTTTCGTTGCCGCCGCCCGTGGACGTGGAGGTGAAGACGCTGCCCACCTTGCCGATCAGCGCCCCGGCCGCCCAGAGCGGTCCGGTCTGATCGAGGAAGTAGCGCATCTGCGACGACATGTTGCCGAAGCGGGTCGGCGTTCCGATGATGATGCCGTCGTACTCGGCGAGTTCGCCCGGCTCGGCGATCGGGGCCGGTTGTTCGACCTTCATGCCGGCGGCGGACATCACGTCGTCCGGCATCAGCTCGGGCACGCGTTTGACCGTGACCCGAATATCCTCCACCGCGCGAACGCCGTGCGCCATCGCGTAGGCAAGCGTCTCCACGTGCCCATAGGAGGAATGATAGAGAACGAGCAGCTTCGCCTTGTCTGCCATGAATAACCCCGCTGAACCATCGGGGCGAGCCTCGGCGCCCCGGCATTGCCAGAACCGAAGTCTAGCAATTCCAACACTATAATGTGAGGCGATAACACTTAGTGAACTTGTAGGGCTTCGTAAACTTACCCCTGTACCCCGAGCCCGCAATGGGCGCTGGACCTGGGGCGCCCGTCCATGATATTGGCAGCGCCCATGATCTGGACGACCGACACCATAAAGTCACTTCAGCGACGACGAGCACGCGTCCGCTTTCCGCGGAACGCTTGATCCTCGCCGCCGCCTCGTCCGTACCCACACACAATCAGTTGGTCACGTTTGGCGCCCGGTAGGGAGTGTCCCTTCGCCTCTTTCCTTTGGTGCCGACTCTATGATGACCTTTGAAATTCGCCCCGAAACACCCGCCGACATCCCGGCGATCAACGCTCTTTCCGCGACCGCCTTCGGGCCGGGCCGCTTCGCGCGCAGCGCCTATCGCGTGCGCGAGGGCGTCCCGCCGGTGTCCGAGCTCAGCCTGACGGCCTGGTCGGAAGGCCGGATCGTTGGCGGCGTCCGGTTTACGGCCATCCGGGTCGGTGACCGGGACAGCGGGCTGTTGCTCGGTCCGCTCGTGGTCGATCCGAGCTTGGCTGGGAAAGGCTGCGGCAAAGCGCTTCTGGAGGAAGGGCTGAACCGGTCGCGCGCGGCAGGCTTCGGCTTCGTGCTGCTGGTCGGCGACATGCCCTATTACGGGCGCTTCGGGTTCAAGCCGTCCGCACACGGTGCGATCACGCTGCCGGGGCCGGTCGATCCGGCGCGGCTCTTGGGCGTCGAACTTGCCGAGGGCGCGTTGGAAGGCGTGGGCGGCCAAGTCCGCGCCTACGCGGCTTAAGCCTTTGCGCTGTTTCTAACGGCCTTCGCGATACCAGGCGGCGGCCAACAGGCCGAGCAGGAGGGCCAGCGCCAGGAACCCGCTGAACAGCGGGAACAGGCGCACGCCCTTGACGTGGTAGGCGTCTCGCTTGTGCAGGCCAAGCCAGTCGGCACCGTGCATCACGCGTCCGCTGCGGATCATGGCAAGGCGCGGCAAGGTCTCATTGGCACCTTCTTCGCGGCCCATCCAGAACGCGCCGCCGCCCGTGCCTTCGAGGACCGGTGCGAGAGGTTCGGTCGAGGCCGTCACGGCGGCGAACTCGCGCGTATTGGCCTTGCCGACCGTGGCGAGGCTCGCAAGTTCGCCGGATGCGATGCGATAGACGCCGTGTTCGTCGACCTGGATCACCTTGCGCCAGATGCCGCGTTCGCCCTTGTCGAGCGTAACGGTCATCTCTTCGCCGGACGGCGTGGTCACGGTGACCGGATCGATCTCGTCTTCGATCGAGCGGCGTTCGATGATGAGGCTTTGCCCCTTGGAGGAAGCCCGAAGGGTCTCTTCCTCAAGCTCCGGCTCTTTCATCAGCCAGTGCGCAAGCCGCCGCAGCAGGTCCGAATAGGGACCGCCGCCGTCATAGCCGCGCGCCCAGAGCCAGGCCTGGTCGGACAGGAGCACCGCGACGCGGCCCTTGCCGCGCTCGCCGATCACCAGAAGCGGCCTGTCGTCGGCGCCCGTCATCAAGACTTCCGCGTCGCGTGGCGAGACGTCGACCACGCGGAACCAGCGGCCCCAAGTCGGCTTGCTGCCGTCCTCGCCGCCACCGCGCGCGCCGGCAAGGTCGCCAGTGACCGGGTGCTTGGCGCCAAATTCGGACAGGGCCGGGCGGTAGGGCCGCTCCACCACGCGTCCAGACGGAGCCGCGGGTAATATCGACCCAAGTGGAGTGCGATAGAGGCTTAAGGGCGAGGCGTAGTCGTCTCCCGAGGAGACCAGCACCGCGCCGCCGCGTTCCACATAACGAGCGACGTTCTCGAGATAGAGCAGCGGCAGCACACCGCGCCGCTGATAGCGGTCGAAGATGATGAGATCGAACTGATCGAGCTTCTCTTGGAACAGCTCACGCGTCGGGAAAGCGATCAGCGAGAGCTGATTGATCGGCGTGCCGTCTTGCTTTTCCGGCGGCCGCAGGATCGTGAAATGGACGAGATCGACCGACGCATCGGACTTCAACATGTTGCGCCAGGTGCGCTCGCCCGCATGGGGTTCGCCGGAGACCAGCAGCACACGGAGGTTTTCGCGCACGCCTTCGATCGGCAGCAGGACGCGGTTGTTGATTTCGGTCAGTTCCCCGTCAGCGCCGTCGACCTTGATCTCCACGATGTTGGGGCCGGCATGCTTGATATCGACCGGGATCTCGACCGGGGTGCCGATGCGCACGATCTCCTTCTCGGGCTCCTTGCCCTGCTGGGTGATTGTCAGCGTGGTGATGTCGTCCTCGCGAGGTTTGGACTCGCTCACCTTGACCTCGACAGTCTGCGTGCTGCCGACGATGCCGAAGCGGGGCGCTGCGATGACCTCGAGACGGCGGTCAAACTCGTCGTCCTTGCCGGTCAGAAGTGCGTGTACGGGCGCATCGAAGCCGAGCGCGGCGACCTTCTCGGGCACGTCGTGAACCTGACCGTCCGTAATCATGATGACGCCTGCCAGCCGGTCCGGCGGCACGTCCGCGAGGGCTTGGCCGAGATCGGTGAAGAGCATTGTCCCGTCGCGGTCGGGTTCGTCGGTGGACGAGCCGGAGCGCACGACGCGGGTCTCGAGATCCGGCACTTCCTTGAGCCGTTCCTCGAGCGCGTTACGAAGCTCGGCGGTGCGGGCCGTGCGGCCGGCAAGCGTCTGGCTCTGACTGTCGTCCACCACTACGGTGACGATATCGTTGAGCGGCTCGCGGTCTTCGCGCTTCAGGTGCGGATTGGCGAGCGCCAGCAGCAACGCGGCAAAGGTGAGAAGCCGGAGAACGGCGCCCCGCCGCGCGCGCCAGAACAGAAGCACCAACAGCACGGCGCCAATGCCGGCGATGATCCAAATGGCCGGCCACGGCACGAAGGGGACGAAGGTGATGGACCAGTTCATCGTCTACTGCCCCAGCCTTTCCAGCAGCGCAGGCACATGGACCTGGTCCGCCTTGTAATTGCCGGTGAGGGCGTACATGACGAGATTGACGCCAGCGCGGAACGACATCTCGCGCTGCAGCTCACCGCCGGGCACCACCGGGTAGAGCGGGCGGTTGCTGTCATCCAGCGCCCAGGCGCTGGCGAAATCGTTGGACGTGACCACGACGGAGCTCACGCCGTCCGTGCGCCGCGCCCGGGCGTTGCGTTCCGCCTCGTTGGCCGGTTCCGCCTCGACCCAGAGCGACCCGCCGTCCCAGCGGCCCGGGAAGCTGTTCATCAGATAGAACGATCGGGTGAGCACATGGTTGCCGGGAACGGGCTCGAGAGCCGGAAGATCGAGCCGGCCGATCAGGCGGGTCAGCGCCTTGCCCTGGCTCCCGCCATAGGCGACGCGTTCCTGGTCGCGCGTGTCGAAGACGATCATGCCGCCTTGCTTCATGTAGGCATCGACCTTGGCGAGTGTCTCGTCCGACAACGGTTCGGCATCCTCGCGCACCGGCCAGTACAGAACCGGGAAGAACGACAAATCGTCGGTTTCGATGTCGACGCCCATCGGTGCGCCGGGCTCAAGCGCGGTGCGGGCGCCAAGGACTTTGCTGAGACCCAAGAGGCCGTCCTGGCTGGTGCGGTCGATCCGGCTGTCGCCAGTCAGGACATAGGCGAGGCGAGTCTTGAGCGTTGCGTTGAGCGCAAACTCCTCCGCGTCCGCGTCGGACTTGGCTGCCGTTTCGACGGTGTCGGTGTCCGCCGCTTGTGCGGTATGAGGCGCCGTGGCGGCCGCGGCGAGCAGCATCGCAAACACCATTGCAGCCGTGGCCCGGTGCGGCCTGCGGAAGCCGAGGCCCGTGCTCAGGGCGAGGACCGCCAGAATATCGAGCGCGAAAAGGCCGAGCGCCGCCAGATAAAGCCACGGCTCCAGGGCGAACGGCTTCTTCAATGTGTAGAAGCCGACCGTACTCGCGCCTGCTACATCCGGAAGGGGTACGAGTTTTGTGTCGGTCTTGACGATGTTCAGCGCGCGGGCCTGGCCGGAGGGACCGTAATAGCCCGGCGGGTGATCGGGACCGGCGACCGTCTTGGCGAATTGATCGGGCGTAATGGGAGCGGCGTTAAGAGGCGGCGGCACGAGCTGGCCGAAGCCGTCGAGGGTCTGAACCGGTGCGAGCGCCGTCGTTGCGGCACGGCGCGGCGTGTCCGCGGCGGCATCGGCGGTTCCGTCGCCCTCATCGGCCGAGGAAAGGATCTGGCTCGGCCCGAGCGCCATCGTCTGACGCAGCATCTGCACGAACAGGCCCGACAGCGGCAGGTTCGACCAGTCGGAGTTTGCGGTGACGTGGAACAGGACGACCCAGCCGTCGCCTTGGCGTTTCGCGGTGACGAGTGGCGTGCCGTCGGTGAGGGTCGCCCAGATCTCCGCGTCCATGGTGACGGCGGGGTCGGCGAGGACTTGGCGATTCACCCGGATGTCTTCAGGCACGTCGAGGCCGTAGAACGGGCTCTTGTCCTCGAAAGGCGAGAGAGGTTGCGGCGTACCCCAGGACAAGGCGCCGCCGAGCGACCGGCCGCCGCGGCGCAGCGCGACGGGCAAGAGCTCGTCGCCGCCTTGCTCGAGACGCGGGCCGGCAAAGCGAATCAGGACACCACCCTTATCGAGCCAGGCTTCCAGCTCCTCCTGGGTCGCCGGCGTGAGCCGCCCGATATCGGCCAGCACGATGGTGGAGACGCGCTGTTTGTCGATCAGGTCGTTGATGGCGGTGGCGACGTTGGCTTCGGTCGGAATGAGCACGTCCGCGTAGGGCGACAGCGCCCGCTCCACATAATAGAGCGGCGACAGGAGCGGCTGGGCTTCCTCTTGCGATTCACCCGAAACGATGCCGACGCGATGCCATTGGGATTGCGCGTCCAGGAGATGCACGGCGCTCGCGGAGCGCTGCCCTTTGATCTGCAGGCGCGCGACCTGATTGCGGATTTCGAGCGGCAGGTCGAAGGGGGCGATGGCTTCGGTCTCGCCGCGCTTGATCCTGAAGGGCGCTTCGCCCAGCGGTTCGCCCCGTGCCGTCACAGCCCGGATGGTTCCCGGAGATCGGACCCTCGGCTCCAGCGACGACCCGGCCGGCGAGCGTGCCGCCTTCGGCGCGGGCATGCCCGACGCCCAGCGGGGTCTCCAGCGGGCCGGGTTGGACTGGGCTGCCGCCGTCGGCGAGCGTGCCGAGCAGGATGCAAAGTCCTCGGCATGGCCATAGTCCAAGCCGTCGCTCAGCCAAATCACGCTGTAGCCGGAGGTTTCCTTGAGCGCTTCCTTCATCGTCGCGGTGACGGCTTCGCGATCCGGCGCGAACGGCTGGGGCATGAGCCCGGCAATGCGCTCGCGGACGGCGTCGGCAGGCAGCGCCTCGCCGATCTCGTCGGTGGCGGCCGTCGGCACGATCAGCACGTTGCGGTCGCCCCGGTCGGCGCGGTCGATCGCGGCCTCGATAGCCTCGCGCCTTGCATTCCAATACGCAGCCGAGGCCCAGCCATTGTCGACCACGAGGAGCATGGTGCCTTCGCCGGTGAAGCGGCCCTCGTCCGGATTGATGACGGGCCGCGCGAGAGCGAGGATCAGCAATGCGGCCAGCAGCATGCGCATCAGGGTCAGCCACCAGGGACTACGGGCCGGCGTCTCCTCGGTGGGCTTCAGCTCGGCGAGCAGGCGGGTGGGTGGAAACTCGACCACCTTCGGGCTCGGTGGCGTGAAGCGCAGCAACCACCAGATGGCGGGCAGCGCCGCCAGGGCCAGCAGGATCCAAGGCTGCATGAAGCCGATGGGGCCGAGCGTCATCATGAGCCGGCTCCCTTAGCGGCCGGCGCCGGCTCAGCCGTGCCACGTGCCGCGCGATAGCGGTAGTCGCGATCCTGGCCTGCGAGTTGACCATGGATGGCCAGCAACACTTCTTCGGCGGGCCGGTCGGTATGGTGCACGACGAACGACCAGCCGAGTTGACGGGCGACCTCCTGCAAGTCGAGGCGATGGCGCTCGATCCGTTTCTGATACTTCTCGCGAAGATCTTCGGCACGGCCCGCGATCATGGTCGCGCCGCCTTCGGAGGCTTCGAACTCCGTCCGCCCCGAATAGGGCAGGGTCTCTTCGGCGGGGTCGAGGATCTGAACCAGATGGCCGCGCACGCCTTGGCTGGCGATCTGGTGGAAGCGTTCGACCATCTGGTCGATCGGCTCGAGGAAATCGGAAAACAGAACACACTCGGAAAAGCGGTTCAGGCGCGCGGGTGGTGGCAGGCTGCCGTCTGCCGTTTCGCTGAGTAGGACCTCCGCCACCTTGCGGCTCGCAAACCGGCCCGAGGACGGTGCGCGGGCCCATGAGGCCGATGCGCTCTCCGGCGCGCGCCAATAGTTCGGTGAGCCCGAGCGCCAGCACGACGGCGCGGCTCTCCTTGGAGGTCTTCGACAGGAACGACCGGAATCGCATGGACGGCGACAGGTCGAGCCAGAGCCACACCGTGTGCGCCGCTTCCCATTCGCGTCGCGCACGAACAGCCGGTCGGAGCTTGCCGAACGGCGCCAGTCGATCGCCGCCACGGAATCGTTGGTGTCGAAAGGCCGGAACTGCCAGAAGGTCTCGCCAGGCCCAGGCTGGCGGCGGCCGTGGGTGCCGTGCGTCACCGTGTGGGCGACACGGCGCGCCTCGACGAGAAGCGCAGGCATGCGCGCCGCAAGCCCGTGGGCTTCGGCCTCTTCCGTCAGAAACGGTTGAAGCGCTGCGCGTGCGTTTGCCACCGCAAGGCCTACTTCAGCGGCTCGATGAGCCTTGCCATCATGTCGCTCATCTCGATCCCTTCAGCGCGGGCGGCGAAGGTCAGCGACATGCGGTGCTTCAGGACGGGTTCGGCGAGGTCGATCACGTCGTCCACGGACGGGGCCAGACGGCCTTCCATCATGGCCTTGGCGCGGACGGCCAGCATGAGCGCTTGGCTCGCGCGCGGCCCCGGACCCCAGGCGATCATCTCGTCCAAGGTCTGGTCGATCCCGGTGCCGGGGCGGGCGGAGCGGACGAGCTTCAGAATCGCGTCTACGACCTGATCGCCCACGGGCAGCTGGCGCACCAGGCGCTGCGCGACCATCAGTTCTTCGGCGGACAGGATCGTCTTGAGCTTGCGCTCCTCGGTGCCGGTGGTGGCGAAGAGCATGCGCCGCTCGGACTCCGCATCCGGGTAGGACACGTCGATCTGCAGCAGGAAGCGGTCGAGCTGGGCTTCGGGGAGCGGATAGGTGCCTTCCTGCTCCAGCGGGTTCTGGGTCGCAAGCACGTGGAACGGCAACGGCACGTCATGACGGACGCCTGCCATGGTCACGTGATGCTCCTGCATGGCCTGCAGCAGAGCCGACTGCGTCTTGGGGCTCGCGCGGTTGATTTCGTCGGCCATCAGAAGCTGGGTGAAGATCGGTCCCTTGACGAAGCGAAACTCGCGCTTGCCGCTGGAATCTTCTTCCAGCACTTCGGAACCGACGATATCGGACGGCATCAGGTCCGGCGTGAACTGAATGCGCTTGTTCTCGAGACCGAGCACGGCGCCCAGCGTTTCGACGAGGCTCGTCTTGGCAAGGCCCGGCACGCCGATGAGGAGGGCATGGCCACCCGAGAGCAGCGTCACCAGCGCCAAGTCAATGACCCGCTCCTGACCGAAGATGACGGACGAGGTCGCCTCGCGTACATCCTGGATTTTGCTTCCGATTTCGTCGAGGCGGTCGACGAGCTGGGGCTCCGATTCAAGTGTGGTCATGACTGTCTTATCTACGTTTCCGTTTGGGTGAATCCACAAGCTGGAGGAAAAATAGGGCTAAAGTCGTATGGAAGCAGAACACTTTGGCCGGCAATCGGATCACAATCCCTTGTTCGTGTCTCTTAAGTTCTTTCTTGCGAACACAAGGTCGTTTTGGGCTCAATACGACAATGCCTAAAAAGTACTCCCAAGGACTCGTAGCATCTGCCAGTGATGGCGGCAAACCGGCCGAGGCATCATTGCCAAAGCTTAATGTTTGCGGGGATATCGGCCTGAAAATCGCCCGCGACGGCACCTGGTTCTACGAGGGTTCGCCCATCGGGCGAAAGCCTCTCGTGAAGCTGTTTTCGACCGTGCTGAGACGCGAAGACGACGGGTTCTACCTCGTCACGCCCGTGGAGAAAGTGCCCATCGAAGTCGAGGGCGAACCGTTCATCGCGGTCTCGATGGCGCGGGACGGAGAAGGGCCCGACCAGCGTCTCACCTTCACCACCAATGTGGACGACGAAGTCACCGCGGGGCCCGAACACGCAATCGGATTTCGCGCCGAGCCGGAAGGCGGTCAGGCGCCTTACGTGGACGTGCGGAACGGGCTGCGGGCCCAGCTCTCGCGCGCGGTCTATTACGAACTCGCCGAGTTGACCGTGGAGACCGATGAGGGGCCCGGCGTCTGGAGTTGCGGCGCGTTCTTTCCCTTTCCCATGGACGCGTGATGCACAAGCAACCACATATTGACGGCGCGCTCGATTTCGGCTCGTCGCGCAGTTAAGCTCTGGATGCTGGCCACCTATTTCAGTTGGCTGGGACCACGATTTTTGAGGAGACCTGCGGGCCTAATGCAGCAAGTGCTCATCGACATTCTGTTTGTCCTTTTTCCGTTGCTTATTCATGCCGCATACACGGCCTGGGAAAAGAACGAGCGATAGGATTCCACGCAAGCGGCGTAAGAAGACCGCGTGTAACAAGCCGATCAGGGGAGACTGCCGAACGCGATGTTGCGCATTGTTCTCATCAACATCCTGTTGTTTCTACTGCCTTTCCTGATCTATGCGGCCTATGTGGTATGGGTGAAGGGCGTCGCGCCCAATCGCGCCATGGCCGGCGCGCCGTTCCTCTGGCTCATCCTTGCCGGCCTTGTCGTCCTGTTCATCGGGCTGCTCACGCTGGTGGAGTTCACCGGCGGCGATCGCGAAGGCAGTTACCAACCGTCGGTTCTGCAAGACGGCGTCATCAAACCGGGCGGGATCGATTGACGTTTCGCCCGTCCTGTCGGACCAACCGCCATTCGGATCAACCTCCATGGCCGAACACGACACACCGCGAGATGCGCCCCAGGACCTGCCGCCGCCTTCGCTCGACGGGGCTGCGTGGCTGGCAGGGCCTGAGACCGGCCGCGTCTCGCGGCGCTCTCGGGCGAGACGGACGCCACCCGCGCCGTCGGCGGAGCCGTGCGCAATGCGCTGCTCGGATTGCCGGTCGCCGATGTGGACTTCGCCACGACGCTCCACCCGGAGACTGTCATGGCGCGGGCGCGCAAGGCCGGCCTGAAGGCCATCCCGACGGGGCTCCCCCATGGGACGGTGACGGTGGTCGCCGACGGCGTCTCCTTCGAGGTCACGACGTTGCGGCGCGACGTGGAGACGTTCGGCCGCCATGCCACGGTCGCCTTCACCGAGGACTGGGCCGAAGATGCCGCCCGCCGTGACTTCACGATCAACGCGCTTTACGCGGACGCGGACGGAACGCTGTTCGACCCGCTCTGCGGCTATCCGGATCTCGTTGCCGGGCGCGTGCGCTTCATCGGCGACGCTGTTTTGCGCATCAAGGAAGACTATTTGCGCATCCTGCGCTTCTTCCGGTTCAACGCGTCCTTCGGCCGGGGCGCGTTCGATGCGGAGGGTTTGTCGGCCTGCGTGCGTGAACGTGCTGGTCTGCGCCAGCTCTCGGCGGAACGCATGGCGAGCGAGCTGAAGCGTCTGCTTGTCGCGCCGCGCGCGTATGAAGCGGTCTATGTGTTGTTCGCCTTCGGGCTGCTCTGCGACATCCTTGGGGCCGTGCCGCGCCTGTCCCGTTTCGCGCGTCTCATCGAGATCGAGGCCGCGCTCGATCGCGAGCCCAGCGCCATTCTGCGGCTCGCGGCCCTCGCGGTCTTCATTCCCGAGGACGCCAAGCGGCTCGCGCGCCGTTTCAAGCTCTCCAATGCGGAACAGGCGCTGCTCGCGCTGGCCGGTGTGCCGTTCGACGACGACTTGCCCAGCGAAGCTGCCGCCAAGCGCAAGCTCTACCGGCTAGGCCCCGAAAACTACGCCTCGCGGATGCTGCTGGCCTGGGCGACCAGCGATGCGCCCGCGACCGATCCCGATTGGCGCCGTGCCGCGACACTGGCCGAGCGCTGGAAGGCGCCGGTCTTCCCGTTGCGCGGACCGGACATCACGGCGCTGGGTTCGTTCTCCGGCCCCGAGATCGGCGAGATGCTGCGCGCGGTGGAGCAGCGCTGGATCGATGGTGGGTTCGAAGAGGATCGCGACGGGCTGCTGGCGCTCGCCGGGAAGTTGACCACGGACCGAGACGGATAGCGCCAAGAAAAAAGCCGCGCCCGAAGGCGCGGCTTTCTCGTTTCTCGGTGCGTCCCGAAAGGACGCGACGGAAAGGGGGTAGGCTTAGAAGCCCATGCCACCCATACCGCCCATGCCGCCCATGTCGCCACCAGGCATCGCGGGCGCGGACTTCTTCGGGATCTCGGCCACCATCGCCTCGGTGGTGATGAGCAGGCCGGCCACGGAGGCGGCGTCCTGAAGGGCGGTGCGTACGACCTTCGCCGGGTCGATCACGCCTTCCTTGACCAGGTTGCCGTACTCGCCGGTCGCGGCGTTGTAGCCGAAGTTGTACTCCTTCTTGTCGAGGATCTTGCCCACGACAACGGCGCCGTCTTCACCGGCATTCTCGGCGATCTGACGCAGCGGCGCCTGAAGGGCACGGCGAACGATGTTGATGCCGACCTTCTGGTCGTCATTGCTGACGCGGAGGGACTCGATGGCGTCGAGCGCACGCAGCAGCGCAACGCCTCCGCCCGGCACGATGCCTTCTTCGACGGCTGCGCGGGTCGCGTTCAGCGCGTCGTCGACACGGTCCTTCTTCTCCTTCACCTCGATCTCGGTGGCGCCGCCGACCTTGATCACCGC
>NZ_LPWE01000001.1 GCF_001723355.1 Methyloceanibacter stevinii | reverse complement strand
TCCCTTCGCCGGCCGGTCGCGATCGCGTCCTCGCCGGTCACCATCGCGGGAAAGACTTCCGCCCCACGCGTCTGGCGCCCTCGCACGCTTGGGCCGAAGAGCAGGGTGCCGTGTTTGTCGAGGTCGGGGCATGGATGCGTGCGCTGATGTTTCCGAAGCCAGGCGAGACGGCGCAACAGACCGTTGATCGCGAAGTCGCCAACACGCGCACGAATGTCGGCGTTTGCGATGTGTCGACACTGGGCAAGATCGACGTGCAAGGGTCCGATGCGGCAACGTTCCTCGACCGTGTCTACATCAATGGCTTCTCCAAGCTCGCCGTGGGCAAGGCACGCTACGGTCTGATGCTGCGCGAGGATGGCTTTGCCATGGACGACGGAACGACCGCGCGCCTGGCCGACGACCATTTCTACATGACGACGACGACGGCCAACGCGGTGAAGGTCAGTCAGCACCTGGAGTTCTGCCAGCAAGTGCTGTGGCCCGAGCTCGACGTGCAGACCGTGTCGCAGACCGAACAATGGGCACAGTATGCAGTCGCGGGTCCAAACGCCCGAAGGTCATCGAGGCGTTGCTCGATGCAGGCCAGGATATTTCGAACGAAGCCTTCCCCTACATGGCGTGCGGCACCTTCACGGTGTGCGGCGGTACGCGGCCCGGTTTTCCGGCTCTCGTTCTCCGGCGAACTCGCCTATGAGATCGGGGTGCCCGCACGGTTTGGCGATGGGTTGATCCGCGCGATCATGGTGGCCGGCGCCGAGCATGGCATCGCGCCCTACGGCACCGACGCGCTCGGCGTCATGCGGATCGAGAAGGGCCATGCCGCGGGGCCCGAGCTCAACGGTCAAACCACGGCGCACGATCTCGGACTCGGGAAGATGATGTCCAAGAAGAAGGACTTCATCGGCCGCTTCATGGGTGAGCGCGACGCGCTGAACGAATCCGCGCGGGCCGCGATGGTCGGCCTCAAGCCGCTCGATCCGAAGATGCGGATCAACGCGGGCGCGCACCTTGTTCCCAGGAACGCCGCAGCCAATGCCGAGAACGATCAGGGCTATGTGACGTCTCAGGCCTATTCACCGGAGCTTCAGAGCTTCATTGGGCTGGCCATGCTGTCCGACGGTCCCGCGCGTACGGCGAGGTGGTCAAGGTCTGCGATCCGTTGCGCAACTACGAAACGCTGGCCGAGGTGTGCAGTCCTCACTTTGTCGATCCGGAAGGGGGGCGGCTCCGTGTCTAAGCTGAAATCCATGTCCGCTCTTCAGGCGTATCGGTCCCGGGTCGTCATGGCAGGCCCGACGGCCAAGCGGGCGTTACCTTACAGGAGCGCGCCGATCTCGGTCTGGCGACGCTCGAAGTCCGCAAAGGTCAAGCGGCCGCCCTCGATGCCGCGATCCATGCCGCCTATGGCGTGGCGCTCCCGAACGGGCCCGTGTCGGCCATAGGCAAGGGCGTCCGCTTTGTCGGCGTCGGCCCCGGTCAATGGTTCGCCGTATCCGAGACCCATGCGAACGAGGCTCTGGCGAATGATCTCGCCAAGAAGCTCGAAGGGCTGGCTTCTGTCGCCGACCACAGCAGTGGCCGGGCCGTGGTTCGCGTCGAAGGGCCTGCCGTCCGCGATGTGCTGGCCAAGGGGCTCGCTATCGATCTCGACCCGAACGTCTTCGTCGACGGCGCGGCAGCCGTCACCAATATCAGCCATATGGGCGTCCTGGTCTGGCGGGACGGCGAGGCTTTCGATCTGGCGGTCTTTCGCAGCGTTGCCGGCAGCTTCTATGGCTGGCTCGAGGAAGCCGCCGCCGCATACGGCCTGGATGTCGTCACGACATCGTGACCGGATAGGGCACGGCCGCAGCCTTTGCGGACGGTAACCGGCTTGGGAATTCTGGTAATTCCTATTAGACTTATTCTAACTGGGGGAGGTCGGGACATGGTCCCGAAGCGGCATCGGCCGGCCGCAGGCAAGTTTCTCGATGAGGGCGTGGCCGTCAGCTCTCGAAACGTGAGAGACAATGATGAAATCTCCCGTGACCCTTGCCTTCGCGCTCGGCGCCTTGTTCTGCGGTCCCGCAATGGCCGAACCCGATCAGCCGACCCGTATGGGCGCGGACAAAGAAAAGACCGTATACGTACAGCTCATCGTCAAGGCGTGCCCCGCAGCCGAAACGCCCCTTGAGCCGACCAACCAAGGCAAGATCTACGACAACGAGAAGTCGCTGACCCCCGAGGAGCGCAAAGCCGCGCTCGTATCGCTGGGCTGCATCGACGTCCCCGTGCCCATGGACTTCCTGGCCGACGCCATGTCGCCGAACGCCTGTATCGGCCGTGGCGGTTTCATGGCAGCCATGCAGTTCCTGCAGCAGCGGCAGGACCTGCACGACTTTCCGGCGGTCGGATCCTGGCACTGCGTGATCTCCGATCACGAGGTTGTCGGCGCGTCGACCATGTAGAACGCGCTGCACACGCTGCCGCCGCGTGCGGCCGGCGCTGCCCTGGCAGACCGCGGAAAGATGAGGCACGGTGGATATTCACCGTGCCCTTTTTTTGTGTGGGCTGGGCGGATCGTGCCAATTTTGCCAAGGTTCTGAAAAACCTTGGACCGCACCAAAACTTTCGTCACAGGGCGGCATGGATGTCGTATTGAGGACGATGCGACTTGCCGCCGGCTGACTCCCAGGTCTGCCCATGCGCGCTCTGCAACGACGACGGCCAGCCGGGACCGATTGAAATGCTACATGTGCCACCACTCGTTTCGACGCTGACGATTGGTCTGGTGCTTGCCTTCAGCCTGGGTCTCGTGGCGCACCGGCTGAAGTTCCCGCCGCTCGTGGGATACCTCGTGGCGGGTATCGTCATCGGCTTCGCGCCCGCCGTCGGCGCCGACCAGAATATCGCCAATCAACTGTCCGAAGTCGGAGTGATCCTGCTGCTGTTCGGCGTCGGGCTCCACTTCTCCGTTCAGGATCTGTTGTCGGTTCGTGCTATCGCGATCCCCGGCGCCATTGCGCAAGGTCTTCTCGCCACGCCGCTCGGCATGGCCGTCGGTTGGGCGCTCGGCTGGAATCCGGCCGCCGGTTTCATCTTCGGTCTTGCCCTGTCCGTGGCCAGTACCGTCGTACTCCTGCGTATGCTGCAGGAGCGCCGCCTGCTCGAGACGGAGCGCGGCAAGATCACCATCGGCTGGCTGATCGTTCAGGACATCGCCATGGTTCTGGCTTTGGTGCTCTTGCCGGCCATCACCGGGCTCTTCCAGGGCGAGGCGCCGCCCGACGCGACCGTGATGTTGACGCAGGTGGCCGAGGTGGTCGGCAAGCTCCTCGTGTTCACCTTGGCCATGCTCGTTGTCGGCAAGAAGCTGATCCCGGCGCTGCTTCACTATGTGGCGCACACGGGCAGCCGGGAGCTGTTTCGCCTCGCGGTGCTGTCCATCGCACTCGGCTTCGCGTTCCTCGCGGCCGAACTCTTCGGCGTCTCTCTGGCGCTTGGCGCCTTCTTCGCCGGCATGGTGCTGAGCGAGTCTCAGCTCAGCCAACAAGCGGCGACGGAATCGCTGCCACTGCGCGATGCCTTTGCGGTTCTGTTCTTCGTCTCCGTGGGCATGTTGTTCCACCCCGCGATCATGGTCGATGCACCGCTTGCCGTGCTGGCAACCGTCGCGATCATCGTCATCGGCAAATCCATCGCGGCTTTCGCGGTGGTGCGTCTGTTTGGGCAGTCGTCGGACACGGGCCTGATGATCTCCGCGTCGCTCTCTCAGATCGGCGAGTTCTCTTTCATCCTTGCGAGCCTCGGCCTGACCTTGGGCGTCCTGCCGAGCGAAGGGCGCGATCTGATCCTGGCGGGCGCCATCATCACGATCCTGTTGAACCCGCTTCTGTTCGGGGCGCTCGACCGTTACTTCGCGTGGCGCGATCAGGCGCGCGCCGAAGAGGCCGTGCCGGAGGCCAAGGAAGAGGAGAGCGAGGAAAAGGAAGCCACGCCGACCCGCGAACCCATTCCCGAGACGGCATTGACCGACCATGTGGTCCTGATTGGCCATGGACGTGTAGGGCGGTATGTCTCAAAGCAACTTCTGGAGAAGGGCATCCCCGTTTACATCATCGAGGACGACGCGGAGGATGCCGCCGACCTGACCGCGAACGGCGTCGAGGCTCTGCACGGCAACGCGGCCGATCCAGAAGTCCTCAAGTCGGCCAAGCTCGGGGAAGCACGGTGCCTGCTGGTGGCTATTCCCGACGCCTTCGAGGCGGGCAGGGTGGTCGAGCAGGCGCGCGCCATCAATCCGAAGCTCCGGATCGTGGCACGCGCCCATTCGGAAGCCGAAATCGATCATCTTGCCAAACACGGTGCGGACTTCGTGGTGATGGGCGAGCATGAGATCGGCAAGGCCATGCTCGGCGAACTGAATGCCCAGGAACGGCCAATCACCGATGCGATGGCCGGCATGGCGACGGCGGGTCCTATCCGCGGCGGCCGCTAGAGGCGCTTCGAGGCTCTTCGTTCTAGGAGGCGGCTTCCGCTTCCGCCGCCAGCGCGTCGGCTTCTTCGTCCGTGAGACGCGGCCTCGCGTCAGGAACCGGACGCCTTCCGGCGCTTCGAGAGAGAACCCTGCACCGCGTCCCTTGACCACGTCGATCGTGAGCTGGGTGTGCTTCCAATACTCGAACTGATCGGAGCTCATGTAGAAGGGGCAGCCGCCAATCTCTCCGAGTTGCACGTCGCTTGCGCCAGTCCGGAATTCACCTGCCGGGTAGCACATGGGCGCGGAGCCGTCGCAGCACCCGCCGGACTGATGAAACATCAAAGGCCCATGCATGTCTCTGAGCTTGTCGATCAGCTCGAGAGCCGCATCCGTTGCTAAAACCCGTTCAACCATTGATCCGCTCTCCTTCGTGTCGCGTTCTGGCGCCATCAGACTGCTCGGCATTCTTCAATGCAGCCTCTTCCTCGTTGGTGAGGTTCCGGCTCCGCATGAGGAAGCGGAGACCCTCGGGCGTTTCCATCGAGAAAGCGGAGCCATGGCCCACGGCAACGTCGATTGTAAGCTGAACATGCCGATAATTTTCGAACTGATCGGCGTCCATGTAAACAGGGCAGCCTCCGATCTCACCGAGGCGAATATCGTTCCGGCCAAGCGTGAACTCGCGGTCGAGGTGACACATCGGGGCGGATCCGTAGCTGCATCCGCCGGACTGATGAAACATCAGCGGTCCGTGCTTGTTTCGGAGCCTGCCGATGGTCTCGAGAGCCGCATTTGTCGCGAGCACGCGCTCAACCATCACGTCGCCCTTCAAAGCAGAACGGCCCGGCGAGGATGCTCGCCGGGCCGCCAATGACGATTATCTCGACTAGACCCGCAAGGGCTAGAAGAAGCCCAGCGCTTTGGGGCTGTAACTCACCAGCATGTTCTTGGTCTGCTGGTAGTGGTCGAGCATCATCTTGTGGGTCTCGCGCCCGATGCCGGACTTCTTGTAGCCGCCGAAGGCCGCGTGGGCCGGATAGAGATGGTAGCAATTGGTCCAAACACGGCCGGCCTGGATGCCGCGGCCGAAGTGGTAGGCGCGGTTGATATCGCGGGTCCACACGCCGGAGCCGAGGCCGTAGAGCGTGTCGTTGGCGATCTCAAGCGCTTCCGCGTCGTCCTTGAAGGTCGTGACCGACAGAACCGGACCGAAGATCTCTTCCTGGAAGATGCGCATCTTGTTGTGGCCGCGGAACACCGTCGGCTTCATGTAATAGCCCTCGGCCAGGTCGCCCCCATGGCTGGCGCGCTCGCCGCCGGTCAGCAGCTCGGCGCCTTCCTTGTTGCCGATATCGACATAGGAGAGGATCTTTTCGAGCTGATCGTTGGACGCCTGGGCGCCGATCATCGTGTCCATCTCGAGCGGGTTGCCCAGCTTGATCTTCTCGACGCGGGCGATCGCCTTCTCAATGAAGCGGTCGTAGATCGATTCCTGCACCAGCGCGCGCGACGGGCAGGTACAGACCTCGCCCTGGTTCAGCGCGAACATCGCGAAGCCTTCGAGCGCCTTGTCGAAATAATCGTCGTCCTCGGCCATCACGTCGGCGAAGAAGATGTTCGGCGACTTGCCGCCGAGTTCCAGCGTCACGGGGATCAGGTTCTCCGAGGCGTACTGCATGATGAGGCGCCCGGTCGTGGTTTCGCCCGTGAAGGCGATCTTGGCGATGCGCGGGCTCTGGGCCAGCGGCTTGCCGGCCTCGACGCCGAAACCGTTCACGATGTTGAGGACGCCCGCGGGCAGGATGTCCCCGACCAAGTCCATCAGCACCATGATCGACATGGGCGTCTGCTCGGCCGGCTTCATCACCACGCAATTGCCGGCGGCAAGCGCGGGTGCGAGTTTCCAGCACGCCATCAAAATCGGGAAGTTCCACGGAATGATCTGGCCGACGACGCCGAGAGGCTCATGGAAATGATAGGCAACGGTGTCGTGGTCCAATTCCCCGAGCGTGCCTTCCTGGGCGCGGACGCAAGAGGCGAAATAACGGAAATGGTCGATGGCCAGCGGAACGTCGGCCGCCGTGGTCTCGCGGATCGGCTTGCCGTTGTCGATGGTTTCAACAGCCGCTAGCAGCTGGAGGTTCTCCTCCATGCGGTCGGCGATCTTGTTGAGAAGCTTGGCGCGTTCCGCCGGCGCCGTCTTGCCCCAGGCTTCGCGGGCCTTGTGGGCCGCGTCGAGCGCAAGATCGACATCGGCGGCCTGAGAACGGGCGATCTGACAGACGGACTTACCGGTGACGGGGCTGAGATTGTCGAAATAGCGCCCATCCACCGGCGCGACCCAGTCGCCGCCGATGAAATTGTCGTAGCGCGCCCGGAGGGCCACGCGCGCATTCAGGGTTTCTATGACCTCGTGAAGCATTGTTTTCTCCCTAGATATTCGGCGATTTCGCCAATTGTTACCCAACTTCGAGCGGCGAATTCATCACCGATTCCCGGGCACGGCCCGTTACGCTCGATAGGTTGCCGGATAGCCTATTCGACTTTCTTCAAAGGTAGAATTCTACTTTTGGAGCAAAGCGGTCTTGGGTGAGGGGGCCGAGCGGCCCGTCCACCCCTACGCCATCCATGCTCCCGTCTTTCCGGATGCGGATCTACGCATTTGCAGTGCCGACGGAATATGACACTCCATTGATTGCTTCTCTTTGCGGGTATTGTACTTTGGTCCAATGGCGCTGCTTGGCGCGGCGACAGATCCGGAAATCTCTGGTGAGAGCCAGGATTGAGCGAACCGGGCGTGCCAGGGGCGATGGAGGAAGCGTGCTGTGCCCAGAGCGCATGCAGAACGTCGGGCTTGTGGCGTCCAGACGGCCTGGACCTGTGCCGACACCCCGGAAACGGCGGTTGCCGAGATCGCTGGGGTCGTTGATCCGTCCGATATCGGGCAACTTCTGGTCTTTTTCTCCCAGCCCTACGAGGCGGAGGGGCTCATCGCAGCCCTGTCCGAGACTTTTCCCGGCGTCCCGGTCGCAGGCTGCAGCACATCCGGTGAGATCACGTCCGACGGCTTCAGCGAGCGCAGTGTCCTTTTGGTGGCTTTTCCAAAGTCGGGATTCCGCTTCGTAAGTTGCGTCATTCCCGAGGTGCGTTCCCTGAGCGTGGACCGTGCCTCCGATGTCGTGCAGGCCCTGCGCGCGCGCCTCGACAAGGAGAAGGGCGAGAGCTACCCAAACCTCTTCGCCATCTCGCTGATCGACGGTCTATCCCGATGCGAGGAGGCCATCGTGTCGGCAATCGCGTGGGCGCTCGGCGACGTGCCGCTCGTGGGCGGTTCGGCGGGCGATGGGCTCACGCTTTCCGGCACGAGCCTGCTGCATGACGGGCGGGTCCATAGAGGCGCCGCGCTGTTGCTTCTCGTCGAAACCGAACACCCGGTGCGCAGTTTCTGTTGCGACCATTTCGAGCCGACCGATACCAAGCTCGTCGTCACGGCCTCCGACACGTCGACCCGAACCGTTTATGAACTCAACGCCGAACCGGCGGCTCTGGAATATGCAAGCTCGGTGGGGCTTGAGCCGTCCTCGTTGGCGCCCATGAGTTTTGCGGCTCACCCCGTGGTCGTGCGCATTGGCGGCGATTATTATTGCCGGTCCATTCAGCGCGTGAACGACGATGGGTCGTTGTCCTTCTTTTGCGCCATCGACGATGGGGTCGTTCTTACCGTGGCCGAGCCGAGAGACATGGTGAAGTCGATGGAGGCCGAGCTCGAACGTCTGGACGAGGACGTCGGGGGCGTAGATTTCGTCTTGGGATTCGAATGCGTGCTGCGGCGGCTCGATGCCGAGAACCGGCAGATGAAGCACAAGGTCAGCGACCTCTACCGCCGCTACCATGTCGTCGGGTTCCATACCTATGGCGAGCAATACAACGCCATGCATCTCAACCAAACCTTCACCGGCGTCGCGATCGGACGGCAGGGAGCCAACTGATGCGTCGGGATGAGCATGACGAGTCCATGAGTGGTTCCGAAGACGAGGGGCTGGAGCGGCGTGTCGAGAAACTCGCCAAGATCAATGCCGTCCTGATGGACCGCGTCGAGCGGTCGATGGATCAGCAGGGCAATGCCTTTTCGTTGTTCCAAACCGCGATCGGCCTCGATGCGAAGGTTCGTTCCCGAACGGAAGAGCTGACCGCCGTCCTGCGCCGGCTCGAATGTTCGAACGAGGCGCTCGTCGAGGCGAAGGACGAGGCCGAACGGGCCAATCTCAGTAAGACGCGCTTTCTGGCGGCGGCAAGCCATGACCTTCTGCAGCCGCTGAACGCGGCGCGTCTGACCATCTCGGTCCTTTCCGACCTGCAGGAGAACGACGACGCGCGGCACTTGGCCGGGCGGGTCGATCAGTCCCTGCAGACGATCGAGGACTTGATCAAGACGCTGCTCGATATTTCGAAGCTCGATGCCGGCGTCGTCACGCCGGAAATCCAGTCCTTCCCCCTCGACGAGGTGCTTGACGTGCTGGAGGCCAGCTTCATGCCGCAAGCGGAAGCGAAAGGGCTGAAACTCAAGGTCCGCCCTTCGGGTCTGTTCGTGCACAGCGATCCCTTGCTTCTGCAACGGGTGCTGCAGAACCTCGTGTCCAATGCGGTGCGCTATACGTCAAAGGGAGGCGTTGTTATCGGTGCGCGGAAGCGCGGAGAAAAGTGCCTGATCGACGTGGTCGACACCGGCTGTGGTATCTCGGAGGTCGAGCTCGAGACGATGTTCGAGGAGTTCTATCGAGGCGCCGCCGCAGCCAAGAGCGATCACGCCGGCCTCGGGCTCGGTCTTTCGATCGTGCAGCGCACGGTCCAGGCGTTGGGGCACACCCTCGAGGTGCGGTCTAGGCCGGACAGGGGCTCGACCTTCCGGCTCACGCTCGACTGTGCCGACGTTGCAACGTCACATGAGGTCCGTCAGCCGGCGGAGCGTGCCAGCCCCGAGATCACGCGCGGCGCAGCCGTTGTCGTGGTCGAGAACGACCGGGATGTTCTCGATGCGACTATCCGCCTCCTGACCAATTGGTCGTGCATGACGCTGGCCGGATCCCGTCTCGACGAGGTCGAACAGGCCCTGGCCGAACTCGGGCGCCCGCCGGATATCGCGCTCGTCGACTATCATCTCGACGAGGGGCGGACCGGCGTAGACGTCGTAAGAACCTTGCGCGACCGGTTCGGATCGGTGTTTCCGGCGGTCGTGGTCACCGGCGATTGGAGCCCCGAGGTCGCCGCCGATGTGTCGGCAGCCCGGTGCGAACTCCTCCGCAAGCCCACGCGGCCTGCGGAGCTTCGCGCCTGATGACACATCTATTGGGGGCCTACGCTGGGCCGAAAGCCTAGCTGCTGGGAGCGCCTTCGTCGCCGGCGATCGCTTCGAAGTCGAGTTGCGAGGTCTTGATCACGGCCTGGGTGCGGCTCACCACGTTCAGCTTCCGCAGGTCTCCGAGACATGGGCCTTGACGGTCGTCTCGCTCACCCCGAGTTCGTAGGCGATCTGCTTGTTCAGCTGGCCATGGCGAATGAGCTGAAGAACGCGCATCTGCGCAGGCGTGAGGTTGGCCACCAGATCCGCGATATCGCTGGCGCGCGATGCAGCCCGAGGCCCTTGCGCGTTCTGGGCGAGTTCCGGCGGCACGAAGACCGAGCCGCTCAAGACTTCCGACAGACCTTGGGCAAGCGTGGCCTTGTCGACGGATTTCGGCACGAAGCCCGCCGCGCCAAGCCGGATGGCTTCCTGGACGATCTTCGGGTCGTCGAGGCCGGAAACGATCATGATCGGCGTTCTTGGGAATGCCGAGCGCAGAAGCATGAGACCGTCGAAACCGGTCGTTCCGGGCAGGGAAAGGTCCAGCAGCACGATTTCGATGCCCGGCTCGTCCCGAATGATCTCATGCGCGGCCTCGATGCTCCCCGCTTCGAGAATTTCGGCATCGTCGCGCGAGAACTTCACGGCGCTGCGCAAGGCCTCGCGAAACATAGGATGATCGTCAACGATCAGGATCTTTGTCATCGTCTGTGGCCGTCCGGTTGATGGGTCTATTTACGAAACCCCCGAACGGTAGTGTGCCGCAATTCTCATAAAGTCGTAAGGGCCAACCGGACGCAATTCCTGCCTAGGGAATAAGGACGGCGGCGCCCGTCAGGGCCCCTTCGCGCAGGCGCGTCAACGCTTCGTTCGCCTCCGAGAGCTTCATCGGCACGACTGTCGTCCGAACCGGAACTTCGGGCGCCAGCGCCAGGAACTCGCGCGCGTCGTCCCGCGTCAGGTTAGCGACCGAGCGAATTTCGCGTTCTTCCCACAGGATGTCGTAGGAGAAGGCCGGAATTTCGCTCATATGGATGCCGCCACAGACAACCACGCCGCCTTTGCGAAGCGCCTTCAAAGCGGCAGGTATGAGGGACCCCACCGGGGCGAAGATGAGCGCTGCGTCCAGCTCATCGGGGGCTTCTTCGTCGGACCCGCCAGCCCAAACGGCGCCGAGGGAACGCGCGAAGTCTTGAGCCTGCGTGTCGCCGGGTGACGTAAAGGCGTATACGGCGCATCCCTGATACCGCGCCACCTGAGCGACGATATGCGCCGCCGCGCCGAACCCGTAGATGCCGAGGCGCTTGGTTTCGCCCTGAAGCGCGTCCTCGGCCATCTTGAAGGAGCGGTAGCCGATGAGCCCGGCGCAGAGGAGCGGCGCGGCCTCCGCATCGGAATAGCCGTCGGGAATCGCGAAACAGTAGCGCTCGTCGGCGACCGTGTAGGCGGCATACCCCCCATCGATCTGGTAGCCCGTGAACTTCGGCTCGTCGCAGAGGTTCTCATGCCCCTCGCGGCAGTAGCGGCAGGTGCCGTCGGTGTAACCAAGCCACGGAACGCCAACGCGCATGCCCTCCTCGAAGCCGGATGTGTCGGGCCCGAGCGCTTCCACGCGGCCGACGATCTCATGGCCGAGCACGAGGGGAAGCTTCGGATGATCGAGCTCGCCGTCGTAGATATGAAGGTCCGTGCGGCAGACCCCGCAGGCTAGGACCTTCAGCAGAATTTGCCCGGGGCCCGGCGCGGGAACCGGCAGCGTCGCGGAACGGAGCGGCTGGCCGGCCTGTTCCAGAAGCATCGCTGCCATTGTGTCGGACATGGCGGGTTGGCCTATTTCTGCAGTGCCGCGGTGATGGCGGCGCGAATGCGTTCGTCAGGCTCGCCGAGCCAGTTGACGCCGGTCAGGGGCGAGCCCATGAGGGCCCACGCCTTGCTCCCGTCCGGGGCGAAGAGGACGAAGATCTGGAACTGCTCGCACTCATTCGGCTTGCACGTGAAAGCCAGCGAATAGGTTTGATTGTCGATGGCGACGGGAATGCTGGGGACCGGAGGACCATCCAGGGTCTGGGTGTACTCCTTCAGCCAGTCAGGCGCTTCCTTGCCGCCGGCAATGGCTTGCCAGGAGTTGAAATAGGCCGGGTTCTTGAGGAGGTCTCCGAGGACAGGCCCCGCCGGTGCGGCCGCCTCTTGGGCGAGCGCAGGCGAACTAAGCGACAGAAACAGGGCCAGCAGAAAGGAAAGGCGCATCGGGAACTCCGTCATCCATTATGAAGGGCGAACGGCTCGCACCAAAGGATGACGTTATTATAACAGCGCGTCCTAGTGCCTCAGGAGTGGCCATCCTTCGACGGGCCGGTCCACGGCCGCAAGCGGTGCGTCTTTCGCGCAGGCTTCCGCCGCGAGCGATCCGGCAGCGGCGTGGATGTTCAGGAGATGCGCGGGTACCCGGTTGGAGGCGGCCCACAGTGCTTTGAAGGCGTGAGCGCCGCGTAGGAGTGCCGCCGGTGCATCATCGAAAAGAACGAGCCGGTTGCGCTTGTCGGCGTCGCGGCGGACTGCATCCCCGGTCCAGCAAAGTTCGGGGCCGTAGACAGCCTGTTCATGGGCATCCATGAGCCGCGGATCTTGTGCCCAGCGCACATGGTCGTCGAGATCGGCCTCGGGCAGGAGCGCCGATAGCGTGGCAAACAGGGCATGCAGGTCTTGCTCGGGGTCGACCTTGGTCAGGATGACTTTGACCGTAATCCCGGCCGCGGCCAGCGCCTCTTGGGTCTGGACGAGGGCCCGTGCCGGCGCCGATTTGGCCGAGCGAATGACCAGGGTACAGACCGGCGGGTCGATTTCCATGTTGATGGCCCGTTCGGCCAACCGCGAGAGGGCGTTCACATGGCATTCCAGCTCGTCTTGCTGGGAATGTTGACCCCGGCAGTTCGCCCCGTTCCGTCCGGCCACAACGCGCATATGTCCCCCACTCGGTTTTGCTGCTGCGCGGGCTGCCTCTCCATCGCAACCCTTGGTAATGAGGATGCAGCCGAGCTGGTTAAAGAAGGCTTGATGAGTGTTTCTTTTTGAGGGGAAGAAGTGCCGATTTTCGGCGGAAAGGGTGCCGAGCCCGGAACCTTTGTCCGGTCCGCACGTTCACCATACCGGCCGGCGGTGCGCGCACCCTACCCGAACCCAAGCTCCGCTTGGCCGATGGCTCTCCCCAAGCCCGAAAGCCCGGCGGAAACGCCGGGCTTTTTCTTTCCCAGCAAAACTGGCAAACCATGCGGCTACTCGCCCAGTGCCTCGGACGGCCGGTCGGCTCGACCGGTTCGGGGCCTCTCCCGGCGCGCCCGTTTACCGGAAGGGTGCTTGAAATTTTGCACTGCGGTGCCTTCCTCACTACATTCCGGCGAAGGGTACGACACCAAAACACGGAAAATGACGGAAACACTCACAAAAGACCAAATCCTGGCCGCGCTGAAAGGCGTCAAAGGTCCTGATCTGTCTGACAATATTGTCGCACTCGGTCTTGTGTCCGAGGTCGTCATCAACAAGGGCAAGGTCTATTTCGCGATTTCGGTGGACCCGGCACGGGCGCCCGAACTCGAAGGCTTGCGGCAGGCCGCCGCGACCGTCGTCGAAGGGCTGCCAGGCGTCACGAGCGCCATGGTGACATTGACCGCCGATCGCGAGCCGGGCAGCGCGGATACGAGCCCGGTCTCGACGCCGCGCCGTGCGCCTCAAGCCGCACCAACCCCGAAATCCGAGCCGGCCCCGGCAGCTGCGAAAGCGCCCGGCGCCTCTCAGCCGCCGCGCCAAGGTGGAGGCGGCATTCCCGGCATTCGAAAGATCATCGCCGTTGCCTCCGGCAAGGGCGGTGTCGGCAAATCGACGACAGCCGTCAACATCGCGCTAGCGTTCAAGGACCAGGGACTGAAGGTCGGCATTCTCGATGCGGACATTTATGGCCCCTCGATGCCGCGCCTGTTGGGGCTTAGCGGTCAGCCGCAGCAATTGGCCGGCAACAAGCTCGACCCGATGCGGCGCCACGGCGTCAAGGTCATGTCCATGGGCTTCCTGGTCGACGAAGAGACGCCGATGATTTGGCGCGGCCCCATGGTGATTTCGGCCATTTCCCAGATGCTCAAGGACGTTGCCTGGGGCGAGCTCGATGTCCTTGTGGTCGACATGCCACCCGGCACGGGCGATGCCCAGCTCACCATGGCGCAGCAGGTTCCGCTCGCCGGCGCCGTTATCGTATCCACGCCGCAGGACCTGGCGCTGATCGATGCGCGCAAGGGCCTCAACATGTTCACGAAGGTCAACGTGCCCGTCCTCGGCATCGTCGAGAACATGTCCACCTTCATCTGCCCCCATTGCGGTGGCCGGTCCGACATTTTCGGCCATGGTGGCGCCAAAGAGGAAGCCGAAAAGCTTGGCGTCCCCTTCCTGGGCGAGGTCCCGCTGACTATGGCGGTGCGGGAAACATCCGACAGCGGAGAGCCGGTCGTCGCGAGCGATCCCGACAGCGAAGTTTCCAAGGCGTACCGGGACATCGCCCGGACGGCCTGGGCCGAGATTGAACGCGCGTCGAGCGATGCCCGGCCCGCACCGAAGATCGTAATGGAGACCTAGCCGCAACGGCTGCGCCGTAAGGTTCAACACGGGGGAAGCCGCTATTGGCGCGCTTGGCCCTATTTGGCGCGAGCGCACCGGAACAGGCGCCGCGCTGCAAAAGGAATAATTACGTATGTGCGGCATTGCGGGATCGATCGACCTAGCAGGCAAGCGACTACCCGACCGGGGCATGCTGCAACGGATGGCGGACGCTCTCGTCCATCGCGGGCCCGAGGATGAGGGATTCCTGTCCGTGCCTGGCGTGGGTCTGGCGCAGCGCCGTTTGAGCATCGTCGGTCTCGAGGACGGACGGCAGCCGATCTACAATGAAGACCGCACCGTCGCCGTGATCTGTAACGGCGAGTTCTTCGAATACCCGGAACGCCGCGCCGATCTCGAAGCGAAAGGGCACGTTTTTCGGACCCATAGCGACAGCGAGATCCTGGTCCATCTCTATGAGGAGCACGGCGAGGACCTGTTCCCCTACTTAAAGGGTCAGTTTGCCTTCGCGATCGTGGATCTCGCGCGCGGTGTTGTCCTGCTCGGCCGGGACCGTGTCGGCATCTGCCCGTTATTCTGGTCGCGTCAGGGCGACACGATCTATTTCGCTTCCGAGATCAAGGCGCTGATCGCCTCCGGCGCCGTCCGGCCGGAAGCCGATCCCCGCGGGCTGGACCATCTCTTCACTTTTTTTGCGATGGGTTCGAGCCGCACCGCGTTTAAGGGCGTTCAGTCGCTTGAGCCCGGGCATTATCTTCGGATCGACTTGCCGAATGGCGTGGGCGTGGCGAGCCCCGTCGAGCGCAAGTACTGGGACTTCGATTTCCCGGATTGGGGTGAGGAATTGGACGGAGACGTGGGCCAGCTCACCGATTCCTTCCAGTCGGTGTTCGAACGCGCGGTCGATATACGGCTGCGTGCCGATGTGCCCGTCGTCGGCTATCTGAGCGGCGGCGTGGATTCGGCCTTCGTCATGGCGACGGCCGCACGTGTTGCCGGCCGTCCCTTGCCGAGCTTCACACTTCGCATCCCCAAGAAAGGCCTCGACGAGGTCGATGAGGCGATGGAGGCCGCCGAGGCAATCGGCGCGCATCCGACCGTGGTGCATGCCTGCTCCAACCTCATCATGGACTCTTACGAGGCCTTGACCCGCGCGGCCGAGTGCCCCGTTCTCGACACGTCTTGCGCCGCGCTCTTGGCGTTGTCGCGCGAAGTCCGCTCCCAAGGCTATAAGGTCGTCTTGACGGGCGAGGGCGCCGACGAGGGCTTCGCCGGTTACATCTGGTTCAAGATGCGCGAGATGGCGCGCCTCCTCGACTATGGCGACGCCTTTACGCCGACCTCGGTGCTCAGCCGGGCGATCCGCAAGATCGGTGCGAAGCAGAATTCCGACGAACTCAAGCAGATCGACGCGCTCGTCGGCGGTCCGCACGCCCAGTCGGTCATGTACAGCCTCGTGTCCACGTCGCGGGACCGCTATTTCAGCACTGGTTTCAAGGAAGAACTCGGCGGTCACGTCGCGTACGAGGACTTTGATCTGGACCTGGAGCGCATGGCGCGCTGGCATCCGCTCAACCGCTCGCTCTATTTCGGCTACAAGGTCCATCTCGCGGGCCTGCTTCTCACCCAGAAGGGCGACCGTATCGCCATGGCCAACAGCGTGGAGACCCGCTACCCCTTCCTGGACGAGGACGTCATCGGCTTCATGTCGCAACTCAGCCCGCGTTGGAAACTGCGCCGGCGCATGCGCGATAAGTTCCTGCTGAGGCAGGCCGCGGAGCGAATCTTGCCGAAGAACATCGCGCAGCGTCGCAAGCACATGTTCCAGGCGCCGCTGGCGGACAGTTTTCTCGTGAACGCACCGGAATTCGTGCGCGAATTGATCAGCGAGGAAAGCCTGAAACGGACGGGCTATTTCGATGTCGATCAGGTGCGGCGGGATTGTGCCATGGTGGCCGAGGAGGGATCGAGCCGCAGTCTCGGCAGGTTCTACAGCCTCGGTCTCGGCGGCGTCGTCGCCACACAGCTCTGGCACCATGTCTATCTTGGCGGCGGCCTATGCAGCCTGCCTGCCTATACACCGGCCGAGCCGCAGGAAGAGGTGCCGCTCGAGGCGGCTGTCTCCGCGTAACAGCATCTTATCGCGATATTGGAATGGCCGCCGGTCTCTGACGTCCTGGCCGCTAGGTCGTGCCTACTAGGCAGCGCTGTGACGCTTTGGAAGCGGCGCAACCTTGGCGGTTGCCTTGAGAGCGCCCTGGGCATGAACCTCGGCGGTCTCGGGCCGGCCGTAGAGGAAGCCCTGAACTTGCGGGCAGCCGAAGCGACGCAGCATGCGGGCTTGCTCGGGCGTCTCGACGCCTTCTGCCGTGACGGCGATCCTGAGTGACTTGCCGAGAGCAACAACAGATTTCACGATGGCGCGCATGGCCGGATCGCGAGTCATGTTGCGGACGAACTGCTGGTCGATCTTGATTTTCGAGAACGGGAAGCGCGCGAGATAGCTCAGGCTCGAATAGCCGGTGCCGAAATCGTCCATGGCGATCCTGACGCCGATTGACCGGAGGCGGTTCAGCTTGGCTAGAACCTCTTCGGTGTCGTTGATCAGGAGGCTTTCCGTGATCTCCAGTTCCAGTCTGCTCGCAGGCAATCCTGTTTGATGGAGGACATCGGCCACCGTCTCGGTGATGTCACCGACGCGGAACTGCGCCGGAGAGAGATTTACCGCGACCGTGAGGTGCTCGGGCCATTTGGTTGCGTCGGCGCAGGCTTGCCGCAGCACCCACTCTCCGATCGGAACAATGAGTCCGGTTTCTTCGGCAATCGGAATGAAATGCCCTGGTGAAATGAGCCCATGGTCCGGGTGGCGCCAACGGATCAGCGCTTCCGAGCCGCATGGCATCTCGGTCTTCAGGTCGTACTGGGGCTGGTAGACGATCTCGAACTCGTTGCGTCTCAGCGCGTGCCGCAGATCCTGTTCGATCGTATGACGCCGCTGAAGGGCTTGGTCCATGCTCTCTTCGTAGAAGCAGACGCGCTGCCCGCCATCGGCCTTCGCCCGGGAGAGCGCGATTGCCGCATGCCGCAGCAGAACATCGGAGGTATCGCCATCGGCGGGCGCCAGCGCAATGCCGACGCTAGTCGCCAGGACGACCTCGCGATTGCTGACGTGGAACGGCTGAGCCAGAGCAGTGCCCAAGCGATGCATGAAGGCCATTACATCGCTGAGCGCCGCGATATCGGTCAGG
Source organism: Methyloceanibacter stevinii (assembly GCF_001723355.1). Lineage (NCBI taxonomy): Bacteria > Pseudomonadati > Pseudomonadota > Alphaproteobacteria > Hyphomicrobiales > Hyphomicrobiaceae > Methyloceanibacter > Methyloceanibacter stevinii. The sequence continues at coordinate 107,390 of NZ_LPWE01000001.1, read as the reverse complement.
ACGATCGCGAACTCGTCACCGTCGACCCGCGCAACGATATCGGTGTCCCGCGCGAGATGCTGAATACGGCTTCCGAAGTCGTGGAGGACGCGGTCGCCGCCGTGGCCCTCCAAGGACTCGTTGAGTTCCTGGAAACGGTCGATATCGAGCTGATAAGCGCCAAGTGCCGATGACCGGATTTCGTCCGCTCCAGGGCATTGTCGAGAAGGTCCGTGAGCGTAGCCCTGTTCGCAAGACCGGTCAGCGTGTCGTGCTCTTGCAAGTACCGGACTTCTTCGCTGGCGCGCCGCTGCGCGCGGCCGCGGCTCCAAGCCACGATAAGCGGGATGGCGATGCCGGCGCTGACGAGGCCGAGAATGACGAGCGCGACGACGCCGAAATAGTTGGAGAGGACACCGGCCTGCTCGGTCTGGTCCAGATAGACCTCCAAGGAGCCATGCACCTTTCCGCGAAGGTTGATGGGAATGTGCAGGCGCGCAAAGTGCGACGGCTTGGAGAGTTCTTCTCCCCCGTATAGACCGATCGTGGCGCCATTCATTTTGGGGTTGATGGCCGCGGCAACCGCCGACCGGTCCAGCCGAAGGTCGGCAAGGCCGCTCGTGTAGAGCACGTCGCCTTTGGAGTTATACAACTCGTAGCGCAGGACGCGCCGTCCGTATCCGGCCTCCGAGAAGACTTCCGCCAACTGCGCGGCACCGCCAGGGACCGTCAGCGCCTGCAGCATGACCTGAGGATCGGACAAGACCGCCTCACGGATTCGGTCCTCGGCGGAGAAGGCCTCGCGTTCCAGTTCGAGCAGGCCAATGCGATTCGGCGCCACCAGCGCGGCCAGCGCAATCGCGACGGCGAACGAGGTCAACCCCAGCCAGTGCCAATATTCTTTTAGCAGTTCTTGTAGGCGCATGATGCCACTGCGACGGAAGCCGTTCGTTTTGCTGTGTTCAACTTACGGCAAAATTTGGCCTCAGGAGGTTAAGAAACGACGTAAGCGGAGGGAACTAAAGTCTTTTTGTCGCGCGAGTGACGAGATTCTGAGCAGAATCGGGGTGCCGCGGACGCAAAATCCGCAGTTTTCCGGGGATGAAAGGCCTTCTTAAGCGCGTTCGCGGTTAGCCGCCGGTCGCTGACATGAATCGAGGCAAAGAGGGGGCGGAGTCGCGATCGATGATAAAATCGTGCCCCTTCGGCTTGCGGGCGATGGCTTCCTCGATGGCCGCGTGCAGCAAATCGTCGTCACGGCTGACACGCATTGGCGACCTGAGATCGGCCGCATCCTCCTGGCCGAGGCACATATAGAGCGTGCCCGTGCACGTCAATCTGACCCTGTTGCAGGACTCGCAGAAATTGTGGGTCATCGGCGTGATGAAACCGAGACGGCCGCCCGTTTCACGAACGCGGACATAGCGGGCCGGGCCGCCTGTCCTGTCGGGAAGATCGTCCAGGGTGAAGTGCTGGGCCAAACGGGTCCGCACGAGGGACAGCGGCAAATATTGGTCTGTCCGGTCGGTGCCGATCTCTCCGAGGGGCATGGTCTCGATCAAGGTCAGGTCGAAGCCCCGGCCATGAGCCCACCGCACCATGTCTTCGATCTCGTCCTCGTTGACGTCACGCAAGGCCACGGCATTGATCTTGACCTTGATGCCGGCGCGCGCGGCGCGGTCGATGCCGCGCATGACCTGGTGGAAGTCGCCCCAGCGCGTCAGGAAGCGGAACTTGGCCGGGTCGAGCGTGTCGAGAGAAATATTGATCCGCTCGACGCCGTGTTCGGCCAATTGGTCGGCAAAACGGTAGAGTTGGCTGCCGTTCGTGGTGAGCGTCAGTTCGTCGAGCCCGCTACCCAGGCGCCGCGATAGAGATTCGATGAGGCTCATGACATTGCGCCGTACCAGCGGTTCTCCGCCGGTGAGCCGCAATTTCCGCACACCACGTGCGATGAATGCGCTGGCGAGCCGATCGATCTCTTCGAGCGTCAACAGATCCTTGCGCGGCAGAAAGGTCATGTCCTCCGCCATGCAATAGGTACACCTGAAATCGCAGCGATCGGTCACCGAGACGCGCAAGTAGCTGATGGCGCGGCCAAACGGGTCGACCAGGTTGGTCTCAACATCACTCATAAGGGCGTCTCTTCGAGCCTGTTCCTCGCAAGTCGGCACGTTGGTTCGTGCCTCGTGTTTCGTCAGGGCGTGTGCCATGAGACACGTTACGCCTTGCGGCCCCTAACTTCCGCCTCGATGGGGCAGGATCATCTAGAGTATATTGAATTCGCAGCCTTTCAATAGCGCCCAGGTCCGTCGGAGAGCGACCTTGACCGGGCACGTATCAGCAAGGGAGTCCGGCCATGGACGAGGATCGGTTCAACATGTCGATGCGACGTTTCTTGAAGGAAGTCGGCGTCACGTCGCAGCAGGCGATCGAGGCTCTTGTCCGCGACTCTGGGTTGCAAGGGGAAGGCAAACTCAAGATGAAGATGGTTCTGACGGCCGACAGCACGTCCCTCAACCACGTGGTCGAAGGTGAAATCGATCTTGGTTGAGATGATCTTGGCTGACGAAAACCGGCTGACATGAGTTGGGTGATGCGATGTATGCTCCGGATGGCGGCTCGGCAAACTGGCCGACCGAGTTGAAACTCGACAAAGACAAGTGCGTGCTCACCGTTTCCTTCGACGACGGGGCGCGGTTCGCGCTGCCTGCCGAACTCCTACGGGTGCTCAGTCCGAGCGCCGAGGTCCAGGGTCATAGCCCCGAGCAGCGGGTGACGGTGCCGGGCAAGCAGAATGTCCGTATCGTGCAGTTGGAGCCGGTCGGAACCTACGCCGTGCGGATCACCTTCGACGACGGCCACAACACCGGGCTCTATATGTGGGAGTATCTGCGCGACCTCGGCGAGAACCAGGAGGCGCGCTTTAGGGACTATCTGAACGAGCTCGCCGACAAGGGCCTCTCGCGCTGAGCCGACATCGCCACCATGGCGCCCCGGGTGCCGCCTCAGCTCTTCTCCTTGTCGAGCAGGGCGCGCTTGCGCTCCTGTCCCCAACGATAGCCCGATAGCGAGCCGTCACGGCGCAGGATGCGGTGGCACGGGATTGCCACGGCGAGCTTGTTGGCCGCGCAGGCGCCCGCCACGGCGCGAACCGCACCGGGAGATCCGATCGCGGCGGCGAGTTCGCTATAGGATCGCGTCTCGCCGGCCGGGATCTTGCGCAGCGTCTCCCACACGCGCCGCTGGAATGCGGTGCCGCGAATATCGAGCGGGATAGCGCTTTGGCTTTCGGGCCTATCGACCAGGGCGACAATTGACGCCGCCGTCGCGGCGAAGGACGCGTCCGCTTCGTTTAGGATCGCCTGAGGGAAGAGCGCGCGCAGCTCGCCGGCAAGGCCGTCGGCACTATCGCCCAGCAATATGGCGCACACACCCTTCGTACTTGCCGCGACGAGGACATGGCCGAGGGAACAAGGCATCGTTGCGAATGTCAGTTGTTCGGAGGCGCCGCCTTTACGGAACGAGTCCGGCGCCATGCCGAGGGCGGCGGAGGCGCCGGAGTAGAAGCGTCCCGACGAACTGAACCCGGCTTCATAAAGTGCCTCTGTCACCGTCGCGCCCCGGGACAAGGCATCCCGCACGCGATCGTTCCGCAACGCGGCCGCCGTAGCCTTCGGCGTGATCCCGAGCGCGGATCTGAACTGACGATGAAAATGGTGGGTGCTCGAGCCCACGGCGCGCGCGAGATCCGCAAGGGGGATCGGGACTTCGGACTCCTCCATGAGACGGCAGGCTTTTTCGACCCTTAGAGCCCAGGCAGGGGCCGCGGCCGCTTCGGCGGGCTTGCAGCGCATGCAGGGGCGGTAGCCGGCGCGCTCTGCCGCCGAGCAACTCACGAAAAAGGAGACATTGGCCCGGTTCGGCTTGCGAGCCGGACAGGACGGCAGGCAGTAGATCCCCGTGGTCTTGACCGCGTAGTAGACGGCGCCGTCCAACCGGCTGTTGCGCGTCTGGACTGCTTGCCACGCGCTGTCGTCGTCGAGGTGTCGGAAGTTGGTGGCTGGGTTGGGAGACATTGTTCCGAGGGTCGGTGTGCCGGGGGCGATCTGCCACGATTGGAGGACGTGATATCGTGGGGATTGTGCCACTTGGATTGCTCGTGCGCACTCCGATCCTTGCCGGCGAACTCGACAGCATCGCCCCGGGGCAAATTTTGGGGCACACAAACGGCACGCAAGAAGTCGTGGTGGCAATCCCGTGCAGTGTGACCAATATAGAATGCGAAGGGATCGATCGCGGCGCCGTATCGCCCGTCGCGATGGCGGAGGCGTCCAACGCAGCTTTTCTTGGGGTTGGAGCGGCAGAATGTCGCGAAAAAGTGATAATTCGGGCGCACACAGGCGAATCACGATGCGGCGTAGGCCGTCAGCATCGAGACGAACGCGTGCCACCAGGAGACCGCATTGACCGATCACGCCGAACATGACGCGCGGGTGCCCCGGCAGCGCCGCGTTTGGCGTGCGCGTCAGGTCGCCAAGCGCGGTCTTCACGCCCTGACGGCGAAGCTGTGGTCGTCCTTCTGGCTGATCGTCATTGTGGCCGTGATCATGGCGAGCCTCGTGGCGCTGGGCGATCTGTCTGTCGGATTGGCCCTGGCGTCCTTCGGCGGTTTCGTCGCGGCCGTGCTGCTGCTTCCTCATCAGAACACCGACCAGGAAGAAGAAGCCGGCTTTGCCCCGGCGCCCGTCGCCGACCGCAACCGCTCGCCCATGTCGGCGGTGGTCGATGCGCTGCCGGACCCGGGCATCCTTCTGAGCCCAACGGGCCAAGTCGTCTTCTTCAACGCCCCGGCGAAGGGGGTCTTCTCATCCTTGCGCGAAGGGAGCCATATTTCCTCACTGATCCGCGCACCCGAGTTCCTCGATGCCGTCAGCGCGGCGCCGCAGACCGGCCAGGCGGTTTCGGTCGTTTACGCCGAGCGCGTGCCGGTCGGCCGCCGCATGGAAGCCACGGTGGCGCCGCTGGGACGGAAGGCTGGACCGGAAAGCGATATCCTGGTTCTCCTGCGGGACTTCACCGAGGGCGACCGCATCAATCAGATGCGGACGGACTTTATCGCCAACGCCAGCCATGAAATGCGCACGCCGCTCGCCTCGTTGCGCGGGTTTATCGAGACGCTGCAGAGCACGGCCAAGGAAGACGAGGCGGCCCGCGAACGCTTCCTGCCGATCATGGCGGAGCAGGCTGCGCGTATGACCCGGCTAATCGACGCCCTGCTGTCGTTGAGCCGGCTCGAAATGAATGCGCACGTCCCGCCGAGCGACCTGGTCGATTTGAACGACGTTTTGGGCCATGCCCGCGATACGCTGGAGCCGATCGCGGCGGACAGTCATATGACGCTGGAGGTCGAGCGTTTTGCGAAGCCGGCGATCGTGCGTGGCGATCGCGACGAACTCCTCCAGGTGCTTCAGAACCTCGTGCAGAACGCGCTGAAATACGGCCGTCCAAACGGCAGTGTGCGGATCGAAGCCAAGCACATTCCCTCGCTCAGCCAGCATGCGAGAGGACGTTTTGCGATATCGGTGATCGACGATGGGCCGGGCATCTCGGCCGAACATCTGCCCCGCCTGACGGAACGCTTCTATCGGGTCGATGTCGATTCGAGTCGCGAGAAGGGCGGGACCGGCCTGGGTCTTGCTATCGTGAAGCATATCCTCAATAGGCATCGCGGCGAATTGGCGATCGCCTCAAAGCCGAAGCAAGGCTCGACCTTCACGGTCATGCTTAACGAGTCGCAACCGGCGGGCGACCGGGCGTCGTTGTCCACAGCCTCAAAATAGAAAATCTATTATAGAACAGCAAGTTATGCTGTCATAATAGAGAATCATCAGCGTCATAAAACAATGGTCGAGGGCCTTTAGCGTGCCCATGAGCTGGCGGCGTAGGGCACGCCGGCTGAGGCGCTTGTTCGAGCGCCGTTATCCAAGCCAAGGGAGTTCTATTGTGAACAGGTTTGCTATCGCAGCGTCGACGCTCGCCGTCGCCGCTCTCTGCACGGGCGGCCCCGCGCTGGCCCGTGATCAGGTTCAGATCGCAGGTTCCTCGACCGTTCTGCCGTATGCGCAGATCGTTGCCGAGGATTTCGGTAAGACCTACTCCAAGTTTAAGGCGCCGGTCGTCGAGTCCGGTGGTTCCTCTGCTGGCCTGAAGCAGTTCTGCAAGGGCGTCGGCGAGGGCACGATCGACATCGCGAATGCTTCGCGCCCGATCAAGGACAAGGAAATCGAGGCTTGTGCCGAAGCTGGTGTGAAGAACATCATGCCGGTTCGCTTCGGTTATGACGGCATCGTCTTCGCGACCGACGCCAAGTCGGGCGCTTGGGCTCTCGAGCCGAAGGACGTCTACCTCGCTCTGGCCGAGGAGATCCCGGTCGACGGCAAGATGACGGCCAACCCGAACAAGACCTGGAAGGACGTGAACGACAAGCTTCCGGATTGGAAGATCGTCGCGTACATCCCGGGCGAGAAGCACGGCACTCGTGAAGTCTTCGAAGAGAAGGTTCTCGCGATCGGTTGTGAGGCCGTTGGCGGCATGAAGGCGCTTGAAGAAGCCGGCATGGACGAGAAGGCCGCTGAAAAGGCTTGCGTGAAGGTCCGCAAGGACGGCGGCGCGATCGACATCGATGGCGACTACACCGAGACGCTGGCCCGCATTCAGTCCAATCCGGAAGGCGTCGGCGTCTTCGGTCTGTCGTTCTACGAGAACAACACCGACAAGCTGAACGTCGCCACCATGAGCGGCATTTCGCCGTCCGTGGAGACGATCTCCTCCGGCGAGTACCCGGTTTCCCGCCCGCTGTTCTTCTACGTCAAGAAGGACCACATCGGCGTGATCCCCGGTCTGAAGGAGTATGTCGAGTTCTTCACCAGCGAGAAGATGATCGGCCCGGACGGCCCGCTGGCCGACTATGGTCTCGTCCCGCTGCCTGAGAACGAGCTCGAGGCTCTTCAGGAAGAAGTCAAGGAGGGCAAGGTCCTCAGCATGTAATGCTGACGATCTCGTCTGATTAAAGCCAAGTTGGGGGAGCGGCGCGCGAAGAGTGCCGCTCCCCCGGCCGGCCCTCGAACCGGGGCCACCAAGACTGAGAATTGCCGACCGAGGGGGGTCGCCGGGTGTCCACTTTCACGATACTTGCCATACTGATAGGCGCAGGCGTCCTCGCCTATTTCATCGGCCGCATGCGCAGCATCCAGGTCTGCGGCGGTGAGCAGCATAAGCTCCACTCGCGTCCGTCCTATAACGGCTACTACCTCGCGATCCTGACTGCCCTTCCGGCGATTATCCTGTTCGCCGGCTGGAGTATCGCGGAACGACCCGTCACCCGATACATCGCCATGCAGGAGCTCGGGCCCAAAGTGCTGCAGGGCACCGATGCCGAGCAGGCTCTCACCATGAGCGTGGTCGATACGATCGCAGAGGGCCTGCCGCAGCTCACCTCAGAAGAGTTTGAGGTGCTGCGCAAGGCCCGGTACGGTTTCGTCACCACCTCCGATGCGCGGGACGTGTTGTCCCGGCACAGCGTCGTTCTGGGATCCGATCCTGAGCGTTCGGTGTTGGCCGCCGCCGATGAGCTGGCATCGGCGCGCGCGACCAGCCGGCTCATCATGCCAATCGCCTGTTTCGCTCTCGCGGCGCTTGGCTTTGCCTGGGGCTACTCGCGCATCCGTCCGGAATTGCGCGCCCGCAACATCACCGAGGCAGTGATGCGCTCAGGGCTATTCCTGGCATCGACCGTCGCGGTGCTCACGACCGTCGGCATCGTCCTGTCGGTGCTGTTCGAAACCATCCACTTCTTCCAGTTCGTCTCGCCGTTCGACTTCTTGTTCGGAACGGTCTGGGATCCGCGTTTCGCGACAGTCGGCAAGGCCGAAGGTCAGTTCGGCCTCCTCCCGCTTCTGTGGGGTACGCTGTTCATCTCGGCGGTCGCGCTCTTGGTCGCCGTGCCGGTCGGCCTCTTCGCCGCGATCTACATGTCCGAATATGCCGGATCCAAGGTGCGCGCCTTCGCCAAGCCCGTTCTTGAGATCCTCGCCGGCATCCCGACGATCGTGTACGGCTTTTTCGCTCTGTCGGTCTTCGGTCCGCTGCTTCGCGACCTTGGTTTCAACATCGGACTCGAAGTCTCCGCCTCCAGCGTGCTGACCGCCGGCATCGTCATGGGCGTCATGATCATTCCGTTCGTGTCGTCGCTTTCCGACGACATCATCACGCCGGTGCCGCAGTCGCTGCGCGAAGGCTCCTACGGCCTCGGCGCGACCCAGTCGGAGACGATCAAGAAGGTCATCTTGCCGGCGGCGCTCCCGGGTATTGTCGGCGCCGTGCTGCTCGCGGCCTCCCGCGCCATCGGCGAGACCATGATCGTGGTGTTGGCTGCCGGTATCGCCGCAAATCTCACGCTCAACCCGCTCGAGCCGGTCACGACGATCACCGTGAAGATCGTCAGCCAGCTCACCGGCGACCTTGAGTTCAACAGCCCGCAGACCCTCGTGGCGTTCGCCTTGGGCCTCACGCTGTTCATCATCACCTTGGCGCTCAACGTCTACGCCCTCTACATCGTGCGCAAATATCGGGAGCAGTACGAATAATGACCGACCAGACCGCCTCCCTCGCGTCCTTTACGGGCGACGAAGCTCGGAAGAAGCTGCGCAAGCGGCATCGGGCAGAGCGCCGCTTCCGGATGTACGGGGTTGCCGCGATCCTTTTCGCGCTTGCCTTCCTCGTCTTCCTGTTTACGTCGATCTTCAGCCAAGGCTGGTCCGCGTTCCTGCAGACCTCCATCAAGCTTCCGGTCGAGTTCAGCCAGGACGTGATCAATCCCTCTGGCAATCCCGATGCTGAAGAGGAAATCTTCCGCGCCAACTACGTGAAGCTCGCGCGCACGGCGCTCTATAAAGAGCTTGGTGTCGATCCCGAGGTTCGCAAGGAGCGCCGCGCCGCCAATGAGCTCTTGTCCCGCGGCGTCGACGTCCAACTCCGCGACATGGTCCTGCGCGATCCGTCGATTGTCGGCAAGACCGAGGATGTCTGGCTCCTTGCAAGCGACAATGCCGACGCTCTGCTGAAGGGCTCTATTGACCGCGAGACGCCGAGCGATCGCCGTGCGGTGAGCGATCAGCAGGTCGCCTGGATCGACCAGCTGGTCGACAACGGCGATATGAAGAAGCGCTTCAACACGGGCCTCTTCCTAAACGGCGCCTCGAGCAGCCCAGAGACCGCCGGTCTCGGTGTGGCGCTCATCGGCTCCTTCTTCATGATGCTTACGGTGGTCTTGCTGGCCGTACCCTTGGGCGTGTGCGCGGCGCTCTATCTCGAGGAGTATGCTCCCAAGGCAAGATCGCCGGACACGATCGAGGTGAACATCAACAACCTCGCGGCGGTGCCGTCCATCGTGTTCGGACTCCTTGGCCTCGCGGTCTTCATCAACTTCTTCGGACTGCCACGGTCGGCGTCCCTCGTCGGCGGTCTCGTGCTGACACTCATGACGCTCCCGACCATCATCATCACGACGCGAGCCGCCATCCGCGCGGTGCCGCCGTCGATCCGCGAGGCGGCTCTCGGCGTCGGAGCGTCCAAGATGCAGTTGATCGGACACCACGTCCTGCCGTTGTCCTTGCCGGGCATTCTGACCGGGACAATTATCGGTCTCGTGCAAGCGCTGGGTGAAACCGCCCCGCTCCTGATGATCGGCATGGTCGCCTTCGTGGTGGAATATCCGACGACTCCGCTCGAGCCCGCCACAGGCCTGCCGGTGCAGATCTATATGTGGGCATCGTCGGCGGAACGTGGTTTCGTGGAACGCACCGCCGGTGCGACCATGGTATTGCTGGCCTTCCTGATCGTGATGAACAGTTTGGCTGTGTATTTACGCAACAGGTTCGAACGCAAATGGTAAAGGGGACCGAAGCTATGGAGGCGAAGGTGGAAGACAGGCCTGCTACGACGGTCGAGCAGCCCGCCGAGCCGAAGGAGACGGGCGACGCCGCTTCTTCCGCACTTGGCGAGCTGAAGATGAAGGCGACGGACGTCAACCTGTGGTATGGCGACAAGCAGGCGCTGTTCGACGTCAACCTCGAGATCTTCAGTCAGTCGGTGACGGCCCTGATCGGTCCCTCCGGTTGCGGCAAATCCACGTTCCTGCGCTGCCTCAACCGCATGAACGATGTGATCGATATCTGTAAGGTAAAGGGTGATATTCGCCTCGACGGCGAAGACATCTATGCCCCCGAGGTCGATCCGGTGCAGCTTCGCGCCCGCGTCGGCATGGTGTTCCAGAAGCCGAACCCGTTCCCCAAGTCCATCTACGAGAACGTGGCCTACGCGCCGCGTTTGCACGGCCTTTGTGCCACCAAGGCTCAAATGGATGAGGTCGTCGAGACCAGCCTCATCAAGGCGGGCCTTTGGGAAGAAGTGAAGGATCGGCTCGATGCGCCGGGTACCGGCCTTTCGGGCGGTCAGCAGCAGCGTCTCTGCATCGCCCGGGCCATCTCGGTGAACCCGGAAGTCCTTTTGATGGACGAGCCTTGCTCTGCGCTCGATCCCATTGCGACGGCGACCATCGAAACACTCATGGATGAGCTCAAAGAGAATCTCTGCATCGCGATCGTGACCCACTCGATGCAGCAGGCCGCACGTGTGTCCCAGCGTACGGCGTTCTTCCATCTCGGCAAGCTCGTCGAGGTGAATGACACGTCGACGATCTTCACCAACCCGTCCGATCAGCGTACCCAAGACTACGTCACTGGTCGCTTCGGTTGATATCGGCGCTCAGGAGTCCCGCCCCCCATGGAACAACAGAACGAACATACAGTCCGGTCCTACGAGGAGGAACTATCGCTCCTCAACAACAAGATCGCCAAGATGGGCGGCCTTGCGGAGAAGGTTCTCGGACAATCCTTTGAGGCTCTGGATCGCCGCGATCCGGACCTTGCCGCCAACACGATCGGCGAGGACGAGGAGATCGATCAGCTTCAGCGCGAGATCGAAGAGCAGGCGGTCATCATGATCGCCCGGCGGCAGCCGATGGCCTACGATCTCCGCCAGATCATGGCAGCCTTGCGGATTTCAACGGATCTCGAGCGGATTGGCGACCTTGGCAAGAACATCGCCAAGCGCGCCGTCGCGGTCGTGACGGAGCAGCAGCCGAAGCAGTTGATGCTGGGCCTGAAGCACATGGGCGAGCTGTCGCTCAGCCAGCTCAAGGACGTGCTTGATGCTTTCATCGAGCGCGATGCCGAACGGGCGCTGAACGTCTGGTACAAGGACGAAGAGATCGACTCGATGTACAACTCGCTGTTCCGCGAGCTCCTCACCTACATGATGGAAGATCCGCGGAATATCGGCCTATGCACGCATCTGCTTTTCGGTGCGAAGAACATCGAACGGGTCGGCGACCATGCGACCAATATCGCCGAGACGGTATACTATCTCGTGCATGGCCGGCCGATCACGGATCAGCGTCCGAAAGGCGATACGACCAGTTCGACGGCCTATACGTCGTTGAGAAGCTCGTCCTTCTAACTGGGGGATGTCCGTGATGAACGCGGGAGCAAAGGTACTGGTTGTCGAGGATGAAGAGCCGCTGGCTCTTCTCCTTCGGTACAATCTGGAGGCCGAAGGCTTTGCCGTCGATGTGGTGCATCGCGGCGACGAGGCCGAAGTCGCAATTGCGGAAAATTCGCCGGACTTGATCGTGCTCGATTGGATGCTGCCGGGCCTGTCTGGGCTCGAGCTGTGCCGGCGGTTGCGTACGGGCAAGGAGTCGCGGACGATACCGATCATCCTGTTGACGGCGCGGAGCGAAGAGAACGACCGCATTCGGGGTTTGACGACGGGCGCGGACGACTACGTGGTGAAGCCCTTCTCCCTGCCCGAGCTGATGGCACGGGTGCGGGCAATTCTCCGCCGCACCAACCCGGAGCGCATCGCCTCCGTGCTGACGGTGGGAGATATCGAGCTCGATCGCGACTCCCATCGTGTCACGCGCAACGGCCGCCAGGTTCACCTCGGGCCGACGGAGTTCCGGCTCTTGGAGTTTCTGATGCAGAGCCCCGGCCGCGTCTTCAGCCGTGCACAGCTCCTCGATGGGGTCTGGGGGCGGAACGTCTATGTCGACGAACGCACGGTGGATGTGCATATCGGCCGTTTGCGCAAGGCCATGATGCGCGGCAGCGAACGCGACCCGGTTCGCACCGTGCGCGGCGCCGGCTACGCGTTTTCCGACAAGCTGGAAGAGACGGCCTAGGTCCGCTCGGGAAGTCAGCCAACCAAGAAAAAAGGCGCCGGTTCCCCGGCGCCTTCAATCGTATCTCAGACAGAGATTGCTCTCGGAAGAGTGATTCAGCCAGTGGCTGAGCGCTTCTCCCGCCGCCGCGCTTGAACCGGCTGAAACGCCATGCGGGCATGATGCTCGCAATAGGGCGAGGTGCCGGTCTTCTTGCGTCCACAAAAGTGAAACCCTTCTTCGGTCGGGTCGCCGATCGGCCATTTGCACATCGACTCCTTCAACGTGAGGATGGTGGCGCGCTCATGCAGCGGGATCACCAGTTCCTCGACGGGAGCCGGCGCCGGAGCCGCCTCGTATTCTTCTTCATAGGTCGGCTTCAGCGCGACGTTGCCGCGCGTGCCGAAAGTGATGGACGGCGCTCTGTTTTGCCGTGGCGCCTGGGTGCGTCTCGGCCGGGGAACGCTGGACCGGGAACTGGTCGCGCGTCCCGACAGTCCGAGCCGATGCACCTTGCCGATAACCGCGTTACGGGTCACTCCGCCTAAGCGTCCCGCAATCTGGCTCGCGCTCAGTCCTTCGGACCAAAGCTTCTTCAGCAGTTCAACTCTTTCGTCAGTCCAAGCCATAATTTCGGCCTCCTCAGTTTGGACTCAGATTCCACCCGTCGTTAGCGACGGCATTTTTTTTCGCAATACTCGGATTTACTGCTGAGAAATGATCGCTCGGGAGTCCACCATGCCTACGACATCTGGTAGCCGAACGATTATTACCCTACTAAGGCCGGTAGGAACCGACAAGCGTCCGCCACGCTTGTGTGCCTCGTTTTCCACCGGAACCATTGGATTCTGCCATCACTCCGCGCTGAGCACAAACCCGAGGCTGAATAGAAGCGTGGAGAACCGTTGGATAAGCGGGTCATAAGGACAGATTGACTCAAGTGTGGTGCAGACCTAACACTCTGACAAAGCTTGCTGCCGCCCGTTGGCGGCACTTTTGTTTCAAGAACACGGAAGTTTCATGTCGGCTCTCCTTCCGACCTATGCCCGCAGCGGATTGATCTTCGCGCGGGGCGAAGGTGCCTTTCTCTTTGACGAGAGCGGTGAGCGCTATCTCGACTTCTCGAGCGGGATCGCGGTGACCGCGCTCGGGCACGCGCACCCGCACCTGGTGGCCGCGCTGAACGAGCAGGCGCAGAAGGTCTGGCATGTCTCGAACCTGTACGGCATTCCCGGTCAGGAGAGGCTCGGCCAACGGCTTTGCGATGCAACTTTTGCCGACCGCGTGTTCTTCGCGAACTCCGGCGCCGAGGCCGTGGAGGCCTCGATCAAATGCGCCCGGCGCTATCATTTCGCCAACGGCGCGCCGGAACGCTACCGGTTGATCACCATCGAGGGCGCCTTTCATGGCCGGACGCTCGCGACCATCGCCGCCGGCGGCCAGGCCAAGCATTTGGAAGGCTTCGGGCCGCCCGTGGACGGGTTCGATCAGGTGGCGGGCTTCGACATCGACGTCATTGAGGACGCGATTTCGGAGGAGACCGCCGGCGTGCTTCTGGAGCCCATCATGGGCGAGGGCGGCATGCGCGACGTGCCGTATCGCTTCCTGCAGGACTTGCGCGCGCTGTGCGACGAGAAGGGGCTGCTGCTGATCCTCGACGAGGTGCAGTCGGGCGTCGGCCGCACCGGCCGCTTCTATGCGCATGAATGGGCGGAGATCACGCCGGACATCATGGCCTCCGCGAAAGGGCTCGGCGGCGGCTTCCCGGTCGGCGCCTGCCTCACCACGGAGGCTGTGGGCCAGGCCATGGTTCCCGGCACGCATGGGTCCACGTTCGGCGGCAATCCGCTGGCCATGGCCGTCGGCAACGCCGTGCTCGACGTCGTCCTGGAGCCGGGCTTTCTCGAACATGTCGCGCAAATGGGCTTAAGATTGAAGCAGCAGCTTGCCGGCCTTGCCGACGAGCACAGCGAGATCATCGCCGAAGTGCGGGGCCAGGGGCTCATGATGGGACTGCAATGCAAGCCCGAGAATACCAAGCTTGTCGCGGCCCTGCGCGAGCGGGGGATGCTGACCGTCCCGGCCGGTGACAATGTCGTGCGGTTGCTTCCGCCCCTGATCGTCGGCGAGGAGGAGATCGATCTCGCCAGCCGTACCATCGATGCCGCTTGCGTCGCCCTGAAAACGGGTGATGCGGTTTAGGCCCCTTCGTTTCAGCCTCCCCAATTTCAAGACAATCCATTCATGCCTTCGACGCCTTCCCATTTTCTCGATATCGACGCACTGGATACGCGGACTCTGCGCGCAATCCTCGATGCGGCCGCCGCCCTGAAGAAGGCGCGCAAAGTCCCGAAAGGCCTTGCCGTACCGGAAGGCGCCGTCCTGGCTATGATCTTCGAGAAGCCGTCCACGCGGACGCGCGTCTCGTTTGAGATGGCCATGCACCAGCTCGGCGGCGCAGCGGTCGTGCTGAACGCCCAGGACATGCAGCTCGGCCGCGGCGAGACGATCGGCGATACGGCGCGGGTGCTCTCGCGTTACGTGGATGCGATCATGCTGCGCACCGGTGCGCACCAGGGACTGCTGGACTTCGCCGAGTATTCCGACATTCCGGTCATCAATGCGCTCACGGCGAGGTCCCATCCCTGCCAGATCATGGCCGACGTCCTCACCTTCGAGGAGCACAAGGGGCCGATCAAGGGCCGCGTGGTTGCCTGGATCGGCGACGCGAACAACGTTGCGACCTCCTGGGTGCATGCTGCGGCGCGGTTCGGGTTCACCTTGCGTATCGCAGCCCCGGCGGATTTTG
This sequence comes from Methyloceanibacter stevinii, assembly GCF_001723355.1. Classification (NCBI taxonomy): domain Bacteria; kingdom Pseudomonadati; phylum Pseudomonadota; class Alphaproteobacteria; order Hyphomicrobiales; family Hyphomicrobiaceae; genus Methyloceanibacter; species Methyloceanibacter stevinii. Next base: position 92,319 of record NZ_LPWE01000001.1, on the reverse strand, counting down.
GCCCGGCCCCGGATCTTCTGGCTTGGGCCCGTGCCGAGGGCGCGCAGATCGAAGTTATCGAAGACGCGCGCGCGGCCGCCAAGGATGCTGACTGCATCGTGACCGACACCTGGGTCTCCATGGGCGACAAGGATGTCGAAGCACGCAAGAGCGCTCTCGAGCCCTTCCGGGTCGACGAGGCGCTGATGGCGCTCGCCAAGCCCGATGCGATCTTCATGCACTGCTTGCCCGCCCATCGGGGCGACGAGGTCACCGATGCGGTCATGGACGGACCGCAGTCGGTCGTTTGGGACGAAGCCGAAAACAGGCTGCATGCGCAAAAGGCCATCCTGGTCTGGTGCTTGAACAACGGCCGCCTGCCGGTGCGGGCGGCGGCAAAGAAGAGGTCCGCGCGCAAGGCCGCACCAGCCAAGCGAAAGGGTGCCAGCACAAAGAAAGCTGCGCCCAGGAAGGCTGCGTCCAAGAAAAGCGCTGCGAAGAAACTCGCCAAGAAACGGGCGGGTAAGCGCGGAGGCAAGCGGTGAGCGAAACCGCCTCCACCGAGGCCATCGAGTTCGCACTACCGGCGGACGACGTCTTGCTGCCGTTTCAGGCCGAGCAAGCGGACGTTCTTGGGCGTCTCGTCAAACTCGGATCTACCGTCGACACGATCCTGTCCCGGCACGACTATCCAGAACCCGTCTCGCGCCTGCTTGGCGAAGCCGTCGCGCTGACGGCGCTACTGGGAGCGTCGCTCAAGTCAGACGGCAAGCTGATCCTGCAGGCCTCCACCAACGGCGCCGTCGATCTGCTCGTCGCCGACTTCGTGGTTCCGGGCTCGATGCGAGCCTATGCCCGGTTCGACGAGAAGAAGCTCGCAGCTCTCGACCACAGCGACGACGCGGCTCTGCTGGGGACAGGCCACCTCGCCATGACCATCGATCGAGGTGTGGACGCCGAGCGCTATCAGGGTGTGGTGCCTCTCGAAGGCAGCAGCCTTGCCGAGGCCGCGGACACCTATTTCAAGCAATCCGAGCAACTGCCTAGCTTCCTGCGGCTGGCCGTTGCGCGACATTTCCAAGCCGGGGAGAACGGCGAGGGCGCCTGGACCTGGCGCGCCGGCGGACTGCTCGTCCAGAAGCTGACCCGCGAAGGCGGTATCATCAGCCCCAAGCGGTTCGAGGAAGATTGGACCCGGGCGAAATCGCTGGCCGAAACGGTCGAGGATCATGAGTTGCTCGATCCGACGCTGGCGCCCGAGCGGCTCCTGTTCCGTCTCTTCCACGAAGAACAGGTGCGCGTCTATCACGCCATCGAGCTGACGACCTATTGCAGCTGCTCGCGGGAGCGCGTCGGGGAAATGCTCCAGCGCTTCTCTGGTGAAGAGCTCTCGGACATGGTGGTCGACGGACAGCTATGGGTGAATTGCGAGTTCTGCAACGCGCACTACGATTTCGACCCGAAGGACTTCGCGCCGCTTAGGCGGCACGGCCCATCCCTTACGCGCTCATCCGCTCGGTCAACTTGGTGAGAAACGCGAGGCACGCCTCGATCTGCGACAGTGCGACGAACTCGTCCGCCGCGTGCGCCTGCTCGATACTTGCCGGGCCCGCACACGACCGCCGAACAGCCCGCGTCCTGGAAGAGCCCGGCCTCCGTGGCATAGGACACGCCGGAGGCCGGTTCGCGCCGGTCAGCATCATCGCCAAAGACACGGCCTCGGAATCTGGCCCCGCAGAGAAGGCCGGTACGGCCGTTTCGGTCTTGGTGTCGATGGAAGCATCCGGTGCGACGGCGCGCATGCCGGGCAGCAGCGTTTTCTCGGCGAAGTCCTCAAGCCGTGCGGGTGCGTCCTTGGCCTTGGTGCCGGGCAACCCGCGAAGCTGCCACAGGACATCGCAATTGCGCGGCACGATGTTCGGCGCCGTACCGCCGTCGACCATGGCCACCATTACCGTCGAGTAGGGCGGATCGAAATGCGGATCGTTCTCGGTACTCGCTACCTCGGCGGCCATGCGGTCGATTTCCTCGACGAGCTTGGAAGCAGCGGAGATCGCATTCACGCCGATTGCGGGCATGCTGGAATGCGCTTCCTTGCCAGTGACCGTCGTGCGGAAGACGTCGATGCATTTGTGTCCGTCGATGACCTGCATGCCGGAGGGTTCGCCAACGATCACGACACGCGGGCGCGGCAGATCCTGCTCCAGACGCGCGATCATCGGCCGGACCCCGACGCACCCCACCTCCTCGTCATAGGAGATGAGGATGTGGATGGGCTCCGTGAGCGGCGCCGCCTTGAACAGCGGCACGGAGGCGAGCACGCAGGCGATGAAGCCCTTCATGTCGCATGTGCCCCGGCCGTAGAGCTTGCCGCCGCGCTCGGTCAGTGTGAACGGGTCTGACGTCCAGGACTGCCCGGTCACCGGCACGCAGTCGCTATGGCCCGAGAGCCCGACGCCGCCATCGCCTTCGCCGATGGTGGCGAAGAGGCAAGCCTTCTTGCCGTCGCCGTCAGGCACCAAGGTCGAGGCGATGCCATGACCGTCCAGGTACTCCCGCACGAAGGCGATCAGATCGAGATTCGATTTCGCGCTCGTCGTATCGAAGGCGATGAGCTTTGCGAGAAGCCCTATTGCGTCCTGCGTGCTTGGCGGTGTTGGCATGCTGCTAAGTCAATGTTGCGAGAGCTTGATCGAGATCGGCTTCCAGATCGCCGGCGTCCTCGAGTCCGATGGAAATCCGGATCGTGTTGTCGAAGATGCCGAGGTCCGCGCGGGCCTCGGGGCTAAGGCGTTGATGCGTCGTGGTGGCCGGATGCGTGGCGAGGCTCTTGGCGTCACCGAGATTGTTGCTGATCTTGACGATATCGAGCGCGTTCAGCACGGCGAAAGCGTCTTCCTTCCGTGTTCCGACCTCAAGGGCTACGAGCGGCCCGCCGAACGCCATCTGCTTCTTGGCGATGTCGTGCTGCGGATGATCCGGGCGGCCAGGATAGTGAACCCGTGTGACACCGGGCCGGTCCGCCAGGAAATCGGCGATGCGGGCGGCGGACTCGCAGTGACGGGCCACGCGCAAGGGCAGCGTCTCCAGCCCCTTGAGCAGGACCCACGCCGTGAACGGGCTCAGCGAGGGGCCGGTGTGCTTGAGGAACGTATGCAAGGTCTCGTCGATGAACTCTTGGGGCCCCAAGACCACGCCGCCGAGGCACCGTCCTTGCCCGTCGATGTGCTTCGTCGCCGAGTAGACAACGATATCGGCACCGAGGGCCAGGGGCTTCTGGCCGAGCGGCGTCGCGAACACATTATCGACGATGGTCAGCGCACCGCACCCTTTGGCGATTTTGGCCACAGCCTCGATGTCGACCAGATCCAGGACCGGATTGGTTGGCGTCTCGAAGAAGAAGGCCTTGGTGTTGGGCCTGACAGCCGCCTCCCACGCGCCGAGATTGCCGCCGTCCACGAGGGTGGAGGCGATGCCGTAGCGCGGCAGCAGATCCTCGACGATGTAGAGGCAACTGCCGAATAGAGCGCGGCTGGCAACGACATGGTCGCCCGCCTTGAGTTGGCACAGGAGCGAGGCTGCGACCGCGGCCATGCCGCTCGATGTGCCGCGGGCGGCTTCCGCGCCTTCCAGAGCGCACATGCGCTCTTCGAACATGGAGACGGTCGGGTTCGCATAGCGGCTATAGACATAGCCGTCCGTGTCGCCCTTGAACCGGGACTCGGCCTCCTCGGCGCTTTCGTAGACATAGCCCGAGTTTAGAAAGATCGCTTCAGACGTCTCGCCGAATTGGCTGCGCAGCGTCCCCTCGTGCACCAACTGCGTGGCGGGGCTCCAACTCTCGCGGCTCTTGTTATTCCCGGCCATGACCAACACTCCTCATACGTTTTCGCAAGACGCGTTTCTGGCCGGCGGCATAAAAAAACCCGGATCTGGCAAGTGCCAAAAGCCGGGAAGCGTGTCGTCCGCGGCCCTTTTAGCGACTTGTTTTACGTGGCTGCAAGCCGGCCGGCCAAATCACCACAGGCAGATTAATGTCGCGTGGGGGGAGGGCCGTCAAGCAAAAGGGCGGCTTTACCCGTTGGTCGGCACCGAGACGCCGAGCCGGCGGGCCACCTCTCGCGCTGTCTGTTCCCGCCGCGCGGTCAGTTCGGCGGTCGCATTCCGGACGGCCGAAACGGCGGCTTCCGGTGCGGTATCGGGGCTGCCAGCATCGAAGGGCGGGTCCGGCGCATACTGCATGGCGAGCTGGATGGTTTTCGCGGCCTCGTCGCCCCGCAGCATCGCCGCCACGCGCAAGGCCCCGTCGATCCCCGACGTGACGCCGCCCGCGCAGACCAAACTGCCGTCCACGACGACACGGGCATCGACGGGCGTCGCGCCGAACAAAGGCAGCAGATGCTGGACGGTCCAATAGGTGGTGGCCTTCCGCCCCTTCAGTAGACCCGCGGCGCCGCAGATGGCGCCCGTGCAAACCGAGAACAGGATTCTCGCCCCTTCGGCCTGCCGGCGGATCCAATGGAGCAGGGCCTCATCCCGCATGAGAGCTTCCTGGCCCCCGCCGCCCGGAATGTGCAGCACGTCGAGCTGGGGCGCGTCCAGGACCGAGCCATCGGGCGTGAGCTGCAAGCCGCCCACATCCCTCACCGGCGCGTCTGTCAGGCCATAAAGGCGGGTGGTGGTGTTGGGCAGGCGGGCAAAGACCTCGAACGGGCCCGTGAGGTCGATCTGGTCCAGTCCCTCGAACAGCAACGAGCCGATCTCGAGGGACTGATCGTCTGGAATCCGGCCTTCCGGGATCATGGGATGCCCTCTGGTGTTCCGTGTGAATCCGGGGGAGAATCGTATTCGCAGGATGACCCGCCACGCGGCAAATGCAATGAAGATCGGTTATGAGCCAGCCTGACCCAGTTTTTGACGCAGCCTCCGGGGTTGCGGCCGCTACAGGCGCCGCGGACGGGGCGAGCCGCGCCCTGTCCCGGACCGGCGTCCTGCCCAGCCAGGCGCTCCGCGCGCTCATCGCCGCGGGCGAGCTCGGCGGCTCGGTTCCAATCGAAGAAGCCCAGATCCAGCCCGCGAGCCTCGATCTCCGTTTGGGTGAGGTCGCCTATCGCATCCGGGCGAGCTTCCTGCCCGGCACCAAGGCAACCGTGCGCGACAAGCTCGAAGGGCTCACCTTTCACGAGATCGATCTGACCAAGGGGGCCGTGCTCGAAGCGGGCTGCGTCTACCTCGTCCCGCTGATCGAGCAACTGAATCTGCGTCCGACGATCGCGGCCTTTGCGAACCCCAAGAGTTCCACGGGCAGGCTCGACGTGTTCACCCGGCTGATTGCCGACTATCAAGAGAGCTTCGACTACGTGGAAGAGGGCTATCGGGGTCCTCTCTTCGCGGAGATCTGCCCGCGGACTTTCTCCGTCAAGGTGCGCACGGGCACGCGCCTCAATCAAATTCGATTCCGCCGCCGCGTCAGTCAGCAGTCGGACGAAGCGCCGGGCCGGATCGGCGACAAGCATTTGCGCGCCATCCACTCGGACGTCGGGCTCGTGGAAGGCGAGGCCGCGATCCGCGACGGGCTCAACCTGCGCATCAGCCTGGCGCCGGTCGAAGCCGGTGGCATCGTGGGGTATCGCGCCCGGCGCTATGCGGGCGTGATCGATATGGACAATGTCGGCGGCTATGACGTCGGGCAGTACTGGGAGGCGGTGTATCTCGGGAGCGACCAGCGCCTCGTCCTGGACCCCCAGGAATTCTACATTCTCGCCTCGAAGGAGAGCGTCTCGGTGCCGCCGGAATACGTGGCGGAAATGGCGCCGTTCGACCCGATGATCGGCGAGTACCGGGTGCACTATGCCGGCTTCTTCGATCCGGGCTTCGGCTATTCGGCCGGCAAGGTGCCGGGCGCCAAGGCGGTTCTCGAGGTCCGCAGTCTCGACATCCCGTTCATCGTCGAGGACGGGCAGATCGTTGGCCGGCTCGTCTACGACAAGCTCACCGAGATTCCCGAAACCCTTTACGGCCAGGGCATCGGCTCGCATTATCAGGCGCAGGGGCTGAAGCTGTCGAAGCATTTTCGTCAGTCCTAAGCCTATCTTACATCTGGGGTAGGGCCCGCATCAGGGAAGCGGTGGCCCGTATTGGGGACACGGGGGAGCAACGGCATGGAGACGCTGACATCGGCCATTCAGTGGCTGAGCGGGGTCGTTTGGGGCGTGCCGATGCTGGTGCTCCTGCTCGGCGTCGGAATCTTCCTCACAATCGGATTGCATTTCCGCACCGTGCGCGATCTTCCGCTTGCGCTGGCCATGCTCTGGCACGGCCGGGTCGCCGAAGGCAAAGGCGAGATCACACCCTTCAGGGCCCTGATGACGGCGCTCGCCGCAACCATCGGGACGGGGAACATCGCCGGTGTCGCGACCGCGATTTTCATCGGCGGCCCGGGCGCGATCTTCTGGATGTGGATGACCGCCTTGGTGGGCATGGCCACGAAGTTCGCCGAGGCGGTGCTTGCGGTGCGCTATCGCGAAGTGGATGAGCGCGGCAAGTATGTCGGCGGCCCCATGTACTACATCAAGAACGGTCTCGGGCCGCGCTGGGCCTGGCTCGGGACGGCCTTTGCTCTTTTTGCGGGTTTTGCCGGGTTCGGCATCGGCAACACGGTCCAGGCCAACTCCGTCGCCGACGCGTTGGATGCGGCCTTCGGCATGCCGTTCTGGCTAACGGGTGTGATCCTGGCAGCCCTTGTCGGTCTCGTTTTGATCGGCGGCGTCCAGCGCATCGCCGCCGTCGCCGGCACGCTGGTGCCGGTGATGGCGATTGGATACCTCGCGGCGGGGTCCATCGTGCTCGTGCTCAATGCCGGTGCGATACCGGGGTCGTTCGGACTGATCTTCGAGCATGCTTTTTCGCCGGCAGCGGCCACGGGCGGCTTTGCCGGCGCCGCCGTCTGGGCGGCGATCCGCTTCGGCGTGGCCCGCGGCGTGTTCTCGAACGAAGCCGGGCTCGGTTCCGCGCCGATTGCCCACGCGGCCGCCGAATGCAAAGGGCCCGTCAGCCAGGGGCTCGTGGCCATGCTCGGCACGTTCATCGACACGATCCTCGTCTGCACCTTCACCGCTCTTGTGATTCTCAGCACGGGGTCTTGGACGAGCGGACTGAACGGCGCCGAACTCACCTCGAGCGCGTTCGAATCCGCGCTTCCGAATGTGGGCAGCGAGATCACCTCCATCGCGCTTGCGGTGTTCGCCTTCACCTCTCTCCTGGGCTGGAGCTATTACTGCGAACGGGCCTGGCAGTATCTTCTCGGCGTGAAGGTCATCGTGCCGTTCCGTGTGCTGTGGTCGCTGGCACCGATCCTCGGCGCGACCGTCAAACTCAGCTTCGTATGGCTGCTGGCCGATACGCTCAACGCGCTGATGGCGATCCCGAACTTGATTGCGCTGGCACTGCTGAGCCCGGTGGTGTTCGCCGCGGCGAAGGAGTTCTTCGCGACCCGTGGGAAGTCGGAGAACAATCCGTTCTAGGCTCTGTGCCTAGCCGCCAGTCTTTGTCACCGTCTCCGCCCACATCAGGAAGCCGAGGGCCGCTGCGTTGGCCACCATCCACAGCAGCGTGAGCAGGCCGACTCGGATCAGCATGGGCCGGTCGACAGTGCCCGCCTTGGCGCGCTGGCGGTACCACAGCCAGATCAGGACGAGCGGGAGGATCAGAAGGACCAGTGAGAACGCAAGATAGGCGCCTCGCAGGGCCGGATCGGAGAGTGCTTCGGCGAATGCATGCATGGCCGGACACTAGAATGGAGCTCCCTGGCGAGCAATCCTGCCCTGGTGACGCAGCCTTGGAGTAGCGCAAGGCCGGTCCATATGCGATTGTCACGAATTCCGAGCAGTAAGCGGCATTTCAGGGGTTCAGGGGGGACGATGAGACACGGTGCGATCGCATTTCTATTGGCTTTCGTCGCGAGTGTCGGTGCCGGAGGGCCAGGTCACGCCCAGAGCGTCCAGGAGCTTGCGAAGACTGCCGCAAGCGAAGCGAAGAAGGGCAACGACCTCGATGCCTACAATACGATCCGCAAAGCCGCGCTGAGCATCTGGGAGCAAGGCCCGCTGATGTTTCGCGAGGCCCTCTTCGTGAAGTCCGCGCCGACCGGCTACGGCATTTACGACCCCCGACCCAACACCGTCTTCAAGCCCGGCGAAAAGCTCTTCATTTATGTGGAGCCCGTGGGCTTCACCTGGAAGAAGCAGGGCGGTCTGAACCACGCGGAGCTCGTCTCCGACCTGATCCTGAAGGATAGCGAGGGCAAGGTCCTTGGCGAGCAGGCGGGCTTTGGGACCTTCACCTTCGACAGCCGCGACAACAATATGGAAGTGATGACGGCCCTCACGATCGATTTCACCGAGGCGCCGACCGGCAAGTACGTGGCGGAACTGAAATTCACCGACAAGCTCGGAAAGAAGTCCGCGTCCTTTGAACTTCCCTTTGAAATCAAGGGCGACGACAGCGAGCCCGACAAGGCCGAGGACAGCGAGTCCGGCTCGGACCAGTAAGTCAGTGTGCGGCTAATGCGCTGCAGGCTCCCATTTTTGGCCGAAAACGGGAGTGTCTTGTTGACTTGCAATTCTTAGATGCAACAATTGCACGTCGCACTTATTCGTATGGGGCTTGCACATTGGAGAGTTCGCCTTCGCCATATGCCCATCGGCCGCTCGACTTCGTCGAGAAGATCGAGGGTCTGAAGGACTACGACGCCATCTGTTCCGCGATCTCCGAGGAGCTGGCTTGGTACGGCTTCACCTGCGTCACCAGTTTCATCATGCCGGGCCCCGGCGAGCCTTTTAAGAAGGGCGTGCATCTCAACACCCGGCCCCAGGACTACATCGACCACTACGAAGAGAAGAATTACGTCCTGCGGGATCCCGTGGTCACGGAATTGCGCGATTCGGTGCGGCCCTTCTCGTGGAGCGATGTGGTCGAGCGCCGGGACCTCAACCGGGCCGACAAGCGCATTATCGAGGAGGCGCGGGAGTTCGACGTCAATGACGGCCTGATCATCCCGATCGTCACCCTGTCGGGAGCGCTGTCCGTCTTCAGCCCGTGCGGCCGGAACCCGGATCTTTCGCAGGACGCGCGCCGCGCGGTCGAGCTGATCTCGCTCTACAGCCATCAAGCGCTCAAGCGCGTCCTTCTGGAGCAGGTGCGCGGCAGCGAAGCGCATACGCCGCTGACGCCCCGGGAGAAAGAGGTGATGCGCTGGATCGCAGCCGGTAAATCCGACCAGGAAATCGCCGGCATCCTGGCGATCTCGCCGGCCACCGTGACCGTGCATGTGGAGCGCGCGAAACGGAAGCTCGATGCCTTCCGACGCACTTTTGCCGTCGTGAAGGCCATCCGGTTTGGTGAAATCACGCTGTAGAGCGTTGAATCACCAACAAAAATTCAGGCAATACAAAGAAACTAGGATAGTCGGAACCCACGTCTTTAGGGCCTGATTGCCCCCGCGATTCCAATCGGGGGGCTTAACGATGGTCCAAGTCATTGAGGGTAAGGACAGGGCGCGCCACGCCGGCCTGTTCGAGACGCTTTTCCGCGCACGGTACGAAACATTCGTGGTCAATCGCCGCTGGTCGCTGCCCGCCAGAAACGGGCTCGAGATCGACCAGTACGATACCGACCAGGCGGTGTACTTCTCGATATCGACGAGCAAGGACATTTGCAGGGTGCGGTTCGTCTGACGCCCACGACCGTCGCCTCGCTCACAGCAGACTACTACCCGCACCTATCGGACGGCGGTACCGCCTTGCGCGATCCGTTCGTGTACGAGGGGACGCGCTATATCGCGTCGCCGCGGGAGAAGACCGCCGAGAGCAATCGGGTCGTGAAGGCCCGCATCCTCGGTGCCATGACCGAATGGGCTTGGAGCTACGGCATCCGGCATATCCAAACGGTCATCGATGCGCCTCTTCTGAGAAGCTTCAAGAAGGTCAACTCGCAGACCTTCGCACTCGGATCCGCGCACCCCTATGGCGGCGGTAAGGGGGTGCCCGGCGGGGGCACCTGCATGGCCATTCGGCTGCCCGTCACCGAGCGCGCCATCACCGAGATCCGGAGCTACGGCGCGCTGGAATACTCGCCGGCGCCGGAAGCTTTCGCTTATCCGAATGCTGCTCCGCAGTTCAGAGACGTTGCTTAGCGCAGTTCTTGAGAGGGAGTTGATCAGATGTCACACCACATCACACGAGCGGTCACGCAAGACGAAATTGCAGCCTACAAGCAGGCCGGGGTGGTTCTGCTCAAGGGCATTCTCAGCCTCGAGTCGGTCAATAGCTTGAGACGGTCCATCGACCTCACCGTGAACAAGCTCGACGACAGCCCGAGCGGCTACGACTTCACCAAGGTCCTGAAGGCGACCGCCGCGAACGACGTCGACCAGCTTCGGGCCATGAGCGATGGTCAGTACGACCTCGAGGCGATCATGGACTACGTCAAGTCGACCGGGAAACCGCTCCTGGCCGACGAGGATTCCGAGGCGCGCCAGGGGGCGTACTTCATCGATACCGGCGTGGCAGCGCGGCTCGACAGCTATCGCCAGCTTTGCACGCACGGCGCGCTGCCGGAGATTGCCGGAGAGTTGCTGCAATCGGGCACGGTCCGGTTCTTCGGCGACCAGGTTTTCGTCAAGGAGCCCAACACGCCCGGCAAAACCGCCTTTCATCAGGATGCGACCTATTTCGAGATCGAAGGCGAGCAGTGCTGCGTCATGTGGGTCCCCGCCGATCCGGTCACTTTGGAGACGGGCGCCATGATGTATGTGCGCGGATCGCATCGCGACGGCACGCTCTACAAGCCCAATGTCTTTATCTCGCAGGCCCCGTTGCCGGGCTCGGAAGGTGTGGATCTGCCGGACATCGAGAACAATCTGGACGACTACGACATCGTTCACTTCGACGTGGAGCCGGGCGATGTCCTCGTCCATCACTACCGGACGATTCACGGCACGGGTGGAAACCAGAGCCGTTACCAGGTGCGCCGCGCCGCTTCGATCCGCTATTGCGGTGACGACATTCGCTTCAAGGAACGGCCCTGGGCGCCGGCGCAATTGCATCACACGGGCCGGCTGAACACCGGTGATCCGCTAAGCGGTACGGACTTCCCTGTCGTGTGGGAGAGGGCTCCCAGTGATGCGGTAGCTGCAAGCGCGGCGCCCGGTGCGGCCTTGGGTCAACTGGCCGGGAGCCAAGCGGCGTGAGGCGCCGTCCTCCCGGTGCCGGCTGGCCATCGCTTGAGAGCGAGCCCGTCGAGGCGACAGACGGTGGGATCGACGAAATCGCCGATCCCGATCCCACCGTGAATTTTCCACAATGGTCTCGGACCCTGCTCCTGCTGCTCGACTACGCCATTATCGAGGGTCTGCAGCACCGGCAGCACAATTTCGTGCACTATTTGAAACTCGCGGAAGCTGAACTGAGCAAGGTCATTTCTGACAGCGTCGACGGGGAGGACATAATAGATGCCGCCGAGGAAGCGCCCCCGTCCTCGAAGGCGCACTGAGGTCGGCTTGATCTACTTCGCGCCGTTCTCTTCGGGCTGGCTGCCCGCGATGCCTTCGACGAGGTTCACGACCGAACGGCGCAGCCCCGCGTCGTCGATATCGGCGAACGCGCGGACAAGGCGCAGAGCTTGCTGATCCCCGACGAACTTGATGGGCGATTCCGTCTCGTCCGTCTGCGGGCCGGCGCCGTCGAAGAAGGCGTGGATCGGCACATCGAGAGCTGTGGCGATCTGCATGAGCCGGCTGGCCCCCACGCGATTCGCGCCATTTTCGTACTTTTGAATCTGCTGGAAGGTCAGACCAAGACGGTTGGCCAGATCGGTCTGCGACATCTTCCGTTCCAACCGCCAAAAACGGATGTTGTGTCCAACTACCACATCTGTCTGTTGTGGCGATTTCTTTCCCATATTCGCTCCTGTGATGCGCTGAGTGTCGACAACCAATTACAGTTGTTTCTCTCGGTTGCAATAGTCCTATAGACGCAATGGGCCCCAAATTCAGAGTCATTATAGACTAGGGCGTAACGCTCTGATGTTGCTTGATAGGCGGGGTCTATCCAAGGGGCCCTGCCGAGCAGGAAGCCCCACCCAGGACGCAGAACCGCGCGCAATGCGGGTGGCAGAGTTTAACCGTACCCTGATCAAATAGATCGCCGTCGGCCGTTGCTGCCTGCGCGAGCGTGGCCCCCATGCCAAAACGTGGAAGGTCCGTGAGCAGCGTGCAAGGGAGGACGACAGGGACCCTGTCGCCGCGCCTTTTCGCGACCATGCGGCTCGACGCACACATCATTTTGGTTGGCGATAGATTCAGGATGTCCCAGCACTCCTCGGTGATCTCCGGCACATCTGTTTGCGCGTCCATTTCCGGAAAGAGCACGAGCGCATCCGGCCGTTCGGCAGCGATGGGCCAGGAGCGGGTCGCGATCAGTTCGGCATAGCCCGCCCTGGCGGCTTGCTCGGATTCGCCCCAGCATGTGCGTCCGGCAAGCGCGATCGAGAAGCCTTCCGCCGCGAGCCAGTCGATCCCTTCCAGCGTCTTGTCGAACGTTCCGTCGCCGCGTTCTTCGTCGTGACGCGCGGCCGTGTAGTGATCGAGACTTACGCGCAGAGTCAGCCGGTCGTCGTGAGCCTCCCGGAGGGCCAGCAAGGCCTCGCGCACGGGGCGCCGCATCATCGGCTGCATGGCGTTTGTTAGGACGAGTACGGAGAAATGCCGGTCGAGCGCGTCTTCAAGCATGCCGAGTATGTCCGGGTTCATGAACGGCTCGCCGCCCGTGAACCCGATCTCGCTCACCGGCCAGCTGTCGTTCGCGATCTCATCGAGAAAGGCGGCGGCTTCAGCCCGGCTGATATAGACGAAGGCGTCGTTTGTCGGGCTCGATTCGATATAGCAGTTGCGGCAGGCGATGTTGCACAGCGTGCCTGTATTGATCCACAGCGTACTCAGGCGCGTCAGCGGGACCCGCGCGCGGCGCTTGCCGTCGACGGTCAGGTCCGGATCGGAGAACTTTCGTGTCAGGGTGAAGAAGGCGGCGTCTGTCATCGGCGCGGTGGCTCAATCCTCAATGAATGCGCGCATTAACCAATGCGAACCTGCAAACGGCAAGCCCTCCGGCCTTCACCCTTGCGTGAGGGCCGCTTGCTTTTCTGTATTTCCAAGTCATTCTGCCCGGGCTACCCATGGTGGCCGCGGGCGGGTGTAGCTCAGTGGTAGAGCAGTAGCTTCCCAAGCTACGTGTCGAGGGTTCGATTCCCTCTACCCGCTCCAATCTCCTCACTTCCGTTTTCCGTCACGCACGTTTCGCCTCAACGCGGGGGCCGCGTTTGCGCTTGGCTGCCGTGCTCGGTCTTCTCCCATTTGAATGGGGCGACGATGAACTGCCACACGGCCCGATAGGCCGCGACGGAGATCAGGAGCCAGTAGAGCGGCATCAGCGGCACCTGCCACAGGAGCCGATCGAGGCCACGGTGTCGCAGGGCCAGCGCGCCAAGGCCCATGGCCGTCGCATAGCCGGCAACTAGACTGAAAAGAGAAACCGTCCAGAACGGAAAGCCGAGCACTGTCTGCGGCAGGGCGAGCAATCCGCCCCCAGCGAGCTCCAACGCCAGAAGACCGTAGAACCAGGGATGCACGAGTGCCGACAGGATGGTGCCGCCGATCATGATCTGGAAGGCTAAAAAGCCGCGCGGTCCTAGCTCGCGGAGGAGCGTGCGCGGCGCGCGCATATGCACGAGCCAGGTCTGAATGAAGCCCTTGAGCCAGCGGGTGCGCTGGCGGATCCAGCCGCCGAGCCGCACGGGCGCCTCCTCGTACGTCGTGGACCCGATCACGGTGCAGCGGTACCCGAGCCGGGACAAGCGCGCGCCGAGATCGGCGTCTTCCGTCACATTGTATGGGTCCCAAGCCTGGAGCCATTTGAGGGCCTCGACGCGGAAGTGGTTGGATGTCCCGCCCAGCGGTATGGGCAGGTGCATCGCGTCGAGAAGGGGCAAGAGCCCGTCGAACAGCGCCGAGTACTCGATCGTGAACTGGCGCGTCAGCCAGTTTGTCTCCGGATTGTAGATGTTGAGGCGCGCCTGCACCGTCGCGAGGTTGGGCGGGCCCGCGCAGAAGGCCTGATAGGCGCGCCGAGGCTGGTCGGGTTCCGGCCGGTCCTCCGCATCGTAGACGACGAGATAGTCGCCGCGCGCCATGGGCAGCGCGAAATTCAGCGCCTTCGGTTTGGTGCGCGGGCCGGTATCGGGCACGACCAAGAGCTCGACATTGGCGGGCAAGTGCAGCCCATGTGCGGCCGCGACCGTGTTGGTGTCCGCAGCTTCGAGGATCAGCTTGATGTCGAGCTTTGCCGCGGGCCAATCCAGCTGGGACAGCGCGTGCAGGAGCGGCCGCAACATGTGCGCCTCGCGATAGAGCGGCGCGAGGATCGTGTAGGTCGGCAGTTCCCGGTCAGCGACCCGCGCGGCATCTTCGGGAGCCTCATGAGGGCCGCGGCGGGTGAGCGCGAAAGCGGCGAGCAACCGGAACACGATCACGGGCACGAAGACGAACGCGAGCCCGATCGATACGGCATAGGCCGTCGCGAGCGGCGCGGTCAGACCCGCTGCCACAAGGGCAAGGCAGCCCAGGACGAGTGTCCGCGCTTGCCAAGTGCTGGCAGGACGGTACGCGCTCAAGTTTGGCCGACGCGATTTCAAAGCAGAGATAGCGCCCTGCGCCAGGCTCGAACCGAAGCACTCTGCAAGCGCGCGGCGGAGTTCGCGCGGGGGCACGAGTGCGACGGGACGCGGAGCGAGACGGGCAAGGAGCGCCCGCATGGCGAAAGGGCGCAAGCACGAAAATCCGAGGAGTAGGCGCCCCGCCGGACCTGTTTCCTGCAGAACGCCGGTGGTCAAACATTGACGCTGGTTCGCCTTGCCCGGCGCAGCGGCACCACCTTCGGGAAGGCGGGGCAAGAAAGCGACGCCGGCCGAGGATGCGAGCGCGGCCATATAGGCCTCTTCTGTGATGTGGCCGGAGGCGATCAGCACCTCGTGGGGCGGAACGCCCCACTGCTCAGAGACGCGGCAGGCATGGGCGAGGGCCGCGGGGTCAAGCTGCGCCTCAGCCAGGAAGCTGTATTCGACCAACGCCGACAACGGCGCACCGGCCGGAGCGGACGCCTCCAGCGGATCGACCGCCGGAGTCTCGTAGACAAGCGACACGGGTATTCCCCCAACAACGCACCCGTTGGTATTTTTCCGTATTTTCGTTGTGAGGCAACGATTGAATACAGGTACGGCAACGTATTGAGCTAATTTACACTTATAGATTGTACTTTAGCGTTCTGCAGCCGAAGGCATCCGCCGCTCTGGCGATGGCCATCAAGGCGCGCTAAGACGGAGGCGACGAAAGACGCGTGGTGATCTTCAATGATGCGATTTCTTGCGGGGCCGATCGGCGCCGTCCTAGTGGCTCTCGCGACGGTGGGCGCTGTGGCGTTCACCGCCCACGCGCAGTCCCCGGAGACCGAGACCAAACCGATCGTGCCGGACGCCTGGCAGGGCGATGCCTATCGGCCGAAGCCCGATTTGGCGGGGCTGAAGAAGATCCGCTTCATCACCGATTCCGACTACCCGCCGTTTCACTATTACGACGAGGTCGGCGCATTGACCGGCTTCAACATCGATCTTGCGCAGGCGATCTGCAACGTCCTTGCGGTCGAGTGTGAGATCACCGCGACGAACTGGAGCAGCCTGATGCCGGCGATCGAGACCGGCGAAGCGGATGCGGCGATCGCTTCGATCCGCATCACGGCGGAGGCTCTGAAATCGGCCGACTTCACCTTGCGCTACTACGCGACGCCCGCGCGGTTCGCGGCGCGGAAGGACAGCGAGATCACCGACATCGGTCCCGAGACCATCGAGGGCCTCAAGATCGGCGTGGCCAAGGACAGCGGACACGAGGCCTATCTGAAGACCTTCTTCCCAGGCGCGGCGGTTGCCGCGTTCGAGTCGAGTGAAGCGGCCCAGAAAGCGCTCAAGGAGGGAGCCATCGATCTCGTGTTCGCCGACGGGATCACGCTCGCCTTTTGGTTCAACGGTGTCGAGAGCG
Source organism: Methyloceanibacter stevinii (assembly GCF_001723355.1). Taxonomy (NCBI): domain Bacteria; kingdom Pseudomonadati; phylum Pseudomonadota; class Alphaproteobacteria; order Hyphomicrobiales; family Hyphomicrobiaceae; genus Methyloceanibacter; species Methyloceanibacter stevinii. Next base: position 76,199 of record NZ_LPWE01000001.1, on the reverse strand, counting down.
AGAACTGTTGCGAGTTTCGCGGCGGGCCGTATCTGGACTCGCGCTTCTTCGGTGAGGGCGTCGGCATCGCCGTTAAGAAAGGCAACCGCACGCTTGTTCAGGCGCTGAACTATGCGCTTGAGCAGGTTCATGCACGCGGCACTTACGAAGAGCTGTTCCTGCGCTACTTCCCGATGAACTTCTTCTAACCACTCGTTCTAGCGGCTTGTATCGGAAGCCCCGGCGGTGTCGTCGGCCGGGCCTTTCGGGGCGCTGTTCTCCTCGGCCGGGTAGCCTAGAAAAGGAAGCCACAAGCTCCAGCCGAGCCGTGTGGGAGAGGGCGTCTGGTACGGGGTGAGCCCGATGCGCATGCCCACATGGCCGTCCTTCGGTTGCGCGATATAGGTACGGAACAGCCGGTCCCAGATCGACAAGTTGAACCCGTAATTGGAATCGTGCTCGGACCTGTGCACCGAGTGATGCACCCGATGCATGTCCGGCGTGACGATCACGAGACGTAGGAGCCGGTCGAGCGGCCGTGGCAGGTCCATGTTGGCGTGGTTGAACATCGCGCAGCCGTTCAGAATGACCTCGAACAGAAAGACCGCCAGTGGTGAGGCGCCGAGCCCGATCACCACGACCATCTTCCACAGCATCGACAGCCCGATCTCGATGGGGTGGAAGCGGATCGCCGTCGTCACGTCGATGTCGCGGTCGGCGTGATGGACCTGATGGAGCCGCCACAGGACGGGGATCTGTGGGAGGCAAGGTGCTGGGCCCAGATAGCGAGATCCAGCACCAAGAGTGCGATGACGATCTTGAGCCAGTCGGGCCAGTCCACGGCATTGAGAAGCCCAAGCCCTTTTTGTTGCGCATAGAGCGCGGCCGCAATCGCCGTCAGCGGGACGGCGAGCGCCGCCATCAACCGCAACAACAGACCGGCGGTGACGCTGATGCCGAGATTGGTGAACCACCGCCGCCCCTTCGACGCGACGAGTTGGCGGCGGGGCAAAAAGAATTCGATCGCGGCGAACAGGATGAAGAGCCCGGCGAAAACACCGAACCGCACCAGCGTATCGTTGAAGTCAAACGCCTCTTGCATGGCCGGGAGTGTGCCGCGCTTCGCCGGCCAAACCAATGGGGCCGAGATCAAAACGCCGCGAGGCGGCAACGAGAAACGCGCATAAAAAAGGGGCGACGCGCGATGCGCCGCCCCATGAGCTTCGATGCCAAGCAGGTAAGGACCGGCTAGGCCTTGGTGGTGGCGTCCGCTGCCGGCGGGGCCTTGCCGGCGCCCTCGTCCTTCTTGCCCTTGAGCTTGAAGCCGAGGATCAGCAGCAGGATGCCGAAGGCGACGGCGTAGGCGATCCACCACGTCAGCACCACCGCGCCGAGGACCGGAGCGACGAACAGCAGAATGCCGAAAATGACGGACGAGATGCCTGCCAGCGCAAGCCACCAGCGGCCATGGTCCAGTTTGAGCTGAAGGCCGCGTAGACGAGTAGCGCGCCGGAAATGACGGCCCAGATTCCGACGATGAGCACGAAAACGACGGCAGCCATGCCCGGCCACGTGAAGGCGATGACACCGGCGGCGATGTCGACAATGCCTTCGAGGATCAACAGCCCCCAGCGCTTGCCGTTGCGCGCGCCTTGACGCCCGAGATGATGGCGAGAACGCCGTCGACGAGCATGTAGGCCGAGAAGAACAGGACGGCGGCGAGAATCGCGGCCGGTGTGAAGAAGAAACAGATCAGGCCGAATATGATGGCGATCACGCCGCGCAACAGCACGACCCACCATTGATCGGCCAGAACTTCGCTGAGAGCCTCTTGGTGTTCCGTGAGTTCTTTTGCGTCTTTCGTTTCCGCCATTGTTGCCCCCTTCGGCATAGGATCGAGTTCAGATCGGTGCGCCGGTCCACGTGTTCATGGTCCGCGCGCCGTTGGTCCGCTTGTCCATAGCATGTCCGTTGGTGGCGCGCGGCTGGATCATGCGGCGAGAATATAACGCGCTTGTTGCGGCTTGGGGAGTTGCGGCGACGTGTGCCGTCAAAGTTCGAGACTGTCTTCCGAAACCAGCGAGGCGATGGTCTGCCGCAGCCAGGTATGGCTCAAGTCCCGATTGAAACTGCCGTGCCAGAGCAGCGATATCGTGAAACGCGGCAGGTCGATTGGGACAGGGCTCGTCGCAAGTGAAAAGGCGTCGGCGAAGTAGTGCGCGAGCCGTGATGGCATGGTGATCAAGACCGGCGCGCGGCGCACCACGAACGGAACCGCGAGGAAGCCGGGCGTCGTCATGACGACTCGACGCCGGAGCTTCTGCTTGGCGAGCGCCTCATCGACGACACCGCGCGTATCGTCCGCAAGACTGGTCAGGATGTGCGGAAAGCGTAAGTAGTCCTCCAGCGACAACGGTGCCGACACGCCGAGCTGCTCCGGGCTGAACAGGCACAGAAAGTTGTCGGTGTAGAGCTGCCGGCGAAAGTGATGGACATGCCCCTGTTCGAACACCCCGATGCCGAGGTCCAGCTGGCCGGTGTCGAGCTCTTCGACGACGTCGATGCGGTTCGCGGGCCGCAGTCGTATGGAAACGCCCGGGGCGAGCGACAGGATCCGCTCGATGACGGCCGGCATGATCGCGACTTCGATCGAGTCCGCGATACCGATCCGGAACACGCGCTCGGCCGTGGCCGGATTGAACGTGCCGCTCTCCAAGACGGCCGACTGGACCGTCCGAAGTGCATTGCGGACCGGCTCGGCGAGCGCCAGCGCCCGCGGGGTCGGCCGCATGCCGTCCGAGCTGCGGGTCAGGAGTTCATCGTCGAAGAGGCGGCGGAGCCGGGCGAGATTGTGACTCATGGCCGATTGCCCGAGACCGATCCGGCTCGCCGCCCGCGTCACGCTCCGTTCGGACAGGAGCGCGTCGAATGCGACGAGAAGATTGAGGTCCAATCGGCTAAGATTAGTGTGATCGATATCCATCATCGATCCTATCAATTGGATTAATTCTACGAGAAGACGCATGCTGGTCGCAACAGGATCATCTAAAGAGCCTGATCACGCGCAGGCTTTTGGGATGTCCTCGCGCGAACGAGATTGCTCCCTAGCGGCGTGAAGTGCGAGGCCCCGGCCGTCCTTCTGCTGAGCCAGCGGTGAGGGCGGCCGGACTTCAGGCCCGGAAGAGCGGTAACCTTTTGTTATGGTTAACGCGCGGGCCTTCAAATCGCCACGAACCGCTTGAAAATACACACTTTCCGGATCGGGGAACGCCGTTGGGGGCGTTAACCATAGAGTTCGGTTCGTCAGCACTCTGGGGCGTGGGGGAGGAAGCTGATGAAATGCGTACCGCTTGTGTCATCGCGCTTGGCGCCTTGAGCCTGTTCGGCCTTGCCCAGTCCAATGCTGGGCATGCGGCCGATGCAGCCGTGCCCGCGTCGAACAGCAGCGCGTTTTCCAAGACACCGGCGTCTCAACCGTCGCGCCTTTCCCCGCCGCAACCGCAGCGCCCAACGGTGCACACTCCGGCCGCGCAACCCACAAGCACGCCGCAGCCCAACGCAACCGAGCCGACCCCAACCGAGCCAAGCACGGCCAAACCAGCGGCGCCTGAAGTAACGGCACGCGGCGCCGATGCCGACATCCCCTACCAGGGCGCGCCCGACACGTTCTCCGCCCGGCCGTCGCTTCAGCTGCAGGGTCCGGCGACGCCAGGCTACGACGCGGCGTCGACCCCTTCGGCGGGCCCGCCGGAATTCGCCTCCGGCGAGCGCCTGCTCGATTGGGTCTCGAACTACCGGGACAAGCCGGAATATTGGAAGGTCCCCGCCGCCGTCCACGCCATGCGCGACCATCGCCTCTTCACGGACGAGGAGCAGCGCTGGTTCTGCATCGGGTTCATTGCCGGCGTGCTCGGCACCAATCCCAACGACGGGCCCGGTCTGATCCCTCAGATGTTCCCCATGCCGCCGAAGGAGCAGGAGGTCATCATCCGCGCGATCGCCTACTCGGGGCGGCCAGACTGGCAGGATCTTCTGGTGAAGAACGCGGACCGCATGCCGCTGCGCAAGCCGTTGATCGATGATCTGCTGAACGAACGGCGCCCCACGCTGCAGGCGATGGAACTCGACACGGGCGGACCGACGGCAGTGTACGCTCTTTGGGGCTACTACGTCGCCTCGGGGCAGTACGAGCCGGTCATGCGCATCATGCAGGCGCTGCAATGGTCGAAGGGCGCCCAGAAGTCTGGCTTCCTCGAAAAACTAGCCTCGGGCTGGGGCAAGGACGCCAACAATGTCGAGAAGGTCACGACGGGCGGAACCGCGAAGTGGACTCTTGCCTCTTATGCGGAGCGCGACCGCGACTTGATCGACCTCTACCGCGCCGAGATCGTCAATCAGCCCGAAGAGATCGCCGGCCCTCTGAAAGACGTCATCGAGGCGGCGTCCTTGTTCGAGGCCGAGAAGATCAGGAAAGAGCAGTACGGAGCGATCGAGGACGCGGAGCGCCAGCAACTGACAGCCGATGCGGGCATGTCGAAGGGATGGACCGCGGGGTCGATCGCCATCGCGACGGGCTGCATGGCCGCGACCGCTCTGGGCCAGGCGCAGATCGCCGTGCCGTGCGTCATCGGTGGCGCGCTCTACTCGGGCGCGGGCAAGCTCGCCCGCTAACCTCGGAGAAATCGCGGGTGTCTTACAGGACTTTGTTGCGGGCCCGGATGCCGCGCTCGATCGCCGTCTTCGTCAGCATGTCGATCTCGAGCGCGTCCGCCAGAAGCTCCAGGAACCGGGTTCCTCCGGACGGACATCGAGATCCGCCGCGGCCACTTCCAGCGCGATCGCATAGGCCGTCTCGCGCAGGCGCATGGGCAGGTTGCTTCGGATCAGTTCGAGAACAAGATCGAGGCCGGATTCGCTGCCGAGGAGTTCGCCGCAAGCTTGAGAGGCATCGACCAGGCCGTCAGCGTCGTAGTCAGCGAAGATCGGCAAATACGAAACGATCTCCCCGATGCGGGCAAGCTCCGCGCCGGACATGGTTCGGTCGACCGCCGAGGTCGTGACCATCGTGTAGATCAGTGCTTCGTGATGGTCCAAGGACTTCGTCATCGGCTTTCAACCCTCTCTGGCCGTGGATATCCAAACGGGCGCGACGGTATGAAATTGAAGCGTGCCGGGCAAGCGCCCGTGTGAGAAGAAAGTTTGCGAAACACTGGCGCGGCAGGGGAATCTGTGAAATTTGTTGCCTCTTGAAGGCGCCTTTCGTCTTTGGCGCCGATGACCGCTTCTTCAGCACACCTAATTTCAGTCATGCCCGAGACCACGAGCGCTGGCCGCGACGCGGCCCCAATTGAGATCAATTCCGAACTCCTGGCCCATGCCCATGTGAGCAAGGCCTGGCCGTTCGAAGAGGCACGCAAAGTCCTGAGCCGGCTGAAGCGGATCCCACAGCCGACGGGTTCGATCATTTTCGAGACGGGCTACGGGCCCTCGGGGTTGCCGCATATCGGCACGTTCGGCGAGGTTGCGCGCACGACCATGGTTCGGCACGCCTTTCGGGTCCTGACCGAGGACAAGATCCCGACGCGGCTGATCTGCTTTTCCGACGACATGGATGGCCTGCGCAAGGTGCCGGACAACATCCCCAACAAGGAGATGGTCGCCGCGCATCTGGAAAAGCCGCTGACCCAGGTCCCGGACCCGTTCAACGAGTATCCGAGCTTCGGCCAGCACAACAATGCGCGGCTGCGGAACTTTCTGGATACGTTCGGCTTTTCATACGAGTTCCTCTCGGCGACCGAGTGCTACACGTCGGGCCGGTTCGACGCGACCCTGCTCAGGGTGCTCGAGCACTACGAGGAAATCCGCGATGTGATCCTGCCGACGCTGGGGCCCGAACGGCGCGCCACCTACAGCCCGTTCCTGCCGATCTCGCCGGCGACAGGCAAAGTGCTGCAGGTGCCGATCATCGACCGGGATCTGGCCGCCGGTTCCATTCTCTACAAGGACCCCGATACGGGGAAGCTGACGCAGGTCTCCGTGACCGGCGGCCACTGCAAGCTGCAATGGAAGGCAGACTGGGCCATGCGCTGGGCCGCGCTCGGCGTCGACTACGAGATGGCGGGCAAGGACCTGATCGACTCGGTGCGCCTGTCGGGCCGTATCTGCCGCATCCTGGGGCGCCAGCAGCCCGAAGGCTTCAATTACGAACTCTTCCTCGACGAGAACGGGGAGAAGATTTCAAAGTCCCGCGGAAATGGTCTGACCATCGAGGAATGGCTGTCCTACGCCTCGCCGGAGAGCCTGTCCCTCTACATGTATCAGAGCCCGAAAAAGGCGAAGCGGCTCTACTTCGATGTGATCCCGCGCGCCGTCGACGAATATGCCGGGCACCTCGCGGCCTTCCCGAAAGAGGATCAGGCGGCGAAGCTGACCAATCCCGTCTGGCACATTCACGAGGGCTCGCCGCCCGAGGCCGATCTGCCGATCAGCTTCGCGCTCCTGCTCAATCTCGCCTCTGCTTCGAACTCCGAGGACCGCTCGGTGCTATGGGGCTTCATCCAGCGCTATGCGCCGAGAGCGACCCCTGAGACCGAGCCTCTGCTGGATGAACTCGTGGGCTACGCGATCCGTTATTTCCATGACTTCGTGAAGCCGTCGAAGCAGTACCGCGCGCCGACCGATCAGGAGCGCGCAGCGCTTGCGGATCTCGACCAGCGGCTCATCGCGCTGCCGGACGATGTGCTGGCCGAGGAAATTCAGAACGAGGTCTATGCGGTGGGCAAGGAGCACGGATTCGAGCCGCTGCGGGACTGGTTCCAGGCGCTCTACCAAGTGCTGCTCGGCCAGTCGCAAGGCCCGCGCTTCGGGTCCTTCGTGCAGCTCTACGGGATCGACAACACGCGCTCCCTGATTGCGCGAGCCCTTTCGGGCGAGCTAGCCGCCGCACAAGTTGCAAATAACTGATCTGCGCTGCACCAGTAAAACAAGATATCTCTCCCATCCAAAGATAAAATTTGGAGAAAACGTGGCGCGCGCGGTGTAAGCCCTTCAAGTCCGGCGGCTTTATTTGCCGCCAAATTGTCACATAATATTTCGCAACAGTGCCTGCCTATTGCGTGTTCTTCACGTAACGGGGCCTGCGAAAGCCTGTTTTTCGCTGGTCTTGTTTTAAGTGACTAAGAAAACGCAAAGGAGGAATGTGATGAAACTCACGACCCTTACGACTGCGATCCTGATGTCGACGGCAGGCGTTGCGCTTGCCGGTGGTGGCGCTCCGGTGCCCGAGGGCGCCATGAAGGACGACCCGTCGGGCCGCCCGGGCAAGATCCTGAGCGAAGCCGAGTGCAATAAGGCCTGGCAGATGGCGGGTCCTGACGGCGATACGCTGTCGAAGGACAAGGCCACGCCGTTCGTTCTGAACTTCCAGATGGTCGACTCGTCCAACGACGCGGAGATCTCTGCCGAAGAGTGGCAGCAGGGCTGTGCCAAGGGCTGGGTGAGCGCGGATGCGTCCGCGGCCACTGATACCGGCGACACGCCGCCCCAGCCCGATTCCAAGAAGATGTAGTCTGACGACCGCAGTCGTCTAAGACGCCCAAGGTGCGCGGACACCTAAGGAGCGCGGCCCCGGTTTTCCGGGGCCGCGCTTTTTGTGTTGGGTCCTGCGGACGCTAGCGCCAGATACCGACCCGCCGTTCGCGGGCGGCTTCCGCGGCCTCCTTGAAGGCCGCTTGCGCCGGCTGCTTCGGCTTCGCCCAGCCTTGGGCGACCATCCAGAACGACAGGTCGTTGCCGCCGACCGAGCAGCGCGCCACGAGCGACTTGTGATCGCCCTTTGCCGGCACGTGGCACATCAGGGCGCGGCCGCGGATCAGCCGCGTGAGCGCGGAGCGGGCCGCGCGCCCGCACGGCCACGCCTGGCCGCGCGAATCCTTGCATTGGCCGGTGAGCCCCGCGACCTCGATCTCCGCGAGCGTGATGGTCGTGTCGCCGGCCGTAAGGGAGCCGCCGTCCTGCACCACCACACGGTAGAAGCGCTTCGGGCGCAGGACGGCCTTGGTCTGAGGCTGTTCGCGCGCGCCTTCGTCCGGTGACGCGGCGTCCTGGGGGGCGGCGGCATCCGTGGACAGCGGCTTGGTGAAGAGCTGGTCTTGTGCGGTGTTGGTCTGGTTCGTATCGGGCTGCGGCGGGGAGACGGGGACCGCGTCGTCGTACTTGCCGAACGGCCAGAAGAACCAAACGGCGCCGAGAACGGCCAGAGCGAGAATGATGCGTGAAACGCGGAACATGGAAATGGCTTTCGTGCGGCGTCTATTGGCTCGCCCAGATGATGCGTGCGATCCATTCGACCCGGTCGAGCGGGAAAACGAAATTGGGATGCTCGGGGTTCATGGACGCGAGTTCGATTGTTTTGGCGCTGCGGCGGACGAGGAGTTTCGCCATGACCTCGCCGTCGGTCGTGCGGACGACGACACGGTCGCCGTTGCGGGTCGGCGCGTTGGGCGAAACGATCAGGATGTCGCCCTGCCGGTACAGCGGTTCCATGCTTTCGCCCGTCACCTCCAGCGCGTAGGCATTTTCGTCCTCGACCCGCGGAAAGGGCACCTGCTCCCAGGCTCCGCCCACGGGATACCCACCATCGTCGAAAAACCCTCCGGCGCCGGCCTGGGTCATGCCGATCAGCGGTATCGGCAGATTCCGATTGGGCTGTCCGGGCTCCGACGAGGCGAGCGTGGTGAAATCCTCGAGCGTCGCGCCCGTCGCCTCCAGAACCTTGGCGATGCTTTCGGTGGTGGGCCAGCGCGGCCGCCCATCGCCCGTCGCCCGCTTCGACTTGTTGAAGGCCGTCGGGTCCAAGCCCGACCGCTTGGCAAGCCCCGACACGGAGAGTCCGTAGCGGTGCGCCAGGGCGTCTATGGCAGACCAGATTCGGTCGTGTGTGAGCCTTCTCAAGGAAACGGCTCCGGTCCTACGAAAGCGACAAGGAAATAATACCTATCCCCTTCTTTATGACGCAACTGCGCCCGCCGGTCCACCATGCCCGAATTGAAGAGGTCAGCCCGGTTCGCCCGCCACGTGTGAACCTTGTTGGTGCGCACCAGGGCCGCTAGTGTGGCACCGCACCATGGCCGAACCCATCTACAAAATCCTCGCCGACGCCGCCTACGATGCCGCCAAGAGCGAAGGGCGCTTCCTAGGGACGTCCGACGATCTGCGTGACGGATACATCCATTTCTCGGCCGGTTATCAGGTGGCCGAGACGCTGGCCAAGCACTATGCAGGACAGGAAGATCTCGTGCTGCTCGCCGTCGATCCGGATCGGCTGGGCGAGGCGCTGAAGTGGGAGGAATCGCGTGGCGGCGACCTCTTCCCGCACCTCTATGCACCGCTCGACCTCAAAGCGATCGTCGCGGAGGCGCCGCTCGCTCTCGACGACGACGATCGCCACGTCTTGCCTGAGGGTGTCGCGTGAACCCGCTGTTCGGCCTCGGCCAGGCCCTCATGCTCGCGCTCGACCCGGAGCGCGCCCACACGCTGACGATCAAGAGCTTGGAGATAGGGGTCTATCCCCGCTGCGTCACGCCGGACGACGCGCGGCTTCGCCAGACCCTCTGCGGGCTGGAGTTCCCCAACCCGATCGGCATCGCGCCGGGCTTCGACAAGAACGCACGCGTCGTGACGGCGCTGTTCAACATGGGCTTCGGCTTCGTCGAGGTGGGCACGCTCACGCCGCGCCCGCAAAGCGGAAATCCGTGCCCGCGCGTATTTCGCTCCGTCGAGGACCACGCCGTGGTGAACCGGCTCGGCTTCAACAACGAAGGGCAGGCTGCCGCGTTGGAGCGTCTGCAGAATGGCGTTCCTGGAATTATCGGCGTCAATTTGGGCGCGAACCGCGACAGTGACGACAGGATCGCCGACTATGTGGCGGGCGTGGCGCGGATGGCGCCGGTCGCCTCGTATCTCACCGTGAATATCTCCTCACCCAACACGCCGGGCTTGCGGGATCTGCAGGCGCCGAAGGAACTCGCGACGCTCCTGACCAAGGTCGAGCAAGCGCGCGCGGCGCTGCCCGGCCACAAGCCGCCATTGTTCGTAAAGCTCGCCCCGGACCTTGCGGGCGCAGACCTGCCGGAGATCGTTGGGATCATTCAGGGGAGCGGCGCCGACGGCATTATCGTCTCCAACACGACGCTCGCACGCGACGGTCTCACGGACGAGACTTTGACGGCGGAGCAGGGCGGTCTGTCGGGACGGCCATTGTTCGACCGTTCGACGCGCATGCTGGCGCGGGTCTACAAGATCACGGCCGGCACCATGCCGCTGATCGGCGTGGGCGGTATCGATTCCGCCGAAACGGCCCTCGCCAAGATCGAGGCCGGGGCGCACCTCATTCAGATGTACACGGGGCTGATCTTCGAAGGGCCGGACCTGATCGGCCGCATCAAGCGCCGCTTGGTTCAGGCGGTCTCGGACGCCCAAGCCAACACACTGTCGCCCCTCATCGGGCGGCGTGCGGAAGAATGGGCGCAAAAGACGCTCTAGGAGCGAGACTCCTCAGGAGAAAACGGAATGACCGTCACGATCTACCACAACCCGCGCTGTTCGAAGTCGCGCCAGACCTTGGCCTTGATCGAGGAACGGGGCGTTGAGCCGGTCATCGTTGAGTATCTGAAGACCCCGCCGAGCGCCGCCGACCTCAAGGCAATCCTGAAGAAGCTCGGGTTCAAGCCGCAAGACATCGTGCGAACGAAGGAAGCGCGCTACGCCGAACTCGGCTTGAAGGAGCGCAGTGTCACGGACGACGAACTGCTCGCGCTCCTGGCCGACAATCCTATTCTCATCGAACGGCCGATCGTGGTGACCGGCAACAAAGCGGCTATTGGCCGCCCGCCGGAGAAGGTTTTGGCGATTCTTTAGCGGGCGTGGCCACACGCGGCTCCCGTTCCGGCGGCACCAATTCGTCGGACGAGGCATCGCCGCCGCCGAACACTTTGACACCCGCATCAGGAACCAGATCGGGAAGACGATCACCGCGCCCAGAAGGAAGTAGCGGAAGCCCTTCTCGATCGCGGCAAAGCCATATCGTAGAGGCGCTGAATGAGGTCGCGCACAGTCTGGACGAGGTCGTAGGGGCTGAAGCCCAACGCCGCCAGGACGACGCCGACGATCAGCGATATGATCGCGAGTCGGGCGAGGACGAGAGCCGGATTGCCGCCAAAAAACCGTTCCATAAACACGCGTAGCCTCCGCATCGTGGGCGTTGCTTCAGGTCTGTAGCAAAAGTGGGGGGCAAAAGCCCGAAGATCAAGGCGAGAGCCCGCCGAGGGCGGGTGCGGCCCAGATGCGGGCAACCGAGGGATTCACGATAGTGAGCGCGCGAACGAGCAGACGGACAACGGAGGATGCATCGCATTCCTCGCCCGCGCTGCTGCCGAAACCGTTCGCGGACTGGTTCGCCTCGCGGGGCTGGCGTGCGCGTGCCCATCAGCTCGACTTGCTGGAAACGGTCGAGCGCGGGTCCGATGCGCTCCTGATTGCGCCGACCGGCGGCGGCAAGACGCTCGCGGGGTTTCTGCCGAGCCTGATCGATCTTGCGGGGCGCCCGCTCACCAAGCAGAGCCACGGCGTGCACACGCTCTATGTGTCGCCGCTCAAGGCGCTCGCGACTGACATTGCCCGTAACCTCGCAACGCCAATCGCCGAGATGGAACTGCCCATCCAGATCGAGACTCGGACCGGCGACACGCCGCAGTCCCGGCGCGCGCGGCAGCGCATCCTGCCGCCGGATATTCTGCTGACCACGCCGGAACAGATCGCGCTGATGCTCTCCCACAAGAGCGCGGCGCAGATCTTCGGTAACCTCAAATATCTCGTCCTCGACGAGTTGCATGCCTTGAGCGCCAGCAAGCGGGGCGATCTCCTCGCCCTCGATCTGGCGCGGCTCCGGTCGTTGTCGCCGGACTTGCGGGCAATCGGACTGTCGGCCACGGTCGCCCGCCCCTACGAGCTCTCCGCCTATCTCGTCCCCCAGCAGGACGGCGGTGCGCGCGCAACCCATTTCGCCGAGATTGTCACCGCCGCGGGCGGTGTGCAGGCGGACATCACGATCCTCAATTCCGAGGCGGATCTGCCCTGGGCCGGGCATTCAGCGCGCTATGCGCTGCCGGAAATCTACGAGGCCATCAAGGCGCATAAGATGTCCCTCATGTTCGTCAACACGCGCTCGCAGGCTGAGATGCTCTTCAACGAGCTGTGGCGCTGCAACGACGACAATCTGCCGATCGCGCTCCATCACGGCTCCCTCGACGTCGGCCAGCGGCGCAAAGTCGAAGCGGCCATGGTGGCGGGTAAGTTGCGGGCGGTGGTGTGCACCTCGACGCTCGATCTCGGCATCGACTGGGGCGATGTCGACCTTGTCGTCAATGTCGGCGCGCCGAAAGGCTCGAGCCGTCTGGCCCAGCGCATCGGCCGCGCCAATCATCGCCTCGACGAACCAAGCAAGGCGCTGCTGGTGCCGGCCAACCGTTTCGAGGTCATGGAGTGCCAGGCCGCGCTTGAGGCAGCACGAGAAGGTCAGCAGGATACGCCGCCCACGCGCCCCGGTGCGCTCGATGTGCTTGCTCAGCACATTCTCGGCACGGCCTGCGCGGAACCTTTTGACTCCGACTTGCTTTTTAAGGAGGTCACCAGCGCGGCGCCTTATCGCGATCTCTCTCGCGAGAGTTTCGATTCTGTCGTCTCTTTTGTGGCAACCGGAGGCTACGCGCTCGCGAATTACGACCGCTACGCCAAACTGAAACGCACCAAAGAAGGCGCCTACCGCGTGGCTCATCCGCGTATCGCGCAACAATACCGTCTGAACGTGGGCACAATCGTCGAGGCCCCCATGCTGCGTGTGCGGCTGGCGCGGCTCAAGGGCGGCGCACTCAAGCCGACAGGCGCGCTCGCGGGCGGACGTATCTTGGGCGAGGTCGAGGAACACTTTATCGAGCAACTCGCCCCGGGCGACACGTTCGTGTTCGCAGGCGAGGTGCTGCGTTTCCAGGGCTTGCGGGAGATGGATGCCATCGTGACCCGCGCGCACGCCACCGACGCCAAAGTGCCCGCCTATGAAGGGGGGAAGTTCCCGCTCTCCACCTATCTTGCCGAACGCGTGCGCCTCATGCTGGCGGACCGCCGTCACTGGACGAAACTGCCTGAGCAGGTGTCCTACTGGCTGAAGCTACAATCGGCCTTCTCGATCGTTCCTAACGCGCAGGAAATGCTGATCGAGACCTTCCCGCGCGGACAGCGCTACTATCTTGTCTGCTATCCCTTCGAGGGCAGGCTGGCACACCAGACGCTCGGCATGCTTCTCACGCGCCGTTTGGAACGGGCAGGCGCGGCGCCGCTCGGGTTCGTCGCCAACGAATATGCGCTCGCCGTCTGGGGCCTCAACGACATGAGCACGATGATCCGCACCGGGCGGCTCAATCTGAGAGAGCTGTTCGACGAAGACATGCTCGGCGACGACCTCGACGCGTGGCTTGCCGAGTCCAACCTGATGAAGCGATCTTTCAAAGTCTGCGCCATCATCTCCGGCCTGATCGAGCGCCGCCATCCGGGCCAGGAAAAGTCTGGCCGCCAAATGACCGCCTCGTCGGATCTCGTCTACGACGTGCTGCGTCAGCACGAGCCCGACCATGTGTTGCTGAAGGCGGCCTTTGCCGACGCTGCGACCGGGCTGATCGATTTGCGCCGGCTGGGCGAATTCTTGAAGCGTATCGGCGGACGAATCAGGCATAGTGAGGTGAGTCGCGTATCGCCGCTTGCTGTTCCTGTCATGCTCGAGATCGGGCGAGAAAGCGTTCCGGGTGATGCGGGCGACACCCTGTTGCGTGAGACCGCCGAAGAACTCGTTGCCGAGGCCCTGGGAGAGGAGGCTTCGATCAGCGGGAGGCAGAGCCTGGGGGGGAGCATGCTGCACGCTAGACTTGATCTCATGCCAGAGACCGCGCCGACATTGCGGTCGCGTCTCACCATCGGAAAACATTCATTTCAGCCGCTCGTGGCGGGGGCCCTTTATTGGCCGGAGCAGGATGCGCTGCTCGTCGCCGATCTTCACTTGGAGAAGGGCGCTGCCTTGGCCGCCCGCGGCATGCTGCTCCCGCCTTACGATACGCGGGCGACCCTGTCGCGACTCGGCAAGCTCATCGAGGCGCTCGATCCGCAACGCGTCGTCGCGCTTGGCGACAGCTTCCACCGCAGCGAATGCGCGGACAGGTTGGTTGACGACGATTTCGCGAGGCTGCGGTCGCTGCAGAAGGGCCGCGACTGGTTCTGGATTTGCGGCAATCACGATCCGCATCTGCCCGAGAGCGTTGGCGGGACGGTCTGCGGGTCGCTGACCATCGAAGGCGTCGTGTTGCGCCACGAGCCGTCGGAGGAGGCGACAGGGCCGGAGATCGTCGGCCACTTGCATCCCATCGCGCGTATTTCCCGGCGCGGCACAGTCGTTCGCCGCCGCTGCTTCGCGAGTGACGGCAGCCGCCTCGTCATGCCGGCGTTCGGCGCCTACACGGGAGGGCTTAACGTCATGAACGAGGCCTTTAAGCCACTATTTTTCTGGCACCAGCTCGAAGCCTGGATGATGGGGCGGCACGCGGTTTATCCGGTTCTCGGCAGCCTGCTTCTTCCCGACTAGACGCCCCCGGTGCCGGACACTTCTTAGTCTTTGCGGAAGGCGAACCAGCCCATGAGGCCCGCGAGCACCGCGATGGCGATTCCGAGAAGACCGTAAAGAAACGGCTGGTGAAGGGCGAGATTGTAGATCGTCGCCTCCATTCCGGCCTTGTTGACCTCCAGCGATCCCTTCGTCTTGCTCGCGAGGTTCCCGTCCCGAAAGAGATACACTTCCACCCGGTAGCGGCCCGTCGGGACGTTCGCCGGCAGGGCCACCGTCGCGCGAAAGAGGCTGCGGCCGATGAACACCACACCGGAATCATCTTCCGTATACAGATTCCTCTCTTCCATCAGCCGGATCAGGGCGGATTCGAAGCTCTGTTCCTGCGGGCTGCCGGCGGTCTCTCGTCCGAAATTGAGCTCCGATAGGCCAATATCAAGCTCCTTCAGGGTCTCGTTCGACGCGATGGCGCGGACCGGGCGCGATGACAGGACTGCGTAGAAGCTCGGCGCGTCCGAATAGGTCGCACTCGGACCGTTCACCCAAATACCGCCCACGCGTGTCTTCCGCCGGATTGTTATGGGATCCGTGGGGCCGCGCACCAGGGCGATCACATCGTACTTCCCGTAGGTCGGCATGCGGGCGTCGCTGAAATCGATACTGCCGAAGATCAGAATCTCGACACCGCTGAAGTTCGACTGGATCGCGACCTCGCGCGTAGAAATATCCGCAAGCACCCTTTCGTGGCTTGTTCCTGGTTTGAGGACCGGTGCAGGCGGCGCAGCGTCCTGGCCGTGCGCAGGACGGGCGAGAAATGCCAGAGTCAGAAGCGCGGGGATGAGCAAGGTCGTGCGCATCTCAACTCCCGACCATCGGAATGATGCTGTAGAGATCGGCCGGACGCACCACCAGATCGATCAGGATCCGCGCCGCAACGCCAAGCACCATGAGCGCCAGCAAGGCGCGGAGCTGCTCGCCGCGGAGCTTCTGTCCGGCCCGTACGCCGAACTGACCGCCAATGACGCCCCCCACGATCAACAAGACCGCCAGGAGGATATCCAGCGTGTGATTGAGCGTGGCATGGAGCAGCGTGACGAGAGCGGTCACGAAGATGATTTGGAAGATCGATGTGCCGACCACGATATTGGTCGGCATGCGCAGGATGTAGATCATGGCGGGGACCATGACGAAACCGCCGCCCACACCCAAGAACGCCGCGAGTAGCCCGACGAGCGCGCCGATCACGAGCGGCGGGATTGCGCTGATATAGAGCCGCGAGCGCGGAAAGCGCATCTTGAACGGCAGGCCGTGAATCCAGTTGTGCTGGCCCGACTTCCGTGCGGAGACGGTCTTCCCCGCCCGCTGACGCCGCATCACGTTGACGCTCTCCCAAAGCATCAATGCACCGATGGAGCCGAGGAAGACGACATAGGTGAGGGAGATGATAAGGCCGGCCTGACCGACGCCACGCAAATACCGCAGGAGGAGCACGCCGATGAGCGCTCCCGCGACACCGCCTGCGATGAGGATGGCCCCCATGTGCAGATCGACATTGCCGCGCCGCCATTGCGCGAGAGTGCCGGATACCGATGTGCCGACGATTTGATTGGCGCCGGTGGCCACGGCGATGGCCGGCGGAATGCCTGACAGCATCAAGAACGGGGTGAGAAGAAATCCGCCGCCGACGCCGAACATGCCCGATAGGAAGCCAACCGCCGCACCCAGACCCAGCATCACCAATAGGTTCACTGAAATCTCGGCAATCGGCAGATAAATTTGGAACATCGGTTGATCGGTCAGTGGGCGGGCGCTCGTGCACCGTGTTCGCCGCAGGTCGGCGAGTCAATGCGCCAAGCGGGAGAAGCCGCATTTCTCACCGAATTTCGGGCGGAAGTGTGGACAGGTCGTTGTATGACCAAGGGGCGTCCCCCTTAGCTTGCGAGCGCCTCGAGCTGCGTGACGAGCGGAATAGTGACCTCACCGGTCTGAGCGAGCCCGTTCCGCTCTTGGAAGCGCTTGACGCCGGTGCGGGTCTTCTCGCCGGCAAGGCCGTCGGGAACACCCACATCGTAGCCCAGCTTGTTGAGCAGGGTCTGGGCCCGGCTCACCAGCGTGGCCCCCTGGGGCGTCTTGGTTCCGGCGGCAGAGGTCGCCCCGCTGCCCCACGAGTCCGGCTCGGTCACGGAATTGGCTTCGGGCGCCGTCGCCTTCGCCTTCCGCGTGGCAACTCTGCCGTCGATGGTAAGGATCGTCTTCGGCGAAAGCTGAGCACTGACGATGTCGCGGCGCTTCTGCGCTCCATGTCACCCTGATTGCCCGCAAGGACATACCACTTGTAGGCTTCGGCGAGGTTCTTGGTCTGGCCCAGGCCGTGCTCGGCCAGGATGCCGAGATTGAACTGGCTGTCGGCAAGGCCGCGCAGCGCCGCTTCGCCGTACCATTTTGCTGCAAGAGCGTAGTTCGGCGTTGCGCCGCCGCCGCCGCTCACGCTGACGGCGAGATTGTGCATTGCTTTGACGTTGCCGCGTTCGGCAGCGGCGAGATACCAGCTGCGAGCGGTATCGATATCGGCGGTTACGCCGATGCCACGCTCGTACATGGTGCCGAGCCGGTATTGCGCCGGGGCGAGTCCGCTCCGCGCGGCGCGCTCCATCCACTCCGACCCCGTCTTCGGATTGGCCGCCACGCCGGTTCCGTCGATATACCGGGTGCCGATGACGTATTGCGCGATCGGGTTGCCGCTCGCAGCGGCTTCACGAATGGCCCTCGACCCGAGGGCTTCCGGCGGCACCGGACCTTTCACGGATGTTTTCGTCAACTGCTCGGCCAGCGCTACCTCTGTCGCGGACGCGGGCTCTTCAACGGAGAAGACCACGTCGCTCGGAAGCGAACCCGTATTGTCGGACCGCAGCGACGCGAGTTGGGGCGCCGGTGTGACGCCATTTGCGGGAGCCTTATGGCTCGGCGACTTGGGGATGTCCGTCACGCCAGGTTCTGCTTTGCCGACGCGATCCTCCATCGGCAAGAGCCCGGGCACGGAAGTGGTCTCAGGGACGGGCGCAAACCCGAACATTCCCGACTGCTGATCGCCGGGCAGTTCCTCCATAGGCGCATCCATGGGCGCTTCCATGGCGCCGCAGGGACCGTCTGGTTGGACGCTTCGGGTGAGGGTGCCTCGCCGCTCGGCAGCGCCGCTCCGCTTTGCGGAATCGCGCGCGTGTCGTCGGCGGATTTGGATCCCAGCCGTCCGTACAGGAGGAGCGCGCTGATCGTGAGAAGCACCGCGGCGGAAATGATGAGATAAGGCCGTTTCCGGTTGCGGCTCTGGTCGTCCGCTGCGAGGTCGACGCGCGGCTCGCGGCGCACCGGACGCTCCTCGCGGCTTTCGGCGAGGGCCGCAGCCTGAGCGGCCGCGGCCTGGGCCGTCGCCGCGCGCTGCGGCAACATATCCTCAGAGGCCCCGCTCTCGCGCGGATCGTCCGCGCCCAGGTCCTGAGCGGCCGCTTCCACATGCGGGGCCCGGGCGCGTTCGAAGGCGGCCAGAAGATTGCGCGGTTTCGCATTGGCGGAGGTCGCATCGAGCCGGTTCCGCAGCGTCTCCTTCACGCGCATCTCGGCCTCGTCGGCGCTTGAGCGCGGCGGGCGCGCCGCTGCTTGGGTATTGGGGCCGGCGTGGGTTGGCGCGGTTGTTGCGGCGCCGGTTGCGCCTGCGGTGCAGGCGCAGGAGCAGGAGCCGTTTCCTGCACAGGCGCGGCCGGCTGGGCCGCCCTGGCTACGGGTTCGGGCTGAGTGGGGACCGGCGATCCGCCGGGTATCGACCGCTTGCGTTCGGTCTTTGCAACGAATGGATTGGTCTGAGGCGATCGCGCCACGGGGCGTTCGACTTGCTGCACGAGCTGTCTCAGCGACTCGTGAACCGATTGCAGCGTGTTGTTGAGCTTGTCGTCGGCCTGGCGGGTGGTGTCGCCCACGGCGTTCAGCTCGCGCTGCATGGCCTCGAGCCGGTCGGTCGTCTTTTGCGAGTCGTCCGCGACGAGGCGGGCGGCCTCGACCGCAGCCTTGGCGGCAATCTCCTGAAGCTGCCCCGCGTCGATTTCGGCCGGTTTGGGGGGCGTGTCCTTGGTCTCCAGGCGCGAGAGAAGCTGGACCAGGCGCTCCTCGACACCGCCGAGGCGGCCGAGCTGTTCCTCGGCGCGGTTCAGTTGCCGTCCCATGTCGGCGATTTGCTGCTCGACATGCTCCAGGCTGCCCGGCTCGGCGCGGCATCGAGAGATTGTGCGATCTGGTTGCCGACTTCTTCGAGGCGCGCATTCAACGCTTCGATCGTGCTGCTCGGCATGGCCGCGCCGATCGATTGTTCCAGCCGGTTTGCCATCTCGGTCAGCCGGTTGTCGAAATCGGCAGAGGCAGAGACGGGCTTGGACTCCCAAGGCCATTCGACGGGCGGGGCAAGCTCGGGGGCAAGATGATTGGTGCTGCGGGCGTGCTGGATCGACTGGGCGAAGGGGCTGGGCGCCGGCTCCTCGTGGGTTATCCCGTAGGGCTTCTCGTCGAAATCGCCCCGCATGCCGCCGGTGATCGCGCGGCCCAGGCGTTCGAAGTCGTCGAGGTGCGTCCTGGGCTCGGTCTCCAGCCGCTTGGCCAGACTGCTCACCTGTTCGTGCAGCCTGTCGAACGTATCGGCGTTCTCCGGCGTGCTCGTGCTGCGCGCCGCATTCGTGGTCTGCGACAATTGATCGAGGCGGGAATGAAGTTCGTTGAGGGCCTGGCCGTAACGGCGTTCCGTCTCCTCGACCCGGTCCACCAGACGCAGCAGCAGTGACTCGACGGTGCGCTGATCCATCGGTTCGGCCAGAAGCGCATCCATTGAGGACTTCAGCGACGGGCTGCCCGGTGTCTCCCAATGACGCTCGGACCACCGATCGCCGGTGATGTCGTCTTGCCCCCCGCTGCTTGCGGATGTTTGCCAACCTGCGTTCGAAGCCATACCGTTCCCCATGAATTAGCGGCCGTTTCCGCTCCCCAAGCGGCTGTCGGCACGACCGCGGTGGCACTTCCGCAGCGGTCCATTGGACGGTGGCAAGTCAGGGTAAATTTTCTCTTAAGGATTGACCGATATTGGGACAGGCCGGTCGTTTAGTCGGAACAAGCGAGGGGAGCGTCTGTGGCTGGTTTGGAAGAGCGGAGCCATGTCTTGACCGTGCCGACGCGCGGGAAAGGCTTTGTCAATTTCACGCGGGCGGTTGCCGCATGGCTGGAGTCGATCCGAGCTCAAGGCGGTTTGCTGACGGTCTTCGTGACCCACACGTCGGCGTCACTGACCATTCAGGAAAACGCCGATCCGAATGTGCGGGTCGACCTGCTGGACGCGCTCGAGCGGCTTGCCCCGGAGGACCACCCCTACGTCCACCACGAAGAAGGGCCCGACGACATGCCGAGTCACATCAAGTCGATGCTGACCTCCGTGAGCCTCTCGATCCCCGTTCGCGAGGGGGCAATGACACTCGGCATTTGGCAGGGCGTCTATCTGATCGAGCATCGCACCTCACCCAATAAGCGCCAGGTGGTGCTGAGCTATATCGGCCGTGTGGGCGAGTGAGGGTCAGTCGCCGGCGAACATCCGCGTTTCTGCGATCAGGGCGTGAACGATGCCCGGTTCCGTCATCGCATGTCCGGCGTCGGGCACAATGCGCAGTTCCGCCGTGGGCCAGGCCCTCGACAGGTCAAACGCATTTTTCATCGGCGTGACCACGTCGTAGCGGCCATGGACGATCGCGCCGGGGATGTCCGTCAGGCGGTCCGCATTCTGCAACAGCTGATCGTCCGCCTTGAAGAAGCCTCGGTTGACGACGTAGTGGCATTCGATCCGTGCGAGGGCGAGGGCGTAGCGGTCGGCCGTCAGATAACGCGTGCGGTCGTGGTCCGGCAGAAGCGAGAGGGTTCGTCCCTCCCAGGACGTCCACGCACGGGCCGCTTCGAGTTGGACGGACCGGTCCGAACTCGTCAGCCGTTTGTAGTAGGCGCCGATCATGTCGGCACGCTCTTCTTCCGGAATAGCGCTGGTGAAGTCGGCGAACGCCTCCGGGAACAACCAGTTGCAGCCGTCCCGATAAAACCATTCGAGCTCGGACCTCCGCATGAGGAAGATGCCCCGCAGGATTAGTTCGCGGACCCGATCCGGGTGCGTTTGCGCGTAAGCGAGGGCAAGCGCCGATCCCCATGACCCCCCGAACACCTGCCAGCTTTCGATCCCGAGATGGTCGCGCAAGGCTTCGATGTCGGAGACCAGGTCCCACGTCGTGTTGTTCTCGAGCGAGGCATGGGGATGCGACCGGCCGCAACCGCGCTGATCGAACAGTACGATGCGGTAGAGCCGTGGATCGTGGAAGCGGCGCATGACGGGCGACACACCTGCCCCAGGGCCTCCGTGGAGGATGACGACGGGCTTGCCGATTTCTGAGCCGCACTCCTCGAAGTAGAGCTCGTGTCCCCCGGACACTGGAAGACGGCCCGTACGAAAAGGGGCGATCGCGGGGTAAAGATGAAAACGTTGTGGCTCGGTCAGGTTATCCAAGCTGATCCTGTTGTTCTGTCTTGTTCTGCGCGGCCGAGGCTTGTGCTTCAGCCTGGTCGTAGAGGGTTTCGCCGTCGGGGCGGCGCATCGCCTCGAAGAAAGCGGTATCCGCCGCCTTGGCCGCGGGGCCATAGAGACTGGCGCCGATGCCGCCGACGAGGGCGAGCAAGGCCGAGACGAGGCTCGCCGCCGCCGTTCCAGCCGCGGTGTCAGCGATACCGACGAGGCCGCCCGCAATGAGGCACAGAAGCATAAAGCCAAATCCCGTCGCCATGCTCGCGAGCGCTCCCCACAGCGTGCACCGTTGCCACCAGGTCGACAAGAACAGGGCAGGGAAGAACGTCGCGGCTGCAAGCGCAAAGGCCGTCACCATGTAGCTCAAGGCGTCGACGTCGGCGATGAACAGATAGATCGCCGTGATCAGCGCGGTACCGGCGATGGCCGCCCAAGCCAGCAGAAGGCGAGGCAGCACGATCGGCTGCGGATCGATCGAGCGATACAGATCGTCCGACAGGCTCGCGCTGAGCGTGAAGAGGTGAGAGCCGGATGCGGCGAGTGCGACCGCAAGTCCGGCCGCGGCCATCAGCGCCGTGAGGATATAGGGTAGCGCCGCGAGTGTAGGCAGCGCCAGTGCGACCCCGTCGCGCGCGACGAGGAGGTCGCTGAAACTGATCGATCCGTCCCCATTCAGGTCCGTGGCGCGCAGCAACTGGAGCGCGCTTAGATCGTTGAACCAGGCCGGTAGACCTTGCGTGGGGATGAGAACGATATCTCCGAACATCAAGACCTTTGCGAACACGACGAGGGCCGGCGCCGTCATGGCGAAGAGGGAGACGAGCAGGAGCGCCCAGGCCGTAGATCGGCGCTGGTCTGCGACGGACGCGGTCACGCCGCTCCGGGCCAGCAGGCTGGGCAAAGCGGCCGTGCCGAGCGCGAAACAGACAAACACCGCGAAGAAGCCCGCCTCCGAGATCGTGCTGAAGGCCTGTAGAAAGGGCGTCACGGCGGCGACCGGTTCGTGACCGGGGAAACCCGCGACCGCGCTCGGACCGGCCGCGCCAACGCCGGCCGCAGCCTCCGCGTTCCCCAGGGAGCCGAGTAGTCCCCCATAGGTGAATTGCGGCGCCGGCAGGTTGGTCAGGACCACCGCGACCACCGTCAGCGGAATGGCGAGGCCGAGGCTGCCCGTGATGAACTGGGCGCTGCCCGACCATGTCAGGGCGCGCATGCCTCCGAGAATTCCCGTCGCGGCGATGAACACGACCACGATCAGCACGGCCACCCAGTGGGCCGCGGGCAGGAAGAGCGAAAGCACCATGGCCGCGATCTTCGCTTCGGCGGCAAGCAGGAGAAATGTCGGTGCGATCAGGAGCGCGCTCGCCACCATGCGCGTCAGCGGCGAGCGAAAGCGCAGGCCGAAATAGGCCGGAAGCGTGTATGCCCCCACGCGCCGCAAATACGGCGCAAACAGCACGGCGGCGAGCAACAGACCGCAGACCCAGCCAAGACCGATCGCCAGACCGTCGAAGCCGACGAAGAACAGCGCGCCCGTATAGGCGAAGAAGCCGGTTCCCCCGACGGTGATCGCCGCCATGAGGAACCCGTTATAGATCTGCGGAACCCGGCGCCCCGATGTGAAGAAGTCCTCGATGTTCAGTGTGCGGGCCGCGACCGCGATAGCCATGTAGAGGATCATCGGCATCAGGATCATCAGCCGCGCGATCGATCCGCCGCCCCATCCCAATTGCTCCGCCATGGCCAGCAGGATCGCGAGCGAGACGAAGGCGCTGGCGACGATCCCGTAATAGGCGCCGAGATGAGGGTTCGGCGTGCGCTGGCGTGATTGCAGAGCCATCGCCTAGGTAACCTCCTCGTTCATGCTGCGGGTCAGGTCGATCCGTTCCTGGACGCGCACGTACCAGAACGTGACGAAGACCGCGAAGAGGATGAGCCCCTGAGCGAGCAGATAGAAGCCGAGCGGGAAGTTCAGAAACCAGATGCGGTTGAGCGGAATCGCGTAGAGGATGGCCACGACCACGGCGAACAGCACGACCGACACGGAAGTGATTGCGACAGCCAGCGTCCGCAGCTGGTGACGGTCGCGGGCCGCGTTCTCGATCTCAATATCGTGCTGCGCGTCCTGGTCGGTGTTCTGCGTCGTCACGCGTCCTGCCCCGTTGCGTGGTTGAGGTGCCGCCGAGACCGCCTGCCGTCAAGGCACGGAAGCCATACCGCCGCGCGGCGGTACTTTGAATGCACTTAGCAGCCGGGCCAGCCAATGCAAACCGTCCTTCGCCAACAACGAGGCCAAATTGCGGTTGGCGCGGGCGACGGACACCGCGCGATGCTGCGTTCCGGGAAGGGGAGCCGCGCCTACCAGGTCAGGCGCATGCCGCCTCTGGCGCTGATGCCTTCCGTCTGATCGGCGAAGATATAGTCGATCTTGGCGAACACGGCGGTCTGGGCCTCCGGGTTGAAGAAGTTCACGCCGCCCGACACTTCGCCCCAAACCTCGTCCGGCTTATCGGTGAAGACGAAATCGGTCCCCCGTGAGGTCAGCGTCGCGCTGTGTTCCCCGGAAAGCAATCCCCAGAAGCTGCCCGTCACGAACGGCTCGAAGGTGGTGCCTTCCCAGATCTGCGACGACGTGCCCATGCGCAGGCCAAGGCGACCGCGCACCTGTTCGTCGTCGGCGAAGTCGATGCTGTTGCCCTGGTGGGAGAAGTCGTCGACATGCGTCCATGAGATCGCGACCGTACCGAGCGGTTCGACGAACGGCCCGTCCTTCAGACCGCCGAAGCGGTAGCCGCTGTCCATGCGAAGACCGTAGGTTTGCGTGTCAAGGGTCTCGGGATACTCGACCGACGCCGTCGGCTCGACCGTGCCGAAGAAGGCCTTGAACAACGTATCGAAGAAGAATCCGCCGCGCAGATAGGTCGCGTAAGCGCCCGCTTCCAAGGTGCTGATCTCGAACGAGCGGGCAATGGCATCGTATTCGAGCGACGATTCCACGGCGCCGCCGAGGACGCCGAAGACGAGCATGTCGTCCGGCGACAGGATGTCTTCCTTGCCGAAGTCCACACCTGACTCGACCTGCCAAATGTCGAGATCCCGTCCCAAATCGTAGCGGTAGGTCCGGCCGTTCGCCTTGGTCGTTCCGTTGTCGTCGAGATCGAGCCAGGTGCCACCGCCCCGGGCCCAAACGGCGGGAACCAGGTCATACAGATCCTGACAGCGGATCCGTTCCTGAGGATTGTAAATGTCGTCGCACACCGATCCGCGCGCCAGGACCGCGCGCAAGTCGACTGTCTGGTCGAACCACGTCTCCGTCGATTGATGGAAGACTCGTGCGTGGCAGTGATGATATGCGGAATAATATGGGAACCGCCGCCGGCGTGGCTCTTCAGGTCGAAGCGTCCGCTTCCCGTCGGCGTGAACACCAGGTCGTAGTCGAAGAAGCCCGCATCGATCGGCTTCTCGAGGTAGAAGTTCGACGCGTTCACGTTCCCGTCCACGTACACGACGGGAATGCCTTGGCGGTTGAGCTGGCCGGGTCCCGGATTGACGTTGTTGACCTTTAGGCGCGTGCGCCCGGTCGTGGTGCCTTCGACGGTCAGCGTATCGGACTTGGATCCCGGCCCGCCGAGGAACGCATCGACGCCCAGCGTGGATTTGCCGGAGCCGCTGAACCGCAGGTCGGTCCCTCCTGGCGTGTTCGACATGGTGAAGGAATCGCCGGTTGTCCCGTCGACCATGGTGATGAGGCCCATGTTCCGAAAACGCTCGAGGCCGGTGAAGCGCGTGTCTTCGTTCGAGAACTTGGTCGCGGTGCGCAGCGTGCCGCCAGCTTCGTTGATGAAGAGATCGGAGCCGCCCCGGAAGCGGCTGGTGTCCCGCGCGTGAACTCACCGCCCGCCGTGTTCGTGAACGTGTCGCTGCTGTTGGTCAGATCCACGAAACCAGTGATCAGCCCAGAGTTGTTGATGGATGTGCTGGCGCCGGCGGTATCGATAGCTAGTCCCGATCCCGCCGAGATGTCGCCGCTATTGTTGATCGTCGTCGAGGTCGCGCTGTAGCTGTAGAGGCCTGCCGTCGATCCGAAAAGCTCGCCGCTGTTGTTGACGGTGATCTCCGATCCCGGACGGAGGGAGACGGCCGTGATGCCGTAGGCGAAGCGCCCCTCGGCGCGAATGGACCCGGAATTGTTGATCGTGATCTCGCTGCTCCGGCCGGGGGCATAGACGCCGGTAAGGGCATAGATGCCGTCAGCGAACGCACCTTTGGCCAGAACCTCACCGCTGTTCGTGATCGTGATGTCGGAGTTGCGCCAGTTCGTGGTCGCGTAGATACCCTCCGCCGCAAAGCCGGTTGTCGTGACTTGGCCGGTGTTCTTGACGTTGATCGATGAGGCGGGGCCGAAGGTCGTGAGGTTCATGCCCTCCGCGTCAAAGCCTCGGGTGAGGATATCGCCGGTGTTGGTGACCGAGATGTCCGCGTTACGGTCGTAGGTCAAGCCGAAGACGCCCTCGGCATTGGTGCCGCGCGTATCGATAGTGCCGCTGTTCGTCACCTTGATGTTGCTGCGCCGGTCGAAGGTCGCCGAGACAATGCCGTATGCGTTCCGGCCGCGCGTGTGATTTCGCCGGCGTGGTAATGGTGACGTCGCTGTCTCTTGAAAACGTCGCGCCGTAGATGCCGTCTGCGGCATAGCCGACCGTGGCCACCTGGCCGTTGTTTTGGATCGACACAGAGCCGGAGATGCCCCCGGCCGCGGCATGGATGCCGGTGGCGTAGCCGCCGGCGGTGGCGATGCCCCCCGAGTTTGTAATGTTGACCGCACCCGCCGTGGCGGCCAGCGCGTAGATGCCATAGGAGAACAGCCCAGCCGTTGCGATGTCGCCGGTGTTGGTGATGTTGATGGCGCCGCCGAGAGCCGTCACCGCAGAGATGCCGGCGGAAAGGCCGCCTGCTGTAGCCAAATCGCCCGAATTATTGATGGTGATGCGGCCGCCGAGCAGCGTGGTCGTCAGGATGCTGGCTGCCCCAGGCCCGAGCGTGGCGAAGTCCCCCGAGTTCGTGAAGGTGATATTGGCGAAAGGACCGACCGTATTAATGAAGGCGCAATTGACGGGAAAGATGCAGTCGTCCGCGTTGTTGATGTTCACCGAGAACAGCGACGCGGGAACGTTCACGGCCTGCTGCGCTTGGGCAGCGCTCGTCGAGACCATGAAGGTCGTCGCGATCGCCGTTCCGGCCAGAAGAAGGCGCCGCCGCATCCCGTCCACGCCGGAATGGCTGGTTGTGCCCGCGCGGAAGGCCCCTGTGCGGCGAACCGCCGTTTGACGTTCCATGATCCCCCCCGGAAACTGTCGGTACGACCGGAGCAAAATGGCGGAAAAGTGTGATCGGGACTAGGGGAAGCCTCCAAATGCTCCACAGTCGAATGCTGATTCACGGCAGGCGTTGCTGGAAAGAAACAGTTTTTCTCGTGCGCCCGCGCCGGAGATTCTGTTCGCGAAGCGCCCGGTGAAAGAAAAATGTCCTGCGTTTAGGGTTTCTCAGGAACAATTTTGCACTAAAGGCGGGATATGGACATTTGCTGGGGAATGATTTTTCAGTAGCGCTTCTTATTTACGGGGCCTGCCGCCCTCTTTGATGAGGCTGGGGCCGGGGGCCTGGGAACCAGGTTTCGCCCGATCTCATGGCGGTCTTTCAGGCGTTTACGATTGGCAGTTTTGCGGACTTGCGGGGCGGGCGGCCGCCCAGTACACGGGCCGTTCTTTTTCAACCTCGACGCCTTTTGGAAGGTGGCTTGAGACATGTTTATCAACGTGCGCATGCCGGACGGTTCCACGCACCGCCTCGAAGCCATGGAGGGGTGGCGTGTGATGGAGGTCATTCGCGACTGGGGTCTGCCTATCAAGGCGGAATGCGGCGGCGCCTGCGCGTGTGCGACCTGCCATGTCTGGGTGGCGGATAGTTGGGTCGACAAGCTCGTCCCGCCGACCGACGAAGAGACCGAGATGCTCGACGGGGCCTTTTCCGTCGACGACCGGCGCTCGCGGCTTTCCTGCCAGCTCCTGATGCGCCCGAGCTCGACGGGTTGGAAGTCGAGCTTGCGCCCGAAAGCATTGCCGACATTGCCGACAACACGGCAGCGACAGGAACCTCTGGATGATGCGGACCTTCCCCATCTTCGTCAGCTTCGATGGCAAGCCGCCGCTCGTGGTCGGCGGGGGTCCTCTTGCGGCCATCAAGACGCGTCTGCTCCTGAAGCGGGCCGGGCACGTCGATGTGGCTGCCGAGACGCTGAGCCCGGAGCTGTCGGACCTCGAGGCCGAGGGCAAGGTTGTCTTGCAGCCGGCCCATCCGGGCGCGGATCAAATTCGCGGCCGGCCGTTGGTGATTTCGGCCACCGAGATCGACGGCGAGGACGCCCGTATCGCCGAGATCGCTCATAGCTTGGGCGTGCCGGTTAACGTCCCGGACCGGCCGGCTCTTTGCACCGCTGTGCTGCCCGCGATCGTGGATCGCGGCGAGGTTACGGTGGCGGTCGGCACATCGGCCGCCGCGCCGGTCCTGGCTCAGCGCCTGCGCGCCTGGCTGGAGAATGAGTTGCATCCCCGGCTTGGCGACCTGGCCGAACTCGCAGGGCAGTTTCGCCATCGCGTGGCCGAACGTCTCGCCGAGGGGCCTGAGCGGCGCCGGTTGTGGGAGAGGATCTTCGATGGGCCGGCCGCTCGCGCCATGCTTCACGGCGACGAGGACGCCGCCCGCAAGCTGATCGACCACGAGATTGAAACCGCCGCTTTGGCCGGAACGGGCGAAGCCCCGGAGTCGCAGGGCCGCGTTCTTCTCATTGGCGCCGGTCCCGGTGACCCCGAGCTTCTGACCGTGAAGGCGGTCCGGGCGCTCAAGGCCGCCGACGTCGTCTTCTACGACAAGCTCGTCGGCGACGGTGTCTTGGAACTGGCCCGCCGCGAGGCGGAACTGGTTTCCGTCGGCAAGGCGAAGGGAGCCCATAGCGTTCCGCAGGCGGAGATCAACGCGCTGTTGGTGGCGCGCGCAAAGGCGGGGCACACCGTCGTCCGGCTCAAGGGCGGCGACCCCTTCATCTTCGGCCGCGGCGGCGAGGAACTCGACGCGCTGCGCGCCGAGGCGATTCCCGTCGAGGTCGTGCCCGGCGTCACGGCCGGTGCAGCGGCAGCGGCGAGCCTGCAGATTCCGCTGACCCATCGCGACGTGTCGCACACGGTCACGTTCCTGTCCGGCCATGAAGCGGGCGGGAAGGCGCCGAGCTTCGAACATCTCGACTTGAAGGCCTTGGCGTCCGGCAACAACACGCTTGTCGTCTATATGGGCGTCACAACAGGCGCGGTGATTGCACAGCGCCTCCTGGACGCCGGATTCCGCGCGGCACTCCCCGTGATTGCGGTGGAGAACGCGAGCCGCGCGAACGAGCGCCGCGTCGCCACTACGATTTCCGCGCTGGCGAACGATGCTGGCAGCGTTGGGCTGAAGAGCCCCGCCGTTCTTATCTTCGGGGAAGTTGCCGGGCTTCCCGCGGCCGGGGCCGTTGACACGATTTTGGCTCATGAGGAGGTCGCGCGCGCCTATGCCTAGCGTCGTTACAGCAAACCGTTTGGACGACGGCATTGTCGTCTATCTCGCATCGGGTGGTGCGTGGACGGAGGACATTGCCGAGGCGGCCCGTGCCGAGGGCGAGGACGAGGTCAAGGCGCTTGAGGCGACCGCCGAGGAGGCCGTCCGCGAACGGCTCGTCATCAGCGTCTATCCGATGCCGATCGAGGTTAAGGACGACGGCACCGTCGATCCCATTTCCGTGCGCGAACGCATTCGCGCGTCCCACCGCACGACACTGACAAAGGACTGGTACGATGTACCGCTATGATGAATTCGATCACGCCTTCGTAAACGAGCGCGTCGCGGAGTTCCGCGACCAGGTCGGACGGCGGCTGACCGGCGAGCTCTCGGAAGAAGAGTTCCGCCCCTTGCGCCTACGCAACGGGCTCTATCTGCAGCTGCATGCCTACATGCTGCGGATCGCGGTCCCCTATGGCCAGCTCTCGCCGCGCCAGATGCGGCAGCTCGCGATGATCGGCCGGAAGTGGGATCGCGGCTACGGTCACTTCACGACGCGCCAGAACATCCAGTTCAACTGGATCAAGCTCGTCGACGTGCCCGACGTGCTGGCCGCGCTGGCTGACGTCGAGATGCACTGCATTCAGACAAGCGGCAATTGCGTGCGCAATGTCACCTCGGACCCGTACGCGGCCGCCGCGAACGACGAATTGGAGACCCCGCGCGTCTGGTGCGAGATCCTGCGCCAGTGGTCGACGCTGCATCCGGAGTTCAACTGGCTGCCGCGCAAGTTCAAGATCGCCGTCTCCGGAGCCGCGGAGGACCGCGCGGCCACGGCGTTCCACGACATCGGTCTGCGCATCGTGCGTGGCCCGAACGGTGAAAATGGCTTCCGCGTCCTCGTCGGCGGCGGCATGGGACGTACGCCCTATGTGGGTCAGGTGATCCGCGAGTTCCTGCCGAAGGAGCATCTGCTCTCCTACGTGGAGTCGATCCTGCGCGTGTACAATCTGCTCGGCCGCCGGGATAATCTGTACAAGGCGCGCATCAAGATCCTCGTGAACACGCTCGGTATCGAGAAGTTCCGCGAAGCCGTCGAAGAGACTGGAACGCGACGGCTAAGGCTGGCAATCGATCTTCCCGAAGACGAGGTTCGCCGTATCGCGTCCTATTTCACGCCGCCCGATCTGCCGGAGCGCGCTCCGCGCAACGAGGCCCTTGCCGCGCGCCGCGAGAGCGACCCGGCCTTCGCGACTTGGTACCGCAACAACGTGCTGCCCCATCGGGTGCCGGGCTATGCGTCCGCCGTGATCTCGCTCAAGGAGCCGGGCCGGACGCCGGGCGATGCCTCATCCGACACGATGGATATGGTGGCCGATCTCGCCGAGCGTTTCGGCCATGATGAGATCCGGGTCAACTACACCCAGAACCTGGTTCTGCCGCATGTGGCGCTGGCGGACATCCCCGCGCTCTACGACGCGCTTGCGGAAGCGGGGCTCGCGGTCGGCAACAACGAGTTGCTCGGCGACATGATCTGCTGCCCGGGCCTGGACTACTGCAACCTTGCGAACGCGCGGTCGATCCCCATCGCCAAGGAGATCGCCAAGAAGTTCGAGGATCCCGCGCGGCAGGACGAGATCGGCAAGATCCGGGTCAACATGTCCGGCTGCATCAATGCCTGCGGTCATCACCACGCCGGCAATATCGGCATCCTCGGTGTCGATAAGAAGGGTACGGAGCTTTATCAGATCACCCTTGGCGGCAGCCCCAAGGATGACGCCGCGGTCGGCACCATCATCGGTCCCGGCTTCCGCGCCGAGAAGGTCCCGGAAGCGATCGATACGATCGTCGAGACCTATGTCGAAAACCGGAACGAGGGAGAGAGCTTCCTCGAGACTTGGCGCCGTGTCGGTGCAGCGCCGTTCAAGGAGGCTCTCTATGGTGCTCGTTGATTTGTCGACAGGCACGCTTGTCGCGGAACCCGATGAGCCTGCCACCGTATTGGAGCCGTCCGCGGATCACGAGACGCTGGTCTCGGCGGCGGGTGGCAATGCCGGTCCGATCGCGGTCCTCTTCCCGAGTTTCGCGGACGGGCGCGGCTTCAGCCTTGCACGCATGCTCCGGGACCGGCTCGGCTTCACCGGCGAGATCCGTGCGGTCGGCTCGCTGATTCCGGACCAGTCGCAGTTTCTGCTGCGGTCCGGTTTCGACACAGCCGAGATCGCCGATCCCGGCGCGGCCGAGACATGGAAGAAGACGCTCACCATCATCGGCCGGAGCTACCAGCCCTCGGCGCGCAACCCGCTGCCGCTGCGCTGGAACGCATCCGCCAAGGCCGCGGCGGAACTCGACCGGGCGCTCGCCGCGACGGACGATCTCGTGGAGCGCATCAAGCTGATCGCCGAACGCATTGAGGGCCGCATCGCGTTCTCGACGAGCGTCGGTCTCGAGGATCAGGTGATCCTGCAGGCCATCGCCAAGTCGGGCGTAGCGAAGTCGGGCGCCGAGATCGATGTCTTCACGCTCGATACCGGCCGGCTGTTCCCGGAAGTGCTGGAAACGATCGAATTGTCCGAGCTGCGCTACCGCACACGCATTCGGCTTGTCGCGCCCGATGCGCGCGAGGTCGAAGAGCTCGTATCCCGCGACGGCGTGTATGGCTTTCGCCAGTCCGTCGAGAACCGGAAGAGCTGCTGCGAGGTGCGCAAGGTCCGTCCCCTGAACAGGGCCCTGCAGGGCGCGCAAGGGTGGATCGCCGGTCTGCGGCGCGAGCAGTCGCAGGCGCGTGCGGACGTGCCGCTGGCCGAATGGGACGCGGAGCGTGGGCTGATCAAGATCAACCCGATTGCCGACTGGTCCGACAAGCGCCTGAACGACTACATCGATGCCAACAATGTCGTGGTCAATCCGCTGCATGCGCAAGGCTTCGTCTCGATCGGCTGCGCGCCGTGCACGCGCGCGATCGAGCCCGGCGAGGATCCACGCGCGGGCCGCTGGTGGTGGGAGGCCGAAGACAAGAAGGAATGCGGGCTGCATGTGGCCGAATCCGAACGCTCGGCCGTGCCAGTCGCACACCGGGAGAAGGCCGCATGACCGCGCTGACATCACACCTCAAGCTTCTCGAAGCCGAGAGCATCCACATCTTCCGGGAGGCCGCGGCGCAGTTCCGTGCCCCGGTGCTGTTGTATTCGATCGGGAAGGACTCGACCGTCCTGCTGCATTTGGCGCGGAAGGCATTCTGGCCCGCCAAGCCGCCGTTCCCGCTGCTTCACGTGGACACCACGTGGAAGTTCCGCGACATGATCGCGTTTCGCGACCGGACCGTTTCGGAGATGGGGCTCGATCTGATCGTGCACACCAATCACGACGGAGCGGCCAAGAACATCAACCCGTTCGACTATCCGCCGTCTGTCTATACGGACATCATGAAGACCCAGGCTCTGCGCCAGGCGCTCGACAATGGCGGCTACGATGCCGCGTTCGGCGGAGCGCGACGCGATGAAGAGGCCTCGCGGGCCAAGGAACGCGTGTTTTCGTTCCGGGCCAGCGGCCATAGCTGGGATCCGCGCTTGCAACGGCCCGAGATGTGGCAGCTGCTGAACGGCCGTCTCGGCAAGGACGAAACCGTCCGGGTCTTTCCGCTGTCGAATTGGACCGAGGCGGACGTGTGGCGCTACATCACGCTCGAGAAGCTCGACCTCGTGCCGCTCTATTTCGCGAAGGAGCGCCCGACGGTTGAACGCGACGGGCAGATACTGATGGTCGACGACGAGCGTATGCGGCTCAAGCCGGGTGAAGAGCCCGTGATGCGCAGGATCCGCTTCCGCACGCTCGGGTGCTATCCGCTCACCGCCGCCATCGAGTCCGAGGCGACGGATCTGGACGCGGTCGTGACCGAGACCTTGGATGCGCGTGTGTCGGAGCG
The DNA here is from genome assembly GCF_001723355.1 of Methyloceanibacter stevinii. Lineage (NCBI taxonomy): Bacteria > Pseudomonadati > Pseudomonadota > Alphaproteobacteria > Hyphomicrobiales > Hyphomicrobiaceae > Methyloceanibacter > Methyloceanibacter stevinii. Next base: position 43,457 of record NZ_LPWE01000001.1, on the reverse strand, counting down.
GGCGGGGCGCCTGATCGACCATGACGAGGCCGGTGCGATGGAGATGAAGAAGCGCGAGGGGTACTTCTAAAATGAGTTTGGTAGCGCTCTCCGAAACAGAAGCCGCGCAGCCGGTCCTTCAGCCCGGCGACAAGTCCGAGGCCATGTTGCGGCTCCTCACCTGCGGCTCCGTGGACGACGGCAAGTCGACCCTGATCGGCCGTCTCTTGTGGGATGCGGCCGGCGTGACCGACGATCAGCGCGCGCAGATCATGCATGCCTCGCACGCCCGTGCCGTCAACGGGGAACGCATCGACTTTTCGCTTCTGCTCGACGGCCTCGTGGCTGAACGCGAGCAGGGAATCACGATCGACATCGCCTGGCGCTATTTCGAGACCGAGCGCCGCCGCTTCGTGATCATCGACTCCCCGGGACACGAGCAATATACCCGCAACATGGCGACCGGCGCCTCGCATGCGGATGTCGCCATCCTGCTGGTCGATGCGCGCCACGGCGTGAAGCGCCAGACGCGGCGGCATGCGGCGATCTGCAATCTCGTTGGCATCAAGAAGGTCATTCTCGCCGTCAACAAGATGGATCAGATCGATTGGTCCGAGGAACGCTATCGCGCGATCGAAGAGGATTTCCGCTCGCTTGGGGGCAATTTCAGCTTTTCGGACGTCACCTCGATTCCCGTCGCGGCTCTGACAGGCGCGAATGTCGTCGCCCGGTCCGAAGAAATGCCGTGGTACGACGGGCCGACGCTTCTGGAATATCTCGAGAGCGTCGAAGCCAGGACCGAACCCGAAGACGCGCCGTTCCGGATGCCGGTGCAGATGGTGTTGCGGGCAGCGAACGACTTTCGCGGTTATGCGGGCACGGTGACGTCGGGCACGATCCGTGTCGGCGACCGCATCGTGGATGCGCGCAGCGGCCTTGGTGCGACTTTGCAGCGCATCTCGACCATGGACGGCGATCTCGATAGCGCGTCGAGCGGCGATGCGGTCACGCTCGTGCTCGATACCGATCTCGACATTTCGCGTGGTGCCGTGCTGACGGAAACGCAGCGGCGCCCTACCAACGCCGATGTCATCGAGGCACGGCTGGTGTGGCTCTCCGAGAAGCCGTTCGATCCGGAGGCAGGTTACCTGCTGCGCACGGCAACGGATCTGACGCCTGTCACATCCGTAAGCGTCTCTACACTGATCGATTTCGAGACGCTTTCTTCCACGCAGGCCCATACGTGTAGCATGAACGACATCGCCGACTGCCGCGTTCTCCTCGGCCGGTCGACGGCATTGGACCTCTTCGGCGATCTTCCGCTGACGGGCAACTTCGTCCTGGTCAACGCACTGGACGGCGCCACCGTCGCAGGCGGCGTGATCACATGGGTACAAACTGGTGCGGCGGCCGTTGGGGACAACGTACTGGTGCTTGACCGAGCCCGGCTGTCTGGCTTATGCGCGGACCTTGGCGATTCTCCGGAGGACAGGGCCGAATATGATCGACGTGCCCAAGAGGTGGCAATTCTGTTACGGTCGGCCGGCGTTCCGGTGCTGATTGAGACCGATCGCTAAAAAGCCGTTGGATCCGTCTCGGTCCTGATCGTGCTGGATAAGTCGGGGGAGGCCCTCATAGATGATTGATCTCAGCGGGGTCATTGCCCTGCTGCCCCTCGCTGGTGCCGGATTCGGCGTCGGCTTCTTGGTGGGACTGACAGGCGTTGGCGGCGGCGCATTGATGACGCCGCTGCTTATTTCGAGTTTCGGCGTTCCGCCTCCGTCGCGGTGGGTACGGACCTCCTCTATGCGTCGGTGACCAAAACGGTCGGCGGCTGGCGGCACCATGTGCAGGAGAATGTCGACTGGCCGATCGTGCTGCGGCTTGCGATGGGCTCGCTGCCGGCGTCGATCATACTGTTGGCCATCATTGCCTATGTGCCGTTGGACACGGAAGCCATGGCGGGGTGGATCCGCTACGGCCTTGCCTTCGCGCTTCCCGTCAGCGCGGTGGCGATTGTGCTCTATCCGATCATGATGAAGTCGCATGCGAACGGCAAAGACCCGGAAGGCCCGCCCCAGCACGCCGCTCTTACGGTGCTGTTCGGCGCCGCTCTCGGACTGCTGGTCACGCTCACCTCGGTCGGCGCCGGCGCCATCGGCGTGGTCGTGCTGGCGCTGCTGTTCCCGGCCCTTCCGGCCAAGCGCATCGTCGGATCGGACATCGCTCATGCGGTGCCGCTGACGCTGGTAGCCGGCGCAGGCCACCTAGGACTGGGCCATGTGGATTTCGGGATTTTGGGAGCGCTGCTGGTCGGGTCGATCCCAGGCATCTTGCTCGGCACGCGCCTCGCAGGTGTCGCACCGGACTGGCTGCTCCGGCCGCTGCTCGCGATCACTCTGTGCTACGCAGCGTATGCGCTCCTCACCAAGTAAGGTGTGAGACGCCCGCGCCCAGCGGTCATACAAATCGTGACCTAAGCAACCCGTTGCTCGGGCTCGATGCCGAGATACTCGTCGACGTTCTGTCTGGCTGCCGCTAATGCCTCCTCGGGCGTGGACGAAAGCGTCCGCAAGGGGGACATGGCCAGCATCGGAAGATCGTCCCGTGTAGGGATGATGTTCGCGCACCAGTTGGACCATTCCTGACGAAGCCGGATTTCATAGCCTCGGTATTGGGACTTATCGCTTACCATTGTCGCTACCTCCGCGATTCACGTCCCCCGTGTTTCAAGACATTGGGATTGTCACCGAACTTTCAATAGGATTGGCCCAGGATCGCACGGACGGCAGGGCTGGAGGCGGGGATCCGGCCTCTATGGTTAAGTATGACTTATCAAGGCGTTAGCCTCGGCGCCGCCCTTTCCACACTGCGGGAGAGGTGGCGATGTTGCGAAGATTTAATCTCGGCGGCACAGGTCTTATGGCGTGCGAGGCTATCAACCCCCGCCAAAGCCGATTAGCCCGTCTCAAGCGCGATCGCGTGCCCTGCACGCCGGCCTCAGCACCTGTTCTTGAGGAATCCGCGGTTCATGAAGCGCGGATTGCGCATGAAGGGCGGCACGGGCCCTTTCTTGCAATCCTTGGCGGCGTTGCTCTTCTTCTTCGTCTTCTTTTGGACGCTGGCCTTCTCGTCCGAATACTTCTTCGCGATGGCGGGATCTCCGGAGAGACCCACCGCGCCGCATAGGACGATTGCGATGATCGTCGGTAGACGGATTAGTTTTATCACGTGGCTTCTCCTCCTTGCGTCGTGTCGAAACCCTTGCGCGCCAGGATCTGCTCAAAAGCTGTCGGCAGCGACACGTTGTGCGGCGCAGCCGCGAACATCGGAGCGATGTCTTCCGCGCTGTAGCCCGCGAGACGGCAGCCGATCGGTGCGACGTCGAACAAGGCCCAGGGGCGCATCCGCGTGAAGCGGAGAAACTCGTTCACGCTCTCGGCGATGTCCTGGCGCGCCCGTGGCCTGCCGGTTCCGCTCCGTGTGGGGATCGCATAGGCGTTCCCTTGCGGCCCGCATCCCTGGCCGTAGACCGCGCCACGGGTACGAAGCGCGACTAGGGCGTCGCCATCACTATGGTGTCCGGCAATGTTGGAACCGAACACAAAGACGGGCCTGTCCATGTGCATCGTTTGGCCTCCCGAATTTGAGGGTCGCGCCCCGCTTGGCGGGGCGCGCCCGATACTAGCGAATGCAGGCGTTGTATTTGTTGCGCCACTTGGCGGCGCGCGTTTCCTGGTACCGCTTCCGGTAATACTCGCAGTTCCGCGTCAAAGCGGCGTGGCCCGCGCCGACACCGGCGCCGACCCAAAGAGCGCGTGTGCCCCAGCGGGCGCCGTTATACACGCCGCGGCCTACCCCGCGCGCGCCGCGGTAGACACCCCGCGTTGCAGCATTGACGCCGTTGGTGACGCCCCTGGCCACGTGGGGCCGTGCATCGGCGGGCCGCTGTCGAACGTCATCGTCGCGGCAAACGCGACAAAGCAGAAGATCGCAAGTGCTGTGATTGTTTTCATGGCCCGGTTTCCTCCCTGTCCTAGCCGTCGTTAAGCCTAACACATCGGCGCGAAGCGATCTGCCTTTTGCATTGGCGACAGCGTCTCCGCAGCGGGATCGACGGCGACTGAGTTAAGGATAACAGCGCTTTGGTCTGGCTTGGATTTTTGTCCGCATGCTGTAGTTCCCGGTGTTCAAGGGAGAGAGATATGACCCGAAAACTGACAGTTGGCGTTTCGGCCATTTGCGCATCGATCATGGCGTTCGCGTTGGTGATGGTCTCGTCGTCCCCAGCTTCCGCCGGCGGCCGCTATTCCGGTTACGGATATGCGACCGCGTGTTGCTGCTGCTGCGTCACCTACCGCACCTGCGGCGGCTACGTTCGTGGACGTGGCTACGCGGGCTATGGCTACGCAGGTTACGGCTATGGCCGCTACGGCTACGCCTATCCGCGCTATCCGTATGCGCGCGGCGTCGCCCGGCGTCAGCTGCGCCGTGAGGCCATCCGCGGCTGGTAATGCTCGGCCGGCTCTAGGGCTGCGCACATTGGCGCCTACCCAAAATGAATCGAGGCCCCCGGTGCTCAGCGCTCCGGGAGCCCCGTCGGACTCTCTGTGGCAATCGCCAGAGGTCTAGCTGCCGGAAGTCTCTTTCTTGCCCTTCGGGCACGCCTCGGCGGCTCGCTTGGCGGTCCGGGCGTCTTCCTTGGTCGGATAGGACGTAGCGCCGATCATGACGAGGGTGGCACCGTTCGGCTTCTTCTGGACGATCTTGCACTTCTTCGTGGCGGTATCCTGGGCCACGTAGAACGCCTCGTCCTGAGCGAACGCCGGACCACCCACCAGAACCAGCAGGCCGACCGCAATCAGAGCATATCTTTTCATCGCTTGTTGTTCTCCAGATAGAGCCGCCGAAACGGTCTCATCAGATGCCTCGGGAGCGCAGTCCTGATCGTCCTCATCCCGACGAACGCCGTGAGCGCAGCTCTCCTGCGCGCGGGCGGCCAGGGACACTGCGGCGATGCCGGGCGCGGCAGCGAACGCAGCGAAGGTCTTCATGGATCTGCTCCGGGGCGAAACGCCGGTAACCGGACGCATGAATCGGTAATTGGCCTTGCCGACGAATTCGCGGCTGGGCGGCGGCAGGGGCAGACTTTTTCCCGCTCAAACTGCGGCAGCCGCGCAAAATTTTTGCGCGGGTAGAGTCGCCTATGCGGCAGGTCGGAGTCGGGCACTCAAGGATCAGCGGCGGGCCGTGAAGGGATGGCGCAACAACATGCCAGGCGATCCGGGCGTGGTTGAGAATCTGGTGCCGCCGGACAGGATCGAACTGTCGACCTCGTCATTACCAATGACGCGCTCTACCACTGAGCTACGGCGGCGTTCCGTTGACCTGACGGTGCGGCGCGATCTGTCGTGCGATCGCGAGGCTCCGTTGGTGGTCGGTGGGTCCGCGACGGGCGGGCTGACCTGAGATACCCCTAGTAGGGAATCGATGGGGGTGCCCCCTCCCGGTGCGGCGCGCAAACTGCCATAGCAGGCTTTGCGACGCAAGGATTCCGCATGCCGCTCGCGGCCTCTTACGGGCGGCAGGCCGATAGGGTAAAAGGCGCGGGCTTGAGGGAGCCCGACAGGGGTGGCGGAATGGCCGAAGATGACAAGCGCACACCGAAATCGGCGCCTATACCGGCGCAGGATGCAAAGCAGGAACGCCTGGCCCAGGCGCTGCGGTCCAACTTGTTGAAACGCAAGGAGAACGCCCGCGCCAAGCGCAAAGGCTCGAGGGCCCCCGATGAAGGGGGACAGGGATGACGCGGAAAGGTTAGACTGGCCGCTTGCCGCATTGCCGATCGCGGCGGAACAGGGGAAACGGGGCGCGTCGGACAAAGGCGCTTCAGAGGGAGTAGCGCGTTATGGATCGTATCCGCATTGTGGGCGGCGAACGGCTCACGGGCACCATTCGGATCAGTGGTGCCAAGAACGCCGCGCTGCCGCTGATGATTGCGAGCCTTCTCACCGACGAGACTTTGACGCTCCACGGCATGCCGCGCCTCGCGGACGTGGCGCTGCTCGCGCGCATTCTCGGCAATCACGGCGTGGACGTGACCATCGCCGGCAAACGGGCCGGTCAGGACTCCAACGACGGGCAGACCTACAAGTTGACCGCTGCCGAGATCGTCGACACCACGGCGCCCTACGAGATGGTCGCGCGCATGCGCGCCAGCTTCTGGGTGCTGGCGCCGATTCTGGCGCGTTGCGGTGAGGCCAAGGTCTCTCTGCCCGGCGGCTGCGCCATCGGCACGCGGCCCGTCGACCTTCATCTTGTGGCGCTCGAGGCGCTCGGCGCCGACATCGAGTTGGACGCCGGTTATGTGATCGCCAAGCGCCCAAGGGCCCTCAAAGGCGCCCGCATCCACCTTGAGAAGGTGTCCGTGGGCGCGACCCACAACGCCCTGATGGCGGCGGTTCTGGCCGAGGGCGACACGGAAATCGTGAACGCCGCCCGCGAACCCGAGGTCGGCGATCTTGCCGCCTGCCTCGTCGCAATGGGCGCCAAGATCGAGGGCATCGGTACGTCCACCCTACAGATCCAGGGCGTGCCCTCGCTGCACGGGGCCGCGCATCGCGTTTTGCCGGATCGGATCGAGACCGGCACCTATGCCATGGCTGCGGCGATCACCGGCGGCGACATCTTTCTGGAAGGCGCCCGCGCCGAACTGCTCCAGGAGGCGCTCGTGGCGCTGCGCTCGACGGGCGTCGAGGTTTACGAAGAGGAGGGGGGCTTGCGCGTCTCGCGAACGGGCAGTCTCGAAGCCGTGTCCGTGGAGACGCAGCCGTTCCCGGGGTTCCCGACCGATCTCCAGGCCCAGCTGATGGCGCTGATGTGCACGGCGAAAGGCGTTTCGGAAGTGCGCGAGACCATTTTCGAGAACCGCTTCATGCATGTGCAGGAGTTGGCCCGGCTCGGGGCGCGCATCGATCTGCGCGGCGACACCGCGCTGGTCCACGGTGTGTCCGGGCTCCGCGGCGCACCCGTCATGGCCACCGACCTGCGTGCGTCGGTCTCGCTCATCATTGCGGGGCTCGCCGCGCAAGGAGAGACCACCATTGGCCGCGTCTACCATCTGGACCGCGGGTTCGACCGCCTCGAAGAGAAATTGCGCAAGTGTGGCGCTCAGATCGACCGGATCGCCGGCTAGGCGCCTGATTTTCGGAATGTCTTCCGAAGCAGACCTAAAGCGTGGTAGGTCCAGGTCAGTTATGCTCTTACCGGTGATTTCTTCTTATGACGACGCTTAAGCTGCTCGCTCTCGACGCGGAGGACCTGCAGGTCGTGTCCTCGCAACTCCAGGACGCGGTCGTGCGGGTCGGCGACATGACCTATTTGCCGTCCCAGAAGCGGTTCGCGGCGGTCCTGAACCGGTTCGATTGGCAGAGCGCCGGCGCCACCGATGCCGATGGAGAGCGTTTTCGCCGGTTGCGCACGGCGCTGCGCTTCGACCGGGTGCTCGGCGCCCGCCACAAGGCTCTCGCCCCGCAGAACAAGGACCGCGTCCTGTCTCTGCTCGCTATCGCCTTCGAAGAGGGCGAGGCACCCGGCGGCAGGGTCGTGCTGTATTTCGCGGGCGACGTGACCGTGCAACTCGATGTCGAGTGCATCGAGGCGGAGATGCGCGATCTGGGTCCCGCCTGGCGGACCCGCAGCAAGCCGAAACACCCGAGCGAGGGCGACGCCCAAGGCGCACCGGAAGCCGACCCGCAGGTCGATCCCCAAGTCGATTCTCAAGGCGACGCCACGATGTCCGCCGAGACAGAGTCAAACGGCTCCAAAGCCGCGGGCGTTTGAGGTCTTATGGTTCAGATGCTGGATACCCGTGAGGACGGCTTCGCGGCCCGCTTCGAGGAACTGCTCGGCATGAAGCGCGAGTCCTCGACGGACGTGAACGACGCCGTCGCCAAGATCATCGCCGATGTGCGCGCGCGCGGCGACGAGGTCTCATCGATTTCACGCAGAAATTCGATCAGCTGGGATCTTCGTGAGGCCGGCCTCGCCGTGACGGAAGCCGATATCGCAGGCGCTCTCGCCTCAGTCGAAGAGGACACGGTCGAGGCGCTGAAACTCGCCCATGAGCGCATCCTCGCGCACCACAGCCGGCAGCTCCCGGCGAGCGAAAGCTATATCGACGCCACGGGCGTGGAACTCGGCCAGCGCTGGTCGGCGGTCTCCTCGGCCGGTCTTTACGTGCCGGGCGGCACCGCCAGCTATCCGAGTTCGGTCCTGATGAACGCCGTGCCTGCCAAGGTCGCGGGCGTGGAGCGCCTGGTCATGGTGGTCCCGTCGCCGCGCGGGGAGCTCAATCCCCTGGTGCTTGTGGCGGCCGCGCTCGCGGGCGTTGACGAGATCTACCGGGTCGGCGGCGCCCAGGCCATTGCCGCGCTCGCCTTCGGCACCGAAACGATCCGCCCCGTGTCGACCATCGTCGGCCCCGGCAATGCCTATGTCGCCGCGGCCAAGCGGCAGGTCTTCGGCCAGGTCGGCATCGATATGGTCGCGGGTCCGTCCGAGGTCGTCGTTATCGCCGACAAGGAAAACGATCCAGCCTGGATCGCCAGCGATCTGTTGGCCCAGGCCGAACACGATGCTGCGGCGCAATCCATTCTTATCACCGACGATGCGGGTTTTGCCGAGGACGTCGTTGCGGCGGTGGAGACGCAACTGAAGACGCTGCCGCGTGCGCAGACGGCGCGGGCGAGCTGGGACGAGTTCGGCGCGGTGATCCTGGTCGGAAGCCTCGCCGAGGCCCCGGCGCTGTCCGACCGGCTTGCCCCGGAGCATCTGGAAATCGCCACGGAGAACGCGGACGCGCTGGCGGAGGAAATCCGGCACGCCGGGGCGATCTTCGTCGGCCGCTACACGCCCGAGGTCATCGGCGATTACGTGGCCGGCACCAACCACGTCCTGCCGACCGCGCGCAGCGCCCGTTTTGCATCGGGCCTCGGTGTGCTCGATTTCATGAAGCGCACGTCGCTGCTCAAGCTCGACGCCGAGAGTCTCAAGAAACTTGGGCCCGCGGCCATGACGCTTGCCCGGGCCGAGGGGCTCGACGCTCACCGCCGATCCGTCGGCATCAGGCTCAACCTGCCGGATTGATTATGACCGAGACGGACGCCGACAGCCCTTTTCCGGACACCGCACGCTTGCTTGCCGTCACGTTGGACGAGGCTTCGCTGGGCCGCGACAGCGTCGAAGTCGAGCACGAGCGCGAAGTCGCCATCTTCGACCTCCTGGAGAAGAACAATTTTCTTTTGGAAGGCGACGGCCAGGACGGTCCCTACACGCTGCATCTGTCGCTGGCCGACAACCGGCTCGTGTTCGCGATCTCCGATGAAGACGGCAACGCGCTGCAGCAGATCATGCTGTCGCTGTCGCCGTTCCGCCGCATCGTGAAAGACTATTTCCTGATCTGCGACAGCTACTACGCGGCCATCAAGACTCAGCCCGCCTCCAAGATCGAGGCGATCGACATGGGGCGCCGGGGTCTGCACGACGAGGGGAGCCAACTCCTGATGGAGCGCTTGAAGGGCAAGGTCACGGTGGACATCGCCACCGCGCGGCGACTGTTCACGCTTCTTTGCGCCCTTCACTGGAAGGGCTGATCCGTTGAGCGCTGGCGGGGATCTGCCGGGCGCCGTCCTCTTTGCGTGTGCCAGCAATGCGGTTCGCTCGCCCATGGCCGCGGCCATGTTGCGCCATCTCGCGGGACGGCGGATCTATGTGGAATCCGCCGGCGTCCGGGCGGGGGAGCCCGACCCGTTCGCGATCGCGGTCATGGACGAGATCGGCATCGACATTTCCGATCATGTGCCGCGGGCCATCGACGATCTCCATGACCTCGGCTTCGACCGCATCGTCACCCTGGCGCCGGAAGCCCAGCACAAGGCGCTGGAAATCGCACAAGGCTACGCCATCGACGTGGTCTATTGGCCGACGCCGGACCCGACGCTGGCCACCGGCCCCCGCGATATGATTCTCGACGCCTATCGCGGGGTTCGCGACCGGCTGTTCGGGAAGATCAAGGCCGAGTTTCCGGTGCAAGGGGCAGGGGGCGTCTAGGCCTGACTGCCGGCAGGCCAGATTCTTTCACCGAGCCGGGAACGCCTTGAGCGCCGAGCCGTTTTTCCTTCGTCCCCTAGTAACGATTGGACCGGACGATGAACGAAGCTTCACGAGCAAATGGCGCAAGCCCGCACCAGGGCCACCCGCAGCACTTGGAACTGTCCACCGACCAGGCGGTGGAAAATGCCGCCCTCGCAGGCGCGGCCGCCGTTCAGAAACTGGTGTCGGAGCGCAATGAACTGCGCACGCGCCTTGCGGCCCAGGAGCAGGAGACCGCCGCCTACCGGGCGCTCAACAACGAACTGCGCCGTCGCCTGCTGATGGTCCACCAGACCTTTGTGGAGATGGCCAAGGGCGTCGTCGGCGATCTCGAGCGGTTCGACGCCGCACTCAGGGAGTCGGCGCAAGACGCCCATGCCACGATCGAGGCACGGATGCAGTGGGAAGAGGCCGCGGTGGCTTCTGCGCAAAACGGGGCGCCCCGGGTCAATGGCGCACATGTCAATGGCGCGCAAGCCAGTGGGGCCCATCAGCCGAAGGGCCCCGCGCCGATAAAGCCGTAAGCCGCACGCGCTTGGCGGCGGGAGGCATCCACCCTCGTCCGTACCGAGCCTTGTACGCCTAGGCTTCGGCCTTCCAGCCCCCCGGTCTTCTAGCCTTTGGCTTCCAGGAATTTCTTCAACTGGTCGAAGTCCATGACCGGGATGAGATCGTGGACGTTCAGGTCTGTCCACGGCTCGAACAGCATCGCCACGGCCTCCGGCTTGTCCGATTCGATCAGGATGAACGTTTCCTGCTGCATGAGTGAGATCCAAACGCCCTTCAGCTTGACGCCGGGGACCTCGGGCACCCCATTTTCCATGAAGCGCCCGATACTCTCGTCGCGGTCCTCAGGCTGCATCGTGACATGGCACATGAAAAGCATTCCAACCTCCTCAAGGTATGGTGTGGCACGGTCGAGGCCCTGCCCGGCTGCAATCCGTACGCAACATTGCCCCTTTATTGAGACATCCCTTTGAAAGACCAGCGCATTCTGCGCTTTCCGAGAGGAAGGCCGAGGGCTGACGATTGCCCCTCTGCGGCAGCCACGACGGCACAATCTCCGGTCGAGTGTTGCGCGCCTGCACTAGTTGTATGGCGGCGCCTTTGGCTACAGTCAGACCAAGGAATACGACCGGTGCGATAGGGCGCGCCGGTAGGCAGGGGGTTCCGTGGATTTTGGACGCACTGCGAGGCGGCAGTGGCCGTCTGCGCGCACGCGCAGGCGTGCCGGGCGCGTGGCTTGCCGCAGACCCGCTCGAACGATTCTCTGTCCCCGAATAGGATGCGCCACGCGCCATGCGCTGCTGCTCGGCACCGCGCTCGCCTCGACGCTGTTGATCGCGACGGTGACCGCGCCAGCACCTGCCAATGCGCAAGCGACGTGTAACCCCGGCGACCCTGGTGTGATTGGGACCAATGGCCCGATCCTGATCAATGATCCCGGCAAAAGCATCGATTGCGACAACAGCTTCGACCGCAACAACGCCGGCAACGTGATCGAGCTGCGAACCGATGGTGGCGGCGAGTTCATTTCTCTCGACAATTACGGAGACCTGACCTCTACGGCAGGCCGCACCATCCTTGCCTATAGCGAGGGGGCCAATAGTCGAGTCGAAGTCATCAACACGGGCGACCTGGACACTTACGAGGCGGGCATCTACGCCCGCACGCGTGGTGACGCCAGTGAGCTCTACGTCTACAACTCCGGCCATATCACGGGGTTTTATAAAGGCATTTGGGCCGTCACCGGCGCAGGCGTTCCGAACGACGATAGCCCTATGAGGGTCATCAATACCGGTGACATCGATTTGCAGACCGGGGAGTCCATCGACGCCGCTACTTATGGCGTGGACAGCGACATTTTCATTTTCAATAGCGGCGCGCTTACAGGCGAAACTGGAATTCGTGCCTTCGCCGAAGGTGACGATGCCGATGTCAAAATTATCAATACCGGCAGCATCACGGTGCAGACCGGCGATGACCCCTCGTTCGGTATTTCGGGGTCCAAGTATTCTGGCGAGAACGGCCGTGTCACGATCCGCAATAGTGGCGAGATAATGGTGACCGGCACTGGCGGATTCGACGTCTTCGGCATCAATGCAAGGACATATGGGTCGAGCAGCCCCGTTGACATCAGAAACACAGCGGCCATCTGGGCGAGCGGTTCAGACGAGGCCACCGGTATTAACGGTGCTACGCTCGGAGGCTCCCTCAGCATTACCAATAGCGGCAAGCTTGATGTGACGGGGACCAACCTGGCCCAGGGCATCGCTGGAGCTAGCCTCTCAGACATCAGCATCAACAACAGCGCGGACATTCACGCCACGTCGAGCCAAGGGCGCGCCGAGGGCATCAAGGTATTTTCGCTCGGCTTCGACGACAACGCGACGGAGATCACAAATAGCGGAGACATCCGCGCATCGGGCGGCGAATATGCTTTCGGTATTGTGTTCGCAGACGTCGGCTCAAACGGGGCGCTGACCATCCACAATTCGGGATCCGTCCATGCGGACGGTCCATCAACTGCCCCGGCCGGCAACGTGGCCGCTATCAGCGTCTACAGCCAAGGTGGACTAACCACCATCTTTAACACCGGTGATATCTCAGCATCGTCGCACCTAGCCATTGGCTTCAACCCCAACAGTACGGGCAAAGCCAACATCTTCAATGCCGGCCACATCACGGGCCTCGTGGATCTGACCAGCCAGAACGACCGCTTTGTGAACCTGTCGGGCGGTGTCTTCGAGACCAAGAAGATGTCTCTGTTCGGCGGCGGAGAGGACGTGTTCGTGAATCAGACCGGCGCCACGGTGCTGGCGGCGACGAACGCGAACTCTCGCGAGATGAGTGGCTTCGAGGGCCTCGAGACCTTCAAGAACGCCGGCGGCACGATCTCGCTGGTCGACGGCGGGGTGGGGGACACATTCACCCTCGCCAACACGCCGGGGTCTGCGGATCTCAAATTCGAAGGCGGTGGTTATCTGGCGGTGGACGCGTCCTTGCGCGGTCCCGGGTCCAAGGCGGACAATTTCATCGTCGACGGCGACGTGTCGGGCGTGACGAAGGTGATGGTCAACAACACCGGCACCCAGCCCGGCGTCTTCAATTCACAAGGCATCCCGATCGTGTTCGTGGACGGGAAGACGCCGAGCGCAGGGAACTTCGTTCTGGCGGACGGTCCGATCGACACCGGGTTCTTCGATTACGATTTGTTCTTTGTGCCGACGGGGTCCGGCTACTGGGAACTGCGCAGCTTCCCCGGCGCTTCCGCCCAGGCCCTGCCGAAGCTGCTGACGGCGGCCCAGGATCTCTGGCACGAGACCTCGAGCACCTGGTTCGACCGTACGGCCGACCTTCGCGTGGTGCTGAACGGGGGTGGGTCACCCGCCTATGACGCCGGCACCAAGTCCATGGCCGCACCGGGCGGGAACGGTCTGACGCCGGGCGTGTGGATCAAGGGCGGCGGCTCGCGGCTGGATCGGAACGGCTCGGCGACGACCAAAGCTTATGGCAACACCTACGACTACGATCTCGACAACGAGCTTTCCACGGTCGACCTGCAGATGGGCGTCGACATGGGCAAGTACGATGTGCTCTCGGAAGGCGACGTGCTGGTCTTCGGCGTGCTCGGCGGCTTCGTCGGCGCCGGCCTCGACTACGACAGCGTCGCCGACAGCTTCAACTTCTCCGGCGGCCAGGTGGGCGCCTATGCCACCTATCTCAAGGACGGTCTGTTCGTCGATACGCTGCTGAACGTGCATCTCTACGAGATCGACACGCCCAATCTCGGCTTTCCCGACAGCCTGAACGCCACCACGGTGGGTCTCAGAACCGATGCGGGCTACCGCTTCGGCTCGTTCACCGGCGGGGCGTTCTTCGAGCCGCTGGCGACGATCGAGTTCGCCTGGGCCGATATCGACGGCTTCAACGTGGGCGGAAACAAGGTCAGCTTCTCCGACGATGCCAATGTCAGAGGCCGGATCGGCGGGCGTGTCGGCACCACCATGGAGGCCTGCGAAGGCACCATGATGGAGCCGTTCCTGATCGCCAGCCTCTGGGGCAACCTCTCGGAAGACAATGCCGCCACGCTCGTCTCCTCCGGCACCACGTTCAACTTCTCCGACGACCTCGACGACGTCTGGGGCGAACTCTCGGCCGGCGTGAACCTGTTCAACTTCTCCCAGACCACCGCCGTGTTCGCCAAGGTCGACTACACGTTCGGCGAGGACGTGCAAGGCCTCGGCGGCAAGGCCGGCATGCGCGTGGCTTGGTGATCGCGCTCAAGTAGGCCGAAGGCCGGTAGCGCAAAGAACATGCCCTCAAGCAGCCGCTAGGCGATAGAGCCAATAATCAAGGGCTCAAGTAGCCGAAGGCCGATAGCGCAATGGTCATGCCCTCAAGCAGCGCGAAGCGCGTTAGGGCAGATATAGACGCCTGCTAGGCGCGGTCGCCGGTGGTGTCTTCCGACGTGCTGTCGTCCGCCGAGACCACGCTTTCGATTTGATCGAGCTCGATCTCGTCGTCGGATCGGGTCAAAGTCGCGGACGGAACAAAGCTCAAGCCGTAGACCAGGCCTACAAGGACCACGCTGGTCAGTAGCGATAGGATCGACATTTCGTTAATCCCCTCCCTCAATTTGTCTCGTTCTGACAGGTGAAGGGGGCGGGGGCTCGACCGAATCCGGGCAACTCTGGGGCCTTTCCCGCCACCCGCGCCACACGGCGGCCTCAAGGCTTACGGCTTCGTAAACACCGGCAGCCTGCCGGGCGCCTTATGGCCGCGAGCGGCGCCCGCATTCAAAAAACGGCGACTGTGACATGTAGGGCACAGCATCCGGCCCCGGCTTGGGCTATAAGAGTCCCATCAACTGTCGATTCTGCAGGGAATTTTTTGGGGGATCCAACCATGCGCATGTTCATCGCTCTTGCGATCATCGTTTCTGCCACGCTCGGCCTGGGCGGTTGCTTCGGCCACCACGAGAAGGCCGTCGTCGTTGAGCCGTTGAAGCTCGGCTAAGCAGCTGACGACGAGGTAGCTAAGCAGTCTATCTCTACGGCAATGCCAACCCCGGCCAGGGAAACCTGGCCGGGGTCTTTGCGTTTGGGGCTGCCTTTCGGCCAATCGCGCGTCCAGCGCGCGAGGCCTCAGGAGATTGCCTTCGACACCTGGTGGGGCTGGGCAAGGACAGGCTCGCGGCTTGGCGCGATAATTGGCAGGAAGATCGACCGGCCCCGGAATGGGCCCGCGTAGCTATTGTGGTGTGAGAAGAGACCCGCGAGGCGGGGACTAAAGCCAGCCGAGAGCCTTAGCTTCGGTGTAGGCGGCCTTCCAAGCTTCGGCCGCGAAGGACGCCTCTTGGCCGCTGATGCTCGGTGCAGTCAGAAGTTCGCTGGCTTCGAGCATGCGGCACTGAGCGTTACGTTGGAACGTCAAAGCATAGGACGTTCCGGGCCGGGTCACGCGAAGACCGTTCTCAAGCACTTCGACGTCGATGTCGCTCATGACGCTCGCGATCCTTCTGAAACGACTGGAGAGGATTCCGGCAATTTCCAAGTGCATCTGCGCAGACAAGCCGTGCAAAATCAAGCACGGCTTGCCGGTTCCAAATGTCACGGTGAGAAGAAGCCGACGCGCCTGATTCCGATCCAACCCACGCCTCCGATCGCTCATCCAGCGGTAGTGCGTGGACCTTTATGCGTTCGTCACTTGATCTCGCGAAATGGGCCACGATAATCCGCCTGTAGCGACTGATTTGGCCGGGAGTGCCTGGCGGTTCTGCCAGCGATCCGGTTTCCCCCAAAGCCATCAAGTCCACCCGAAAGGAAGGCTCCATGTTCCGGCAAGTTTCGACAGGGCTCTGCGCGGCCGCGCTGCTGTGCCTGATCGGCGGCGCTGCTGCCGCGCAATCGAATATTCGAGGATCGACGACCGGGCCGACGACCGCCCCCGGCTACAATCATCCCGAGCAGTACATGCATCTCGACGCGAAGAAGCCCGCCCCGAACATGTACCCGGTGATCAGGCATGAGAAGCTCGAGGAGAACGCAGCCGGGAAGCTGGCGACGCTGGCCGAAAAGACGGGCAAGAAGCCGAATATCCTGATCTTCCTCCTGGACGATGTCGGCTGGATGGATCCGGGCTTCAACGGCGGCGGCGTTTCCGTTGGCAACGCGACGCCCGAGATGGATCGATACGCGGCGGAGGGCTTGATCCTGACCTCGGCTTACTCCACCCCGTCCTGCTCGCCGACCCGCGCGACCATTCATACGGGCCAGAACCCGCTGCATCACGGCATTCTGCGACCGCCAATGTACGGCGAGGCCGGGGGGCTCGATGGCGCCACGACCATGCCCATGCTCCTGCAGAAGGAAGGGTACGTGACCCAGGGCGTCGGCAAGTGGCACATGGGCGAGAACACGGGCTCCCTGCCGCAGAACGTCGGCTACGAGACTACATCGGCTTTCTCGGCGTGTCCGACATGTACACCGAGTGGCGCGACATCTACTTCAATCCGGAAGTCGCGCTATCGCCGGATCGCTTCAAAATGATGGAGGATGACAACTTCAATCACTACGAGGTGCATTGCACGCCGGCCGACAAGGACAAGTGCCAGAACGGCAAGCTCATCGACCTCGACTACATCAAGGACCTCGATACCCACTGGATGGATGTCAGCCTGGCCTTCCTCGACAAGATGAAGGGCTCCGACAAGCCGTTCTACCTCTATCACGCGACGCGCGGCTGTCATTTCGACAACTATCCGTCGGACGAGTGGGCGGGCCGGTCCATGGCGCGCACGGTCTACTCGGACTGCATGGTGCGCATGGACTACGTCTTCGGCCGCCTCATGAAGAGGCTGGAGGAAATCGGGGAAGCAGAGAACACGCTGGTGATCCTCACGTCCGACAACGGGCCGGAGTGTGAGATTCCGCCGCGCGGCCGCACCCCGTTCCGGGGCTGCAAGGGGTCCAGCTGGGAAGGCGGCGTCCGTGTGCCGACCTTCGTCTATTGGAAGGGCATGATCCCGTCGCGCAAGTCGGATCAACTGTTCGACTTGGCGGACATCTTGCCGACGGCGCTGCATCTTGCAGGCTATCCCGGTGCCAAGCTGGCCGGGCTCTTCTCCGACAAGACCTATATCGACGGTGTCGACCAAGCGGCCTTCTTGGTCGCCGACAAGGGGCTGTCGGCCCGGCGCAGCCGCATCTACACGATGAACCAGTACTACTCCGCGATCCGGATCGACGAATTCAAGGCGACGATCACGGGCCAGATCGAGGACGGCATCATGAAGCGCGGCTATACGGGCGGCTTCTCCGGGTCGGTCTTCACGGACACGGGCGGTGCGGTCGTGGTCAATCTCTATACCAACCCGCAGGAAGACGTCTCGGTCGGCGTCCGTCATATCCCGATGGCGGTGCCACTCGGCACGACAGGCGGCTGGTACTTGAAGGAGCTGTTCGAGTATCCGCCGCAGTTCAAGGTCGGCTTCATGTCCAACAACCCGCCGATCTACGACACGATCCCCATTGGCGAAATGGCGGTGAAGGCCTGGATCAAGAAGCACGGCTTCGGCCGCTTCCAGAACTAGAACGCGGTCTAGAGCACCGCGAGCGAACAGGACGGGGTGCGCCGGCAACGGCGCGCCCCGTCTCTGTTTCAGAAGAGATCCTAGGCTGTTGTTTCCAGGCAACAGTTCTCGGGAATCCCGCGCGCCTGCGGAAATTCGATCAACGACAGGTCGAAGCGGCATTAATCTCCCTGATGGCGATATTGGGGAGCTGTCATGTGGCGTAGCGTTGGTTTGAGCCTCGTCGGAGGGCTGCTTTTAGGCGGCCTGTCGCCGGCCTCCCACGCAGACGATGCCGCCCCGCCGCCGTCCGAGTGGACCGTGACAGGTGGGTTCTATGGCTGGTTCCCTTGGGTCCAGGGCAGCACCGACGCCAATGGCGAAGAATTCGATATCTACGCGACACCGATCGACCTCATCGAGAACTTCGATGCACCGCCGATCATGGCTAATTTCGAAGTCAGCCGGGGCAAGTTCTCGTTCTGGGGTGACGCGCTCTACGCGAAGTTCGCTTTTGGCGACGACTTCGCCTCAGAGGCCCAGCCCATACCAATTCTGAAAGTCGGTGCCTCGGGACAGACCGAGACGGACTACACGCTCGGCGTCTATCAGTTCGGCGGCTTCTACCAGGTGGCCGATTTCGTCGGAGAGCAAGGCAACACGACGCTGGAGGTCGGCGCGGGCGCGCGCTTCATTCAGCAGGAGATCCGGATCAAGGCGAAAATCGATGCTGCCGCTCAGGTTCGCCTGGGCAAGCTCGCGAACACCATTGAGCGCCGGATCCAGAAGATCGAGAATCAGGAACAGCGGCTCCAGGCACTTGCCGCCCTCAATGACGTGCGCCGCGAGGATCTGGACCGGAAGATCATTCGCGCCGGGGACAAGGGGCGCGAACGGCGCGTCGCTCAGCTCGAGAAGAGGCTCAAGCGCGTCGACGATCGCGGTCAGGCGCTTGCAGCGCTCGAGGCGGTCGAGAAGTTTCGGCTGGAACTGCTCCGGGCCGCGCTCCGGATCGACGGCAAGCAGTTCAACGATCAGTTCGCCTTTGTCGGAACGGGCAACTTGGATTGGGTCGACCCCACCATCGCCTTGCGCCTTCAGCACGACTTCGGGAACGGCCACTCGGTTACGGCTACCGGGGACTTCGGCGGTTACAACGTCGAGGAGGGGCTCTCCAGCCAGCTGGTGCTGACCTACGACATCGAGGGGACGTTGTGGGGCTTCGATACGACGACCTCGCTCGGTTACAAGGCCTTGTGGCTCAGCTACGAGGACCAGACGCCGCGAGGCGACGTCGGCATTAGTGCGTGGCTGCACGGCCCCATCGCCGAGGTCGCGCTTCGCTGGTAACGCGGGCCGTCCCGGGCGGCCGGTGACGCACAGCATCGTCTGGCGTGCACGGACGCAACCTCGAACCTTTCTTGGACGTTTCCTCTGTGGTCGGAATGCGGCTCTCTTGAAAGGCATTGCTGGCGCGAAGTGACAAGGCCGCGTCGTGATTCCCGATTAGAGAAACCGCCAAACGACGGTTACACTCTACGTGTAGTTGGTCATCAGAGCCCGACTAACCAATTGGGTCAGAAGACAATTCAGTGGCCCGACAGAACAAGTACAGGAGAAGCGTCCCATGGAACTGCTAATGAGAGGCCTCTTTCGAGCGGGCCTTGCGACCGCAGTGGCGGCCTTGCTGTCCGTGACAGTCTCTGCATCACCCGCCTTTGCGCAAGACACCGGAGAGGCAAGCGAAAGCGCCAAGTCCGAAACCAAGACCGACAAACCCAACATCCTGGTGATCTGGGGCGACGATATCGGCATCTGGAACATCAGCCACAACAGCAAGGGCATGATGGGCTATATGACGCCCAATATCGACCGGATCGCCAATGAGGGCCTGTCCTTCACCGACTATTACGGTCAGCAATCCTGTACCGCCGGCCGTGCGGCGTTCATTGGCGGCAACGTGCCGGTCCGAACCGGCATGACGAAGGTCGGCCTGCCCGGGGCCAAAGAAGGCTGGCAGGAATCAGATGTGACGATTGCCACTGTCATGAAGAGCCTCGGCTACAAGACCGGCCAGTTCGGCAAGAACCACCAGGGCGACCTTGACGAGCATCTGCCGACCAATCACGGCTTCGACGAGTTCTTTGGCAATCTCTATCACCTGAACGCCGAAGAGGAGCCGGAGCACCCTGACTATCCGAAGGACCCCGCCTTCCGTGAGAAGTATGGTCCGCGTGGCGTGATCCATTCCTGGGCGCAAGAGGACGGCACCCAGAAGATCGAGGACACTGGTCCGCTGACGAAGAAGCGGATGGAAACGGTAGACGAGGAAACGCTGGCCGCGGCAAAGGACTTCATCAAGAAGGCCGTCGAGGAGGGCGAGCCGTTCTTCGTCTGGTGGAACGGTACGCGGATGCATTTCCGCACGCACGTAAAGGAAGAGCATCGCGGTCTCTCGGGCGAGACGGGTAACGAGTACCAAGATGGCATGGTTGAGCACGACATGCATGTGGGCGAGTTGCTCGCCCTGCTCGACGAGCTCGGCATCGCCGACGACACCATCGTGTTTTACTCGACCGACAATGGGCCGCACTTCAATACCTGGCCTGATGGTGGCACCACGCCGTTCCGCAGCGAGAAGAACTCGAACTGGGAAGGCGCGTATCGCGTGCCGGCCTTCGTGCGCTGGCCGGGACATTTCCCCGCCGGCAAGACTCTGAACGGCATTGTCTCCCATGAAGACTGGCTGCCGACATTCGCCGCTGCTGGCGGCAATTCCGACGTCAAGGAGGAGCTTGCCGGGGGCGTGGAAATCGAAGGCCGTACCTATAAGAACTACATCGATGGCATGAACATGCTGCCCTACTTCTCGGGCGACGTGGAAGAATCGCCGCGCGATGAGTTCATCTACGTCAATGATGACGGGCAGATCGTCGCGATACGCTACAAGCCCTGGAAGGCCGTGTTCCTCGAGAACCGCGCCAAGGCGTTCGAGGTCTGGCGCGAGCCGTTCGTCGAGCTGCGCGTGCCGCTGGTTTTCAATCTGCGCCGGGATCCGTTCGAACGCGCCCAACACAACTCGAACACCTATAACGACTGGGTGCTCGACAGGGCCTTCGTGCTCGTACCGATGCAAGGCTTGGCGGCTGAATTCCTGCAGACCATGCAGGACTATCCGCCGAGCCAAACGCCTGGCGCCTTCAACCTCAGCAAGATCGAGGAGCAGCTGAAGTCGGGCATGGGATCGAACTGATCTGTTAAACTTTCAAGGGGCCGCCAGATCGCACTGGCGGTCCCTTTTTTCATCTGAGACTGTTCATTTGAATCTGGAGAATTGAAATGAAGCGTCTTCTGATCCCGATCGCCGCCGTGGCCATGGTATTGTCCGGTGCTGCACACTCGGAGGCTCCGGACCCGCTTCCGTCGTGGAACGACGGCCCCACGAAGGGAGCCATCGTCGGCTTCGTGGAGAAGGTGACGAAGGAGGGCGGTCCCGACTACGTGCCGCCGACCGACCGTATTGCGACCTTCGACAATGACGGTACGTTGTGGGTGGAGAAGCCGGCCTACACGCAATTGATCTTCGCCATCGACCGCGTGAAGGCGCTGGCGCCCGAACATCCCGAGTGGAAGAACAAGCAGCCCTTCAAGGCCGCCATCGAAGGCGACATGAAGACGCTGGCCGCTTCAGGCAAGAAGGGCATTGCCGAGCTGGTCATGGCAAGCCACGCGGGGATGACGCCGGCGCAGTTCCAGACCATCGTCGGCGACTGGCTCGCGGCGACGAAGGATCCGCGCTTCCAGCGCAAATATACCGAGCTCGTCTATCAGCCCATGCTCGAGCTTCTCGCCTATCTTCGCGACAACGGTTTCACCACCTATATCGTCTCGGGTGGCGGCATCGAGTTCGTGCGCAACTTCTCCGAGCCGGTCTACGGCATCCCGCCGGATCAGGTCGTGGGCTCCAGCATTAAGACCAAATACGAGGTCGTCGACGGTGAGCCTACGGTGATGCGTTTGCCGGAGATGAATTTCATCGACGATAAGACAGGCAAGCCGATCGGCATTACCCAGCATATCGGTCAGCGGCCACTCGCCGCGTTCGGCAATTCGGATGGCGATTTCGAAATGCTGCAATGGACCACTGCGGGAGAGGGGCCGCGGTTCGGCATGATCGTGCATCACACCGATGCGGAACGCGAATATGCTTATGACCGCGATTCCGAAGTGGGCCGTCTCGACAAGGCGCTGGATGCGGCTGCCGAGAACGGATGGGTCGTAGTCGATATGAAGAACGACTGGGGGCAGATCTTTCCTTCGAAAGAATAGCCGTTACGGGACAATTCCCGGCGAGGCGGGCGATGCCCGCGCCTGCGGCCCCAAACATGCGTTGCCCAATGTCTCGGACTGGGCGATATAGCAGCGGTAGGGTTGGGCGCCTCGGAGGGGGTGTCCGGCAATGGTGTCGGGTTGGCACCGAGCAAATCGGCGTCGTAACGGCGCTGCCCAAGGAGAAGGATCCCATGAAACGATTGAGCCACGTCTTGTGTGGTGTCGCGGCCGTGCTGATGGTCGTCGTCATCGCCCCCGTCGCCAACGCTCAGGCCTTGCTGGTCTACAAGGAGGGTGCGACTGACGCCCAAGTCAAGAAGGACCGGGTCGCCTGCCACGAATGGGCGGTTCAACAGACGAATTTCGATCCCACCGCGACGTTCGCGGCTCAGCAAGCTGGCATTCGGACCCGGACCATCATGGAGGTCTCGACAGCGTTGAACGAAGCGTCCGCCGGCACCGACCCGCGCTGGACGGCTGGAGGCTTCGGCAACACGCGCACGTCGGCCGATGTTCGCCGCTTGAACGCGCTTTACGCTGACTATCTCAAGGCCGGGGCGCTCTGCCTCGAAGGCCGCGGCTACGTCGTTACCCAATAGGAGCTCAGACCATGCGATCGATGATTTCCAAATCGGGCCTCGGGCTCATTTGTCTGCTTGCGGTTCCGGCGACCGTTTCCGCCGCCGAGGGCACCTATATGTGCGCCGTCACGGACGTGTATGAATGCGTGGAAGTGGCAGGCTGCAAGCGGGTGTCGCTCGACTTCGCCAACCTCGCGCCGGTGCTGAAGTTCGACTTCGACAAAAAGGTCATGACGTCGGACGACATCGGTAGCGATCCGCGCGAGATTGCGTTGAACAACATGGAGGAGATGGGCGATGTCCTCCTTTTCCATGGGATCGGTCAGAACAAGGAGTCGCCCCGCTCGTTCAGCGCGGTCATTTCCAAGAAGACTGGCAAGATTCGCGCCGGCATCACCACAGCCGATGCGACGCTGTCCCTGACGGGCGACTGCGTGGACAGTTTCTAGCTCGATTACAATGACCGGCAGAGCGCTGCCGGACCAGAGAGCTTTGATGCAACGGGCAGGTGCTAGCGCCTGCCCGTTCTTCGTGGAAATGTCCTATCCTTAGCGGCCTGACCCAGTCCTACGAGCGGAGCCATTTTGGACAGCCGACGCAGAACTTCCGGCATGAGTGAGTCATCGACGACGCGCCGGTGCGCGCCGATGGTCCGGCGTTGCCTTTGCGGTCGAAGCTCTTCCTGCTGATCGGTGTGGCGGCGCTCGCGGCCATGGCCGTGCTTGCCATTGGGCTCATCGCGAACATCCTCGCGTCGGACCCGGCGGCGACCGCTGGCCGCGCGGCGGACAGCGAGGGTGCGCCGGCCGCCAGCCCGGTGTCGTCCAGCCAGTTGAGTTTCGTCGGTACCGAGACGTGTGTTGGCTGCCACCAAGAGGTGGGGACGCTGTGGCGGCCGTCTCAACATGCCCATGCCATGGCCCATGCCACGGCGGACACTGTTCTGGGCGACTTCAGCGGCACTACGTTCGACTATTACGGGACGACGTCGCGGTTCTTCACGAAGGACGGCAAGTTCTTCGTCGAGACCGACGGGCCCGATGGCACCCTCGAAACCTTCGAGGTCAAATACACGTTCGGCCTCGATCCGCTGCAGCAATATCTCATCGAGTTCCCGGATGGGCGCGTACAAGCGCTGACCATCGCCTGGGACAGCCGGCCCAAGGCGCAAGGCGGGCAGCGCTGGTTTCACCTCTATCCCGACGAGAAGATCGGCCACGACGATCCGCTCCACTGGACCAAGCTGAATCAGAATTGGAACTTCATGTGCGCCGAGTGCCATTCGACCGGCGTCGCCAAGAACTACGATCCCAAGACAAAGCGCTACCACACGACCTGGAAGGAAATCACGGTCGGCTGCGAGGCCTGCCACGGGGAAGGCTCGGCGCATGTTGCGTGGGCCGAAGAACATGCCGACCGAGCAGGAGAGGGCGCCGAGGCATCGGCCGATGACAACGCGCTCGGTCTCCTGGTCCGCTTCGACGAACGGAAGGGTGTCTCGTGGTCTCTGGACCCCAAGACGAAGCAACCCAAGCGCAGCGCGCCGCCGATGACTACCCGCAAGGAAGTCGAGATGTGCGGGCGCTGTCATGCGCGCCGTGGGATTCTCTCCGAGGCGTTCGTGCCGGGCCGCCCTCTTGCGGACAGCCATCAAGTGGCTTTGATCTCGCGCGGTCTCTTCCAGGCGGACGGGCAGATGCTCGACGAGGTCTACAATTACGGCCAGTTCAAACAGTCCAAGATGTTCGCGGCGGGTGTCACCTGCAGCGATTGCCACGATCCGCACAGCGCGAAGCTCCGCGCGCCGGCGGCGGAGGTCTGCACGCAGTGCCATGCTGGAAGCTACGCGGAGCCCAGCCATACTCATCACCAAGGTGCCGACACGCCGAATTGCATTTCCTGCCACATGCCGGCGCGCGAGTTCATGGTCATTGACACGCGGCACGACCATTCCTTCCGCGTGCCGCGGCCGGACCTGTCGGTGACGCTCGGTATCGACAACGCCTGCACCGATTGCCACACGGACAAGACCGCAGCGTGGGCTGCCGAAGCGATCGAGGGTTGGTACGGGCCTGAGCGCAAGGGCTATCAGAACTTTGGGCCGGCCTTCAATGCGGCCTGGACCAGCGCGCCTGACGCCGCGGCATTGCTTGCAGCCGTCGCTGAGGACGATACCGTGCCGGCCTTCGTGCGGGCGAGCGCCGTTGAGGAATTGACTGCCTATCCGTCCGAGCGGACCGGGGACGTTGTTCGCAAAGGGCTGTCCGATCCCGATCCGCTTGTACGGCTCGCGGCCCTCGATCATCTGGAGACCGCATCCGGGGCGCAGCTCTGGCCGCTCATCGCACCGCTCCTCGACGATCCGGTTCGCGGCGTCCGAGGCGGCGCCGGTTTCCTGCTTGCCGGAACGCCGGAGGCGAACCTGTCGGAGGCCGACCGCACGCGTCTCGATAAGGCCGAGAAGGAATTCGTCGCCGCGCAGATGTTGAATGCGGACCGGCCCGAGTCCCAGTCATTGCTGGCGCGTTACTACATCCGCAAGGGAGAACTCGACAAGGCGGAGAGCGCCTACAAGACGGCCCTCGAACTCAGCCCGCATTTCACGCCGGGTGCCGTCAATCTTGCCGATCTGTACCGAGCGCAAGGGCGCGACGAGGAGGGGATAGCGGTTCTGCGTGAAGCGCTTCGCCTGTCGCCGGATGATGGGGGATTGCACCATGCGCTGGGTCTGGCGCTCGTCCGCCAGAAGATGTCGGAGGAGGCCGTCGCGGAGCTGGCACGGGCCGCAGAACTGGAGCCGGACCGGGTGCGCTACACGTACGTCTATGCGGTGGGGCTCAACTCCATCGGCAAACGCGCCGAGGCAATTGCCGCCCTGAAGACCGGTCTTGAGCGGCATCCCCAAAATGCGGATATCCTGACCGCGCTGGTGAACTACTCCCGCGCGGAAGGGGATCTGAAGGGCGCGCTCGTCTATGCGCAGCGCCTGGCCAAGGCGGACCCGGCCAATCCTGAGGTCAAGTCTCTGGTCGAGGCCTTGACGAAGCAGGTCATGGAGCAGCGAAGCGCGCAGTAGCGCTTAGGCCGTTTGCGCGCCCAGGATCAGCCAGACGCCGAATAGAACCACGAGGACCGCGCCGCCAATCTCCAACGTGCGTCCCAGCCAGCGCCGCGCGCCTTCCGTCCGCGAGAAGAACGATAGGAGCCGCTCGCGGGAGAGCGTAGCCAGCACGGCGACGGCCGAAATGGTCAGTACCATCCCCGCTGCCATCGCGACCGTGACGGCAAGTCCTGCGGCGAGGAGCCCCCGGGCGAGCGCGTAACTCATGATGAATGTCGTCAGGGGGCAGGGCACGAGACCCGTCACGAAGGCAAGCGTGCGGCCCTTTTGCGGGGACTGACATTCTGCGCCTTCCGGCGCTGCGCGGCTGACGGCCCGCCAAATCAGATAGGCGCCGATCAGCACCACGAAGATCCCGCTCGCCAGTTCGAACTGGGGTGTGCGCCCGCCATAGGCAAAGGCCCGCGAAATGACGGCAAAGCCCGCAAGAACCAGCAAGATGGCTATCCCCACATGCGTAAGCGCGAGGATCGCGCCGTTGGCGATGCTGGAGAGCAGGCTGCCCTTTTGGCCGAGGTGGTAGGAGAACAGCACGGTCTTGCCATGCCCCGGCATCATCGCGTGGAGGATGCCGAACAGCACGGCAGCGGCCATGGCGGCAGCGAGCGCCGGCCAGCTTCCACTTGCGACATCGCGCAGCCCGCTGGCCATGCCTTCGTAGAGCCAGCGTTGAAGGGCGATCAGGTCTTGCATGGCCCGGGCTGTTTCACACGAGGGCGTGCGCGCAGCAAGTCACACACGCGTGCGATCCCGCGAACGCCACAAGGCCGTCAGAAAAAATTCTAGCGGAAGAAGGGACCCGATCGCCAAGCCGGGGTGGGCTGGCTGATGCCGGGCGCCGGAATGGCGATGCCGTTGCCGTAGTCCGACGCGAAGGCCGAGCTTTCGCCGTTATTGGCGAACGGCATGGCCAGGGAGCTCCCTTCGAACTGGGGCATACTGTAGGCCGGCGACAGGCCAAGATGTTCGGCTGCGCTCTTCGGAATCTCGGCGTCCTCGCCCTGAATCTCAAAAGCACCGGCGCTGAGCGGCATGAGTGCCACGCTCGAAGCGGCGACAAGCGCTAGATAGAAAGCACGCATCAGTGTCATCCCTCGTCCGGCGAACCCCGTCTCGCCCTATGCCACCCGGATTCCGGGCGCTATCGGTCCAAAGTTTACAGCGATTTGCCGCGCAACGCCAGACGCCGCCGCGGCTTCCCAACATTGTGATGCCCCAGCGTGACCTCGGCGCCACAAGTGTTGGAGCCGAGAAAAATCCGGCCTCACGGCGAAATTGCGGCAGGCTCCGCAAGCGGCTAAAGCATGAGCCATGGCGCCGCGCATCCTCTATATCGTTACGGAAGATTGGTATTTCCTGTCCCATCGCCTGCCCATGGCACGCGCGGCCAAGGAGGCGGGCTACGAGGTCCATGTGGCCGCCCGGATCCCCGATGGCGCGGAGGCGATCGAAGCCGAAGGCTTTGTCCCCCATAACTTGAGCTGGAGCCGGGGCAGCATCTCCGCGCGCGACAGCCTTTCCGCCGTTCTGGAGTTGCGGGGTCTGATTCGCGATGTCGGTCCCGACCTCGTTCACAACGTGGCCCTGAAACCCGTTCTGCTCGGCACTTTGGCGTCCTTCGGCCTCAAGGAGGTCGCGATCGTCAACAGCCTGACCGGGATGGGTGCGCTCTTCGTGGACGGGGGCGGGGCCAGCCGGCTCACCCGGAAGCTGGTTGTGATGGCCCTGAGCCGCCTCTTGCGGCGCAAGCGGTCCATCACCGTCGTCCAGAACCCGGAGGACCGGGCCTTCGTGGCGGAGCTCGGAGTGCCCGACGAGGCGATCACGATCATCGCCGGCTCCGGCGTCGATATCGACAAATATCAACCGCTGCCCGAGCCACACGGCACGGTCACGGCCGCCTTCGTGGGCCGTATGCTTCATCACAAGGGAGTACTGACGCTGGTCGAGGCCTTCCGGCGCGCCACGGCCGATGCCGCGAGCGGCGAGGCGTCCGAACTGCACCTGCTTCTCGCGGGCGATTGCGATCCGGAAAATCCCGGTTCGCTCGCGGCCGAACAGCTGCGGGAGTTTGCGTCGGCCTACGGGATCGACTGGCTCGGCCACGTGAAGGACGTGCGGGAGATCTGGAACAAGGCCCATTTCGCCGTGCAGCCGTCGCGCGGGGGTGAGGGCCTGCCCAAGAGCCTGCTGGAGGCGGCTGCTTGCGGCCGGCCGATGGTGGCGACCGACGTTCCCGGCTGCCGGGAAATCTCAATTCCTGGCGAGACCGGCTTCCTGGTGCCCGTCGACGATGCGGACGCTCTTGCCACCGCGATGTTGGAACTCGCGCGCGATCCAAGCCTGCGGCAGCGCTATGGCGCCGAGGCGCGGCGGCTCACGGAAGAGAAGTTCTCCTCTCAGGCGATCGGCCAGGAGACGGCCGCGCTCTATGGGCGTCTGATTGCCAACTAGGGCGCAGGTGCTTGCGGAACGCGCATCATCTGTCTGATGCCTTCGGTGCTTTCGACCTCGGGCTTCCAGCCCGTCGCCATCAACTTGGCGGGGTCGATCTCGAACGTGCCGCAAACCCGTTCCCAGTCGGCTTCGCGCCCGAACGACTTCATCAGCCGCCGAATGGCCCTGTGGGGCATTTTGACGAGTTGCGGCGGTCGCCCCAGCCCCTCGCGCATGGCGGCAACCATGCCGGCAACGCTGATCGGCTCGGCGTCGGCGACCAGATAGGTCTCGTTGCGGGTTTGCTCCGTCTGGAGGACGTGGACGGTGGCGGCAATGAGATTGTCGATCGATAGTAGCGACCGGCGGTTGTCCAGCCCTCCAAACGGGAGCGGCATGGGCGTCTTGGCGATGGTGGCCAGCGAGGCGATGTTGCCCTTCACATTGGGCCCGTAAACGACCGCGGGCCGCAGCACCGTGTAGTCGCCGCCGCTCGCCGCAAGGCGGCGTTCCGCCTCGAGCTTGGTGCGGCCGTAGATCTCCGTAGGCGTCGGTTCATCCGCTTCGGTGATGATGGTCGGCGACGACAGGCCTGCCTGGGCGCGGACAGATGACATAAGCACGAACCGATCGATCTTGCCCTTGGCCTGTTCGGCGAGTTCGGCCACGGCCTCGGTGTTGATCCGCGTGTAGATACCGTCTGACAGCGTGCCGGGCGCGTGGGCGATGCCGGCGAGGTGTACAACGTGGCTGACATCCTCGAGTGCGGTGGACCAATCGGCTGGACCCGACAGATCCGGCATCGCGACGGGTTCGATATTGGGGCCTGCGGCCACACGCGAAGGATCGCGAGCCGCCGCACGAACGAAGTAGCCTTGTCGTGCCAAAGCCGGGACGAGGCTTTGTCCGATGAAGCCGGTGGAGCCTGTGACGAGAATGCGCATCTCCGCTCAGCGCCCCCTCGCGAAGCTGGTCAGGACAAGTGCAACGCCGCCGGCCCCGAGCACCAGCGTTACCAGATCCACGATCAGCGACAGGCTGAGGGCGGCCGCGATGGCCAGCGCCGCGAGCCACGCGCACAGCAGGAATATGCGCGTAGTGACCTCCGGAACGCGGAATCCGCCGGCCGTTGCCCGTTGATAGAAGTGGGAGCGATGCGCGTCCGTCACCTTTTCGCCGTTCGCCAGGCGCCGGAAGAACGTCAGGGCGCTGTCGGCAATGGTGTAGAGCGCCAGTAGGAGGGCCGAGACGAGATGCGCCTCCGCGACCCAAATCAGCATATAGGCCAGCAGCAGCCCGATAGGCAGGCTCCCCGAATCTCCCAGGAAGATGCTGGCCGGGTGCCTGTTGAAAACGGCGAAGCCGAGCATGGCTCCAAGCAGCGCCAGCGCCAGAAGGCCGATGCCGGCGGGCACGATTCCCAGCCACCAAAGACATGCGATGCCGAGCGACATGGGAACCACCTGGGCCACGGTCATCCAATCGAGGCCGTCCAGGAAATTCACGACGTTCACGAAGCAAACGATCCCGAACACAAGGACTGTGCGTTCGGCGGCGGCCGGGAGAACGGCGGGCAGGACACGGAAGTCCTGGGGCAGCAACACGACGATTCCAAGTGCCACGGCGCCTTGGATCAGCAGCCGCCACGAGACGGGGAGAGGGCGAGCATCGTCCAGCCCGCCAAGGACCGTCAGCACCGCAGCGCCGATCAGAACCGGCACGAGGTTTGGCTCCGGTATGGCCATGCCAATGAGCAGCCCGATACACACCAGGAAAATCGCGGCCATGACCCCGAAGCCTGCACCCTCGGGCGTCGCTTGGATGTGGGAAGAGCGGTCGTTGGGGTGCGCCATCAAATGGCGAATGAGCAAGGGTCGGAGGAGGAAGATCAGCGCCGCGCTCAAGGCTGCGCTCACGCCGACTACCGCGGCACTCAAGACAACGTCGGCGTCCAGCATGGGATCAGTGCAGGGTTTGCGATTGCGGTTGCCACTCGTCCGTGCCGGGAGCCGCGGCAGCGGTGGCGCTGCCAGGCGCGTAGCCCTCGACGGTGGCGTGCAGCATCTCCTGGACCTCGGTCAGGTCATTGTTCGCGATGGCCTTCTCGAACCGCTCCAGCGCGGCGATTAGCTCTTCGTAGGCCAGGACAGGTTCGGATGTCTTGAAGATGCGCGGATGATCGGTGCCCGTCGTGTCTTCGCCGATCAGCAGTTCCTCGTAGAGTTTCTCGCCGGGGCGCAAGCCACATAGCGGATTTCCAAATCGCCATCGGGATGCGCCTCGTCCTGGACCTCGAGACCCGACAAGCGGATCATCGTGCGGGCCAGGTCGTCGATCTTGACCGGCGTTCCCATCTCCAGCACGAACACTTCGCCGCCCTCGGCCATGGCGCCCGCCTGGATCACGAGTTGCGCGGCTTCCGGGATCGACATGAAATAGCGGATCACCTCCGGATGGGTCACCGTGACGGGGCCGCCGGCCTTGATCTGTTTGCGGAACAGCCGCACGACCGAGCCGGAGGAGTCCAGCACATTGCCGAAACGCACCATGGTGAAGGTCGTGTTGTGCGGATCTTCGGCCAGTGCCTGCAGGATCAGCTCGGCCAAGCGCTTGCTGGCGCCCATCACATTCGTGGGCCGCACGGCCTTGTCGCTTGAGATCAGTACGAACCGCTCCACGCCCGCGTTCCGCGCGGCTTCGGCGACGACGAGCGTGCCGAACGTGTTGTTCTGCAGGCCGACCGCCGGGTTCACCTCCACGATCGGGACGTGCTTATAGGCGGCGGCGTGATAGATGACCTCGACATTGTGCTGGTCGATGGTTCGGCGCACGAGGTCGCGGTCTAGAACCGAGCCGAGGATTTGCACCACGGTCGTTTGCCGTTCCGGGCCGCCAGGCCCGACGCGCATGCGGCGCTGCATCTCGGCGAGCTCGAGCGATATCTCGTACAGCGCCGGCTCCGACACATCGAACAGGACGAGCGTCTTGGGTCCAAGTTGCAGAAGTTGGCGGGTGAGCTCGGAGCCAATCGACCCGCCGGCGCCGGTGATCAGAACCGATTTGTCCCGCACCTGGGAGGCAAGCAGCGCCGTGTCCGGCGCAACCGGATCGCGCCCCAGGAGGTCTTCAACGTCGATGGGCCGCAGATCGCTGATTTCGACGCGGCCAGAGGCGATCTCCTCCAGCGCGGGCAGCGTCTTCACCTCGACGGGATACTGCTCGAGCACTTTGAGGGCGACGCGGCGCTCGCTGCGCAGCGCCGACGGCGCGGCAAGGAGGACCTCGTCCACTTTCTCGTCGGCAATGACCTTGCCGATCTTCTCTGGCCGGATGACCTTGACCCCATGCACGACCTGTCCGGCCAGCGAGGGGCTCGAATCGATAAAGGCGACGGTGCGGTAAGTCCCCACCTCGTTCAGCGCGCGCAGAAGCTGAATCCCCGCCGGGCCAGCGCCATAAATAATGACGTTCTTATGCACGTCGGCCCGGATCGGCTCGAATTGCGGTGCCGCCTTGAGCAGCATGGAGCCGGCCCATTGCCGGCTCAGCCTGATCAGGATCGCGGCAATCAGGGCGTAGATGACGACCACCGAGCGGGGGTGGTTCTGGACGCCGCTCAAATAGACCACGAGCGCCCACAGGACCGCGGCGATTACCACCGCAACGTAGATCTGTGTCGTCCCGGAGGGGCCGATGAAGCGCGTGACGAGCTTGTAGAGGCCGCGCCAATAGAAGACGAAGACGCCGATGACCGGCGCGGCCAGCAAAAGCAATATCGTCTGCCAGGTCTCGGGGATATAGATGCGGCTCAGGCGCAAGGAATAGGCCGCCCACAACGCGATGCCGAGCATCGCGAAGTCGTTCGCAATCAGAAAGATCCGCTTGAACCAGCGGGGGCATTCGATCAGCCAAACGGCGAAGTTCATTGAGCCCGTCCCGCGCCAGACCTTGCCAAGCCTAGCCTAAGAACTTGATGCACGTCGGAAAGTTGGTCGAACCATAGCGGAAGGCCAAACCAAACGGAAGCAACGGGTTGAGGTCTTGCGGCGTTACCTTCAAGCTCCTTTGGTATCAGATAGGCGCGGGCGGCGATTCGCGATGAGGACTGTTCTTTTCAAAGCGCTGATGGTGGGTGGTTCGTGCTTGGCCGCGGTCTCCTTGGCGGGTGCGGCCCCGGCCGAAGTCGTCACCCTCGAAACCCCCGTTGCCTTCGGGACCCACGTTCCCGGTCTTGGAACGCCTGCGCGCGAATTGGCCAAGCTCCTCGATGAGCGTTCTGACGGCTCCCTGCAGCTTGCCCTGAAAGAGCCCGGCGAGGGCACAGCCCCGTTCGAGATCCTGGACAAGGTCTCCGACGGCAAGGTCGACGCGGGTTTCGCGACCGCCGGATACTGGGCGGCGAAGCTGCCTGCGGCCAGCCTTTTTGGCGGATATCCCTTCGGTCCCGACGCGAAAGAGTATCAAGACTGGTTCAACCGCGGCCACGGGCGCGCGCTCTATCAGGAGATGTATGACCAGGCCAAGGTCAAGGTCCATGTGGTTCCGTGCGCCTTCGGCGGTGCCGAGGCGGGCGGCTGGTTCGTGAAAGAGGTCAACTCGGTCGACGACATGGAAGGGCTGCGCATGCGCATTTTCGGGCTGGGCGCGCGCGTGGTGATGCGCCTTGGCGCGGTGCCGGTGCTTGTCCCGGGGAGCCAGATCGCGGAGGCCTTCGAGAAGGGCAAGATCGACGCGGCGGAGGCCTACACGCCGGTCGTGGACCGAACTAATGGGCTTCAGGACGCGGCGAAGATC
The DNA here is from genome assembly GCF_001723355.1 of Methyloceanibacter stevinii. Classification (NCBI taxonomy): domain Bacteria; kingdom Pseudomonadati; phylum Pseudomonadota; class Alphaproteobacteria; order Hyphomicrobiales; family Hyphomicrobiaceae; genus Methyloceanibacter; species Methyloceanibacter stevinii. The sequence goes on along the minus strand of NZ_LPWE01000001.1, from coordinate 10,489 downwards.
CTCTACCAGCCCGGCTGGAGCCAGCCGGCGACCGTCTTCGAGTTCCTGATCAACCAGGAACGCTGGGACGCGCTCGGGCCCGAGCGTCAGTCCCTCATTGAGAGTACCTGCGGAGAACTGCTTCAGCGCACCCTGTCGGAGAGCATCAACCTGCAGTCGGCGGCGCTCACGGCCTTCAGCAACCAGGACGGCGTCACAATCCTCGAGTTTCCCGACGATATTCAGGCAGCCTTGCGCGAAGGCTGGGACGAAGTGGCCCGGGAAGAGGGGGTACGGGACTACCTCTTCAAAGAAGTCCATGAAGACATCGAGGCTTTTCGGGCCGGCGGCGAGGCTACGGCCCAGGCCGGCACCGGTCCCGGGGAAAGCGATGGCAAGAGCGGCAGCGCTAAAGCCGAGGCGGCGATGCCACCCCCGCCGCCCCCGGGAGAGGCCACCCCTGTGGGGCCCTGAGAGCGAGAGAGCAGGGCGACCAAGCTCCTTTCGCGGCTGCGTTTTGTTTGGACGCGCGTCTTGATAGACTATGACCGCATGTTGCTCATCGGCCCCGGAAAATGCGAAGAGGGGCGAGCATCCTTCATCTTGATGGCCGTGTCGGCCTGATGGCAATTTGGGCCGGATGGCCTACTGGGCGGCTTGGAGCCTGCAGACATGTCCACTGTGACCCTTCCCGATCCCGACCGCGCCGTCATGGCGCGCCGGAACGAAGTGGTGAAGCAGCTCAAGAAGCTGGCGCCCAAAGCGGTGGTTATTGCCGATCTCGAGGGCCGCCGGACGTTCGAATCCGATGCGCTCGCCGCCTACCGGCGCTTGCCGCTGGCGGTCGTGCTTCCGGCGAACACGGAGGAAGTCTCGGCAATCCTGCGCTTCTGCTACGAGAACCACGTCAAGGTCGTGCCGCGCGGTGCAGGCACCTCGCTCTGCGGGGGCGCGACGCCGCTCGAAGATTCCATCGTTCTGTGCCTGTCGCGGATGAATCAGGTTCTGGAGATCGACGCCGCCAACCGCGTCGCGCGGGTCGAGGCCGGCATCACCAATATCGCGATCACCCAGGCGGCAGCGGCCAAAGGCTTCTTCTACGCTCCCGATCCGTCGAGCCAAGTGGCCTGCACCGTCGGCGGCAACATCGCCACCAACTCGGGTGGCGCGCATTGCCTGAAATACGGCGTGACGGTCAACAACCTCCTGGGCGTGCGCATGGTCATGGTCGATGGCGAGATCGTCGATTTCGGCGGCACCTATCTCGATGCGCCGAATTACGACTTCCTGCCGTTGATAACCGGGTCCGAAGGCCAGCTCGGCGTTGTGACGGAAGCGAGTGTCCGGCTGATTGCCGCCCCCGAGGGCGCGCGGCCCGTCCTGATCGGCTTCGATTCGGCGAATGCCGCGGCCTCCTGCGTGGCCGCGATCATCGCGTCCGGCATCGTTCCCGTCGCGATCGAGTTCATGGACCGCCCGGCGATCCACGTGTGCGAGCACTTCGTGCCCGCCGGCTACCCGCTCGACGCCGAAGCGGCGCTGATCGTCGAGGTCGAAGGCTCCGAGGACGAGATCGAGTATCTTTTGGAGAAGATCGAGGACATCGCGCAGGACTACAACCCGATCAGTATGCGGCGTAGCCAGAGCGATGAAGAAAGCGCGCTGATCTGGAAGGGCCGCAAGGCGGCGTTCGGCGCGATCGGTCAGATCTCAGATTATATGTGCATGGACGGCGTCATTCCGTTGTCGGCCTTGCCTGAGGCGTTGACCGGCGTGAGCCTGATTTGCCGCAAATACCGCTTCGACGTGGCCAACATCTTCCACGCCGGTGACGGTAATCTGCATCCCTTGATTCTGTACGATGCAAACGATCCCGGGCAGCTGGAGCGTGTGGAGCTTTGCGGCGCCGAGATCCTGAAGCTATGCGTCGAACTCGGTGGATGCCTCACCGGCGAGCATGGCGTCGGCATCGAGAAGCGCGAACTGATGTACGAGCAGTTCACGGACGAGGACATCGATCAGCAGGTGCGGATCAAGGAAGAGCTGGACCCCGCGTGGCTTCTGAACCCGGGCAAGGTGTTTCCGATTCTCGGCCGCGGTGCTCTGAAGCAGAGCATGGACCTGACCCGTCTCGATGCCGCCCCGGATGGTTTGCCGCCTGAGGACACCCTCGTGGACGAAGTCGAGTTCGACGTCGAATACATTGAAGGCGAGGAACGGCTGTGACGGCTCACATGCGCCTTGGTTTCCACGCGCCGCAGACGGAAGAGGAACTGTCGCAGATCGTCCTCGAAGCCGCCGAGTCCCGCACGCCCCTGGAGATCATGGGCAAGGGCACCAAGCGCGAGTTGGGCCATGCGGTCCGTGCGGGCGCGGTTGTCAGCACCGAGAACATGAAGGGCATCACCCTCTATGAGCCAACCGAGCTCGTGATGGTGGCCAAATGCGGGACGCCGCTGACGGAGATCGAAGCGGCGCTTGCGGAGAACGATCAGGAACTCGCCTGCGAGCCCGTCGATATCGCGCCGGTAATGGGCTACGGCCCGGGCGAGGGCACCGTCGGCGGTCTCGTCGCGACGAACATCTCCGGCAGCCGCCGCATTCTCAAAGGAGCAGTGCGCGATCACGTTCTCGGCGTCACCGCTGTGAACGGGCGCGGCGAGATCATCAAGTCGGGCGGGCGCGTTATGAAGAACGTGACCGGCTACGATATCGCCCGGACGCTGGTCGGGTCCTGGGGCACGCTCGCCGTGATGTGCGAAGTTGCGCTGAAAGTCCTACCGGTACAGCGCGAATCCCGGACGCTCGTGTTTTTCGGGCTTACCGATTTCGCCGCCGTCGAAGCTCTGTGTCTTGCGATGGGCACGCCCTACGAGGTGTCCGGTACGGTTCATCTTCATGCTCCGCTCGCCGCCCGGCTGTCGGATGCCGACCTCGCCGGGAACGGCAAGGCCGTGACGGCGATCCGCGTGGAGAGCTTTCCCGCCTCGGCCCGGTATCGCACCAGCCGACTGCGCGAGGCGCTGCTCGCCTATGGGCCGGAACTCGAACTCGATACCGATCGCAGCCAGACCTTCTGGAAGGACGTGCGATCGCTGAAGATGTTCCAGGGCACGAAGCATCCGCTGTGGCGCGTCTCCACGGTTCCGAGCAAGGCGGCGACGCTGGTCGGCAACCTCGCGCGTAAGGTGGACGTCCATGTGGCCTACGATTGGTCCGGCGGTCTTCTTTGGATCGAGACGCCGTCCTTGACCGACGCGGCCGCGGTCGATATTCGCCGTCAGCTTGCGGAGTTCGGCGGCCATGCCACCCTCATCCGCGCGGATGCGGCCATTCGCAAGGAGACTGATGTGTTTCAGCCTCTGGAGCCGCCGCACGATGTCCTGGCGGCGAAGCTGAAACACGCGTTCGATCCGCTTGGGCTTTTCAACCCCGGCCGGCTGTACAGGGGCCAGTAGCGCGCGATGGAAACCAACTTCAACTCCATGCAGCTTGGAGACCCGTCCATCGCGCGGGCGGACGAGATCCTGCGCCGCTGCGTCCATTGCGGTCTGTGCACGGCGACCTGCCCCACCTATGTGCTGACCGGCGACGAGCGGGACAGCCCGCGCGGGCGTATCTATCTGATGAAGCAGATGTTCGAAACGCGCGACGTGCCGGCGTCGACGGTTCACCACATCGACCGCTGTCTTTCGTGCCTCGGCTGCATGACCGCATGCCCCAGCGGCGTCGACTACATGCATCTGGTCGATCTCGCGCGCACGCGCATCGAGCAGCGCGGACACCGCAGCCCGAACAAGAACACCATGCGCATGTTCCTGAGCCGGGTGTTGCCCTATCCGAGCCGGTTCAAGGCCATGCTGATCCTCGGCTGGTTCGCCCGGCCCTTCCGCGACGTGATCGGCAAGCTCGGCATGAAACGCATCGCTGCGGCGCTGGAGCTGGTCCCGAAGGACGCGCTGAAGCTCAAAATTCTGCGTCCGCGCTCCGCCTACAATCCTAAGAGGCCGCAGCCGAAGCGTGTGGCCATCATGCTGGGCTGCGTTCAGGAGGTGTTGGCGCCGCAAATCAACAGGGCGGCTATCCGTCTCCTGCGCCGCCACGGCGTGGACGTGATGGTCGTGAAGGACGAAGGTTGTTGCGGCGCGCTCTCCCATCATCTGGGGCGCGACGAGGAAGCACGTGCCCACGCACGCCGGAACATCGATGCGCTGACGGCCGTCATGCGCGAGCGTCTGCTGGACGCCATCATCCCGACCGCGAGCGGCTGCGGCACCATGCTCAAGGACTACGGTAGTCTCCTGGAGCGCGACCATGGCTACGCCGAGCGGGCGGAATATGTGGGCGGACTGGCGCGCGATGCGACCGAGTTCCTAAACGAGATTTCGCTCAATCCCCCGGTGATGTGGACCGGGCTCAAGGTCGCCTATCACTCGGCCTGCTCCTTGGGCCACGGGCAGAAGCTCGAGGAGTTGCCCCGGCAGCTCCTGGAACAGGCGGGCTACACCCTGACCGAGATCCCGGAGGGGCATCTGTGCTGCGGCTCCGCCGGCACCTACAACATCGTCGAGCCGGAACTGTCCGCCGAACTCCGGGACCGCAAGGTGAAGAACATCGAATCGATTGCCCCGGACGTGATCGTCACGGGCAATATCGGCTGTATGACCCAGATAAAGGCCGGAACGGACATCCCGATCGTCCACACGGTGGAGCTTCTCGACTGGGCCACCGGCGGCCCATGCCCGCCGGCCCTGTCGAAGATGCGCAACCGCGCCCACCCCATCGAGGCGCTGGTCGAGATGGCCAAGGCCTCGGCCAAGGAAAAGGCGCTCGCCGATTAGTCTCCGGCCAATTAGTCCCGGGGCGAACAAGGCCCATTGCTTGCTGGCAGGGGAGCGATGGGCTAGAACGCGGCGGCAAAAGCTAATTGAAATCTGCCGCATCCCTCATGAGCAAGAACGACGATAAGCCCGGGCAGGGTTCAGAGAACACGCGCCCCGCGGCGCGCCTGCCCAAAGGCCTGCAAGACGCTTCGGCGCAGGAGATTCGCGCGACCGAGGCGATGCTGGCCACGATCAAGCAGGTGTTCGAGCTCTACGGGTTCGAGCCGCTGGCGACGCCGGCCATCGAATACACCGACGCGCTCGGCAAGTTCCTGCCCGACGAGGACCGGCCCAACGCGGGCGTGTTCTCCTTCCAGGACGACGACGAGCAATGGCTCTCGCTGCGCTACGACCTGACGGCGCCGCTCGCCCGCTACGTGGCCGAGAACTATCAGACCCTGCCCAAGCCCTTCCGCCGCTATCAGACGGGCCCCGTCTGGCGCAACGAGAAGCCGGGCCCCGGCCGCTTCCGCCAGTTCATGCAGTTCGATGCCGATACGGTCGGCGCGCCCTCCGTCGCGGCCGATGCAGAACTGTGCATGCTCGCTGCCGACACCATGGAGGCGCTCGGCGTCCCGCGCGGCGACTATGTGGTGAAGGTCAACAGCCGCAAGATTCTCGATGGATTGCTGGAAGGCGCTGGGCTCGCGGCGGACGACACCAAAACTCGTCTCACCGTCCTGCGAGCAATCGACAAGTACGATCGACTCGGAGAAGACGGGGTACGGGCGCTGCTAGGCAAGGGTCGCAAAGACGATAGCGGTGACTTCACCGAGGGAGCGGGCTTACCGGAAGACAAGATCCGATTCATTTGCGACTTCCTGTTTGGGCGTGACCTTGAGCGCTTTGAGCAGGACGGGTCCTACTCCAACGTCAATACGCTTGTTGGCTTGTTAGCCACCTTGGGGTCGTCGCAGTCAGCCGAGGAAGCAATTCGAGATTTGGAGGAGCTGTTCGAACTCGTCTCAGCTTCTGGCTATGGCTCCGACAGGATCAGATTCGACCCCTCCATCGTGCGCGGCCTGGAGTACTACACCGGCCCCGTGTTCGAGACGGAGCTGACGCCCACGATCAAAGATCAACGGGGACAGACCATCCGGCTGGGCTCCGTGATGAGCGGCGGGCGCTATGACGGACTCGTGGCGCGCTTCACCGGCGAACGTGTCCCTGCCACGGGCATCTCGGTCGGCGTATCGCGCCTTCTGTTCGGCCTGCAGCTTCTCGGCAAGTACAAGGGCGATGAGACCCGCGGCCCCGTGGTCGTGCTCGTCTTCGACAAGGACCGCCTCGGCGACTACCAGAAAATGGTCAAGACCTTGCGCGACGCAGGCCTTCGCGCCGAGCTCTATCTCGGCTCGTCCGGCATGAAGGCGCAGATGAAATACGCTGACAAGCGCGGCAGCCCCTGCGTCGTCATCCAAGGCGGCGATGAGAAAGAGCGCGGCGAAGTTCAGATCAAGGATCTCGTACTCGGCGCCGGTCTCACCAAGATCGAGGATCGCGAAGAGTATTTGAAGAAACAGGCCGAGGCGCAGTTTGCCGTGCCGGAGGCCGAACTCGTCGCCGGCGTGCGCAAGGTCCTCGACCGGTACAAGGCGTAATCCCATGACCGCCGAATCCGCCAAAGCGTTCGAAGCCCTCGAAGGCCAGGCCCGCGATCTCGTCGCGCTGTTTGGGGAGGCCGGGTATGAATTCGTGGCACCCGCGATCATCCAGCCCGCTGGCGTCTTTCTCGATCAGATCGGCGAGCAGATCCGCGCGCGTTCCTACGTCTTCACCGATCTCGCGGGCGAGGAACTGTGCCTGCGCCCGGATCTCACCGTGCCCGTCTCCCGGCTCTACCTGGAGCGTCACCCGCAAGCCGACGCAGAAGCCCGTTATTGCTACAACGGCCCCGCATTTCGGTTTCAGCCGCTGGGCCCGAGCGTCATGCACCCGCGCGAATTCCGCCAGGCGGGCGTGGAATGTTTCGGCGCGCCCGACAAGGCCGCCGCCGACGTGGAAGTGCTGCTGCTCGCCGTGCAGGCGGTGCGAAGCGCTGGGCTGTCCGACTATCGTATCGGCTTCGGCGACATCGCGCTGTTCTACGCGCTGATCGACGCACTGGATTTGCCGGAGCGCTGGCGGCTCAAGCTGCGCCACTATTTCTGGCGCCCGCCGAGCTTCCACGCGCTTGTGGACCAGCTCGCAAAGGGCACGCGCATCGAGCCCGACCGTATCCTGACGGCGCTTGGCGAGAAAATCGCAGGCAAGAGTCAGGAAGAGGCGGAGGACATCGTATCCGGCTACCTCGAGGCCGAGGGCATTCCCCTTGCGGGCAATCGGACCTTGCGGGAGATCGCCACACGCCTGCTCGATCGGGCGGCGGATCTTCTCGCCGACACACTGCCGCGCGAAGTGGCTACGGTCATCGAGTATTATCTCGGCGTGTCCGCCCCGCCGCGCGAGGCTGTCGACAAGATCGCCATGATCGCGCGCGGCGCGGGGCTCGATATCGATGAGGCGCTCTCCACGGTCGTGTCCCGCTTCGACCTGCTGGAGCAGCAGGGCGTCGATCTGACGAATGCGACCTTCGCGACGGAGTTCGGCCGCAAGCTGGAATACTATTCGGGCCTTGTCTTCCAGATCGGCGCGCCGGGGATGGACGAGACCGAGCCCGTCGCCGGCGGCGGCCGCTACGACAATCTGTTGACGGCACTCGGCGCCCCAACCCCGGTGCCGGCCGTCGGCACGGCCATCCACACCGAGCGCCTGCTCGCCGCCGTGGGGAGGGCATCGTCATGAGCGCGCCGTCCCTCGTCATCGCCGTCCCTTCGAAAGGGCGATTGAAGGAGCAGGCCGCGAGCCTGTTCGAAGCGGCGGGCTATACCTTGCGGGTCAAAGGCCATGAGCGCGGCTATCGCGGCCAGCTCGACGGACTGCCCGATGTCGCCGTGGAGTACACCTCCGCGGCCGAGATCGTGCACCAGCTGCGCGCGGGCCGCGTGCACCTCGGCATTACCGGCGAAGATCTCGTGCGCGAGAGTTTGCATGACGTCGACAGCCGTATCGAGTTCCTGGCGCCGCTGGGCTTCGGCCACGCGGATGTGGTCGTGGCCGTGCCCGAGTGCTGGCTCGACGTGTCGCGCATGGCGGACCTGGAAGACGTAGCCGAGCAATTCGCCCGCAGCCACGGCCGGGGCCTGCGTGTCGCTACCAAATACATGAACCTGACGCGGCGCTACTTCGCGCAGAAGGGCGTCACCGGGTACCGTATTGTCGAGAGCGTCGGCGCCACGGAGGCGACGCCCGCCACCGGCACGTCCGAACTCATCGTGGACATCACGAGCACCGGGACGACGCTGAAGGCGAACCACCTCAAAGTGCTCGAGGACGGTCTCATTCTGAAGTCGCAAGCCCACCTTCTGGCAGCCAAGCGCGCCAGTTGGGACGGGCGGGCCAAGGAGCTCAAGGCGGCGATCCTCGGCGCGCTCTCAGGCTGAGCGATTTCTCGGGCTCACCGCTCACGGTCGATCACGTTTGCGTTGAGGTCCCTGGCGACGACCGGCCGCCGTGGCTAGGCTCGGCCCCGTTTTGTAAATGCAATCCGAAGGGGCCATCCATGCGCAGCTCGATTTTAGCGCTCGTCCTATCGCTCGCCGTGCCGGCTGCTGTCTTGCCAGTCGCCGCTTTGGCCGCGCCGGCCGGTATCGTGATCCTGACCAGCGCCGAAGCGGCGGATGCCTGGCAACTCTGCGAGATCGGAAGTCAGCGCGCGCAAGGCCTGCACTACAACTATCTTGGCGAGAAGGCCGCAAAATCCCTCTTTAGCGAGGGTACGGCGCCCGCGTTCTTCTTCGCCATCACGCCCCATACGGTCGCGACCGTGACGCCCGCCTCGTCGAGCTGGCGCAAGCCCGTGATCCACTATTCGGTGCTCCCGCAGGACGACCCCAAGAAGTTGGAGGAGGCATTGCACGAGCGCACGCGCGAGGCCGCTGGCAACGTGCTCAACAATCCGGCGCTCAAGGGCAAGACGATCGTCATGGTCTGGGACCGACGGCACATCGCCGACCCCGAATACGACAAGAAATACGAGCGCGAGGCCGCTGTCACGCTGAGGCAGCTCCTCCACCTCGACATCCTGCCGGGCGTGCCGCGCGAATGGCCGTCCGGCAATCACGACTATTTCTGGGTCGTGGATTTTCCGGATAGCTCGAACGTGCCGCTCAAGTTCGAGATGGTGAAGCAGGACTTCGGCAAGTCGTTCCCCAACGTGCCCGCCAACGATTGGGGTCAGCCGGCCGGGCTCGACGCGGCGGCCGGATGCCTCGTGGACTAAATCGCTCCGGTCCGAATTTGCCTAGCCAGCGCCCTGACGTTCGGTCGCGCTTTTCTCGCCATAGTAGAAGCCCGTCACGGCGCCCACCAGGCCGACAAGTGGCGCCAGCAAGATTTCACCGATCGATCGGATCCCGGTTAGTCGCAGCGCTTCGGTTGTGCATTCCGAATTGCTGCTCAGACAGCCGACGGTGGAATAGCTGGCGATGCCGATCATGGTGCCGATCACGACAAGAAGCGTTATGAGCAGCAGCATCGCGATCCACCCGCGCATCGTCTCCCGTTTCCGTTCGCGGTCATAGGGCGTCGTGGTGAAGCCGCCATTGCCATCGCCTCCCGCACCGGCCGCGCTGGCTGGGTGAAGTTTCGTGAGATCGATGATCATCTTTCCAGCATCTGGATTCTCGGTCATGAGGCGTACCTCCCATCCCTACATAGACGGCTTTTTCCTGGTCACCTGTGTCAGTGTGTGGTTCGGCTTCTCGATGAGGAGCTTGGAACCGGCGGCTTCGTTCTCAGAAATGAAGTTCTCTGTGCTGATGGCCTGAGAGAGAATGGTGTTGGCCGATACGCCACGCTGCTCAGCCAGGCTCTTCAAGGTCTCAAAAAGCGTCGCCGATATTTCGGCGGTGATTTTCACCTTCGCAGGATCGTCTGCCATGTCGCCTCCAGTCTTCCATGGGGCTGCGGTCTGGTAACACCTATAGGTTGAATATATTGCCACAGCACACCGTTTGCTAGCAAAGAAAAAGGGCCGCCCCGAGGGACGGCCCTTGTAGTTTCTAGCCTTGAGAGGCGTGGACTACATCATGCCCATGCCGTCCATGCCGCCCGGAGGCATCGGCATGGGGTCATCTTTCTTCGGCAGCTCGGCGACACCGGCCTCGGTGGTGACCAGAAGGCCGGCCACGGAAGCGGCATCCTGCAGCGCCGTGCGGACCACCTTGGCGGGGTCGATGATGCCCTTGTCGATCAGATCGACATAGGTGTCGTTCTGGGCGTCGTAGCCGAAAGTCGGCGACTTCTGATCCATGACCTTGCCGACCACGATGGAGCCTTCAACGCCGGCATTCTCGGCGATCTGGCGGATCGGAGCCTGGAGCGCGCGGCGTACGATGTTGATGCCGGCCTCCTGATCGTCGTTGTCGCCCTTGGCCTTCAGACCCTTCGAGGCATGAAGCAGCGCAACGCCGCCGCCCGGCACGATGCCTTCCTCGACGGCCGCACGGGTCGCGTTCAGCGCATCGTCGACGCGGTCTTCTTCTCCTTCACCTCGATCTCGGTGGCGCCGCGACCTTGATCACCGC